>JBIKLX010000155.1:0-7643 GCA_044359565.1 Ilumatobacteraceae bacterium
TGCCGGTGGTGGAGTGGCTCGGTATCGCCGACCAGGGCGGCGTGGTCCGCATCGGCCCCACCCACTACAACACCCTCGACGAGGTCGACACCGCCGTCGGGCTCATCGCCGAGTTCCTCAGCCGGCACTGAACAACCGGTGAACGCGGCCAGGCGATCCGCCTGACGACTCGTCACCGAACTTGTATGGATTCCCGTTGTCTACGACGGAAAGTCGAACAAGATCGGTGCCCGGGTCGGGTCAGCGGGCGGAGCGGGGCCCGGGGCGGGTCACCAGGGCGACACCCATCAGGCCTACCACCAGCCCCACCACGGCCAACGGCCCGAGGCGTTCACCGAACAGCAACGCACCTTCCAGCGCGCTGAGCGCCGGGGTGAGGAAGAACAGACTGCTCACCTTCGCCGCCGCCTGGCGCTGCAGCAGCCACAGCATGATGAGCACGGCGGCGATCGACAGCACCACCACTGCCCAGGCGAGCGCGAACCAGGTCTGCGCAGTGAAGCGGATGTCGATGCGCTCGAACACCACGGCGCCGATGCCCAGCACCACCGCCGACGCGGTGTACTGCACCACCGTGCCCCACAGCAGCGGCGCCTTCGCGGCGTAGCGGCGCTGCACCAGCGTGCCGCCCGACATGCCCAGCACGCTCAGCCCCGAGCCGAGCAGCGCCCAGCCGGTGAGGCCGGTTGAGTGAGCGAGCAGTCGGTCGACCACCACGGCCACCACGCCCAGGAAGCCGAGCCCCACCCCGATCCATTGCAACCGCATGAGTTGCTCGTGCAGGAACCGCCGCGCAGCCAGCGCGGTGACCACCGGGTGCAGCCCCGCGATAAGCGCACCCACGCCCGACGGCATGCCGAGATCGATGGCGATGAACACGCCACCGAGATAGATGGCGTGCATGCCGAGACCCGACACCACCAGCCACCGGGTCTGCACCGTCGACGGCCGCGGCGAGCGAGTACCGACAGCCACCAGCGCCAGCATCCCGGCAGCGATGACCATGCGCACCGCCAAGAAAGTCAGCGGCCCGGCATCGCGCGTGGCGAAGCGGGCGACGATGAACCCGGTCGACCACAGCAGCACGAACAGCGCCGGAGCCAGCGCCGCAACGCGAGAAGGGCGGGCCGCCGCAGCGACCCGCCCTTCTCGAACCGATGAGCCGGTTTGGCTCAGGCGCCGCCCTCTTGGAGTTCGACGGTGATCGGCGCATAGCTCGAACCGTTCACGTCGACGCCGGCAGCGGTGAGCTGCTTGATCGCCTCGTTCACGATGTCGTTGGTCCACGACGTGGCGTCAGGTGCCGCGGTGAGCACCGTCTTGCCGTCGAGGTTCTTGGTGCCACTGGCGATGGTCGCCGTGCGATCCCACGCCGCGGTGTCGATGACACCGACGCCGCCGGTGGCCGGCCAGATGAGCTTGTTGACTTCGTTCATCTGCCACAGCTGGTGGCTGTTGCCGAGCTTCGAGCCCTTGGCGACCACGATGTCGCGGCACTTCTCGACGTTGTCGCGGCAGAACGACCAGCCCTGCAGCGAGGCCTTCACGAAGGCAACTGCCTGGCCGCAGTAGGCCGGATCCGACAGGCGGGCCTCGTCGGCCCAGATGGCGTCCTGCAGCATGCCCACGCCCTCGGTCTCGTACGAGACGACGTTGAGGTCTTCGGGCGTGTACAGCTTGCCGGTGTCGGGGTTCACGGCTTCGAGCACCTGTGCGTACTCGTTGTAGGTCATCGCCTCGGCAGCGTCGATCTCGCCCGAGAGCAGACCGTTCATGTCGAAGTTCTGCTGGAGCAGGGTGACGTCATTGGCCGGGTCGAGGCCTGCCTTCGACAGCGCAGCGAAGATCTCGTACTCGTTGCCGAAGCCCCAGTTACCGATCTTCTTGCCCTTGAAATCGGCAGCCGTCGTGATGCCCTTGTCCTTGAAGCTCACCTGCAGGGTGCCGCTGCGCTGGAACACCTGAGCGATGTTGGTGACCTTGGCGCCGGCCTCGCGCTCGGCGAGTGCCTTGGGCACCCACGAGATGGCGAAGTCGACCGCGCCGGTGGCGAGCTGCTTCTGCGGAGCGATGTCGACACCACCCTCGACGATCTCGACGTCGAGGCCGGCGTCCTTGTAGAAACCCTGGTCGACAGCCGCGAAGTAGCCCGCGAACTGGGCCTGGGTGAACCACTGCAACTGCAGCTTCACCTTGTCGCCGGCCGGTGCCGTGCACTTCGCCACGTCGACGGCCAGGCCACCGGCCGACTCGCCGCCGCCTGCTGCCGCAGTGGTCTCGGTGCCGCCGCCGGCCGCGGCCGTGGTCTCGGTGGTCTCCTTGTCGTCATCGCCACAGGCTGCGACGAGCAGACCCGCCACGCTGAGCGCTGCCAGCACCTTGATGGTACGTGTGCGCATGTTCCTCCCCTTTGTGTTGGTGTTGTTGCTCACCTGGAGCGCCGTCGCCGTCGCCACGGGACGACGACATACTCCAGGAGACTGGAACCGGCGAAGAACAACAGCCCCACGACCGACCCGCCGAGAACATAGGCGAAACCGAGCGCTTTGTTGGAGCCGTTGAGGGTGCCGGAGATCTTGCTGCCGAGACCATCCTGCGTGCCGCCGAAGTATTCGGACACGAGGGCGATGATGACGGCGACCGGTGCAGCGTTGCGCACCGCGGTGAAGAAGTAGGGCATCGTGTTGGGCAGACGCACCTTCAGCAGCGTCTGGCGCGGCGTGGCCGCGTACGAGCGCATCAGTTCCATCTGCGTTGCGTCGTTCTGGCGCAGACCCTTCACCACCTGCACGAACACGATGAAGAACACCGCGAGGGTGACCATGATTCGCCGCCCCAACTGACTGTCGAGGGCGTACATGTTGTTGAGCACACCCACGATGACCACGGCCGGGATGGCGGCGATGGTGACGGCCAACGGGTTGATCAACTCGGCCACCACGGCGAAGCGGTTGGTGAGCACCGCCAAGATGAAGCCCACCACTGCACCGCACACCAAGCCGACGAACGCGTTGGTCCCGGTGACGACCGATGCGTTCCACACCAGTGTGAAGTCGTCGACGAACGACTGCCAGATGGCCGTCGGTTTGGGGATGATGAACGGCTGTACGTCGTAGGCGACGACCCACCACTGCCATGCGGCAAGGAACAGCACGCCGAGCACGAGCGGCGGCAGCACCGAACCGGCGAGCTGGCGGGCGCGAACGGTGTTCACCGGTCTTCGATCCCCCGGGCATGGTCGGACATCTCGATACCGCGCAGCGCCTCGCGCACCTCGGTGACCCGCTCGAAGAACGCCGACGCCTCACGCGTGAGTTCGTCGCGGTCGCGGCCGAGACTGACGTCGATGATGTCGGTGATGCGGCCCGGCCGAGGCGACATGACCACCACCCGGTCGGCCAGGTAGACGGCCTCGGGGATGGAGTGGGTGACGAACACGACCGTCGTGTCGGTGCCTGCGCAGATGCGTAGCAGTTCGGCCTGCATGTGCTCGCGTGTCATCTCGTCGAGGGCACCGAACGGCTCGTCCATCAGCAGCAACGGCGGATGCGCGGCAAGCGCCCGGGCGATGGCGACACGCTGCTGCATGCCACCCGACAACTGCCACGGCATATGCGTGGCGAACTCGGTCAGCTTCACCAGATCGAGCATCTCGCGGCTGCGTTCGCGGCGGCGGGCCTTGTCCCAGCCCTTCAGCTCGAGCGGCAACTCGATGTTGCGTTCGACGCTGCGCCACTCGAACAGGCCGCTCTGCTGGAAGGCCATCCCGTAGTCCTGGTCGACACGCGCCTGGTGCGCACTCTTGCCGTTGACGAGCAGCGTGCCGCTGGTTGGCTCGAGCAGGTCGGCGAACAACCGCAGCAGCGTCGACTTGCCACAGCCGGACGGACCGATGAGCGAGACGAACTCGCCGCGGGCGATCGACAGGTTCACGTCGACCAGGGCATCGACCTGGTTGGGCGACCCGGCATTGAACACCTTGCCCACACCGACTGCCTCGACGGCCAGCGGTGCCGCGGTGGGCACGGTCTGGTCGTTGGTCATGACGCCTCCCTCGGACGGTTCCGCATCAGCATGCGGTCGATCAGTTCCACCAGGACGGCCATCAGCAGGCCGAGCACGGCCGCGCCGAACACCGCGGTGTACAGCTTGGGCGGATCGCTCGACGCCTCCTGGCCGTACGACAAGATGAGCCGCCCCACGCCCGAGCGCAGCCCGAGCGAGATCTCGGCCACCACCACGCCCACCACCGCGGCGGCACCGGCCAGCCGGAGCGACGGGGCGATGAAGGGCACGGCCGACGGGAAGCGCAACTTCACCAGTGTCTCGGTCCACGAGGCGGCGAACGAGTCCATCAACTCCATCGACGCGGCCGAGGTGGACTGCAGTCCGCGCAGGGTGCCCAACGCAACGGGGAAGAACGACAGGAACACACCGAGGATGACTGCCGCGATCCAGGTCTTCGCGGCCAGGTCGCGGCTGGCGAACGCCATGAGCGACAAGATGAGCGGACCGAGCACGATGATGGGCACGGTCTGCGATATCACCAGGTAGGGCATGACGGCCCGCTCGGCCCAGCGGAAGCGGGCCATCAGCACCGCCAGCAGCACACCGAGCGCCGAACCCAGCACGAACGCAGTGAACGCCACGCGCAGCGAGTACCACGTGGCACGCAGCACGACGACGAAGATCGACTCGTCGCCGCCGCGTACCTCGGGCTCCCACAGCCGGTCCCACATGTCCCACACGTGCGGCATCGCCCGTTCGCCGGTGCGTGGCAGCAGGCGTACGCCGAACAGGGTGCCGCCCTCTTCCGGACCGACCGCCTTGTAGGCCTCCCACAGCACCGCCACCAGTACGAAGGCGAGCGGGAACATGGCCAGCCGCCGCCAACGCTTGGCGCGACCCGAAGAGGGTGCCGCGTCGCTCACCGGCGCGCCGACCCCCAGGTCACGACTTGGCCCGCACGTGCTCGGCGACTGCCGGCATCACCTTCTCGCCGTACGCGGCGAGGGTGTGGTCCTTGTCGTCGTGCTGGAGATAGATCGAGAACTGGTCGACGCCCAGGTCCTTCAGCTGACGCATCCGCTCTATGTGCACCTCGGGCGGGCCGACGATGCAGAACCGGTCGACGATCTCGTCGGGCACGAACGTGGTGTGGCTGTTGCCCGCCTGGCCGTGCTCGTTGTAGTCGTAACCCTGGCGGCCCTTGATGTACTCGGTGAGCGCTGCGGGCACGAGCGACGTGTCGCTGCCGTAGCGGGCGACGATGTCGGCCACGTGGTTGCCCACCATGCCGCCGAACCACCGGCACTGCTCGCGGCCGTGGGCCAGCCCGGCCTCGGTGCCGTCGGTTACGTAGGCCGGCGCAGCGATGCAGATGGTGACGTCGTCGGGGTTGCGCCCGGCAGCCGCAGCAGCGTCGCGCACCGCCTTGATGGTCCACTCGGCGATCGACAGATCGGCCAACTGCAGGATGAACCCGTCGCCCACCTCACCCGTGAGCGCCAGTGCCTTGGGCCCGTAGGCGGCCACCCACACCTCGAGTTCACTCTTGGTGCTCCACGGGAAGCGGATGTCGGAACCCTTGTACTCCACACTGCGGCCGTTGGCCAGCTCGCGGATGACGTGGATGCTCTCGCGCATCGTGGCCAGCGTGACGGGCGCACCGTTGGTGAGCCGCACCGCCGAGTCGCCACGGCCCATGCCGCACACGGTGCGGTTGCCGAACATCTCGTTCAGTGTGGCGTACACGCTGGCGGTGACGGTCCAGTCGCGCGTGGCCGGGTTGGTGACCATCGGGCCGACGATGACGTTGCGGGTCTCGGCCAGGATCTGGCTGTAGATGACGTACGGCTCCTGCCACAGGATGTGGCTGTCGAAGGTCCACACATAGGTGAACCCGTACGTCTCGGCCCGCTTGGCCAGGTCGACCACGCGAGCCGATGGCGGCGTGGTCTGCAGGACGACTCCGAATTCCATCGTGGTCAGCGGTTCTGGGGGAAGCCGAGGTCGACGGTGGACGTGCGCGGGTCGGGCCAACGCGAGGTGACCACCTTCGAGCGGGTGAAGAAGTTGACGCCCTCGGGGCCGTACATGTGCTGGTCGCCGAACAGGCTGGCCTTCCAGCCACCGAAGCTGTAGTAGCTGACGGGCACCGGGATGGGCACGTTGATGCCCACCATGCCCACCTGCACGTCGAACTCGAACTGACGGGCCACGCCACCGTCGCGGGTGAAGATGGCCGTGCCGTTGCCGAACTGGTTGGCGTTGATGAGTTCGAGGCCTTCTTCGTAGCCCGACACGCGGGTGACACCCAGCACCGGCCCGAAGATCTCTTCGTCGTAGCAGCGCATGCCCGGGGTGACCTTGTCGATCAGGCTCGGCTTCAGGAAGAAGCCGCCCTCGGGTGCGCCGTCGCGACCGTCGACCACCACGGTGGCGCCTTCCTCGGCTGCACCGGCCACGTAGCCGGCCACCTTGTCGCGGTGCTCGCGGGTGATGAGCGGGCCCATCTCGTTACCGGCCTCGCTGGCGGGGCCGACCTTGATGTCGGGGATGCGGTGCTGAATGCGCTCGATCAGCGCGTCGGCCACGGCGTCGACCGCGAGCACGACGCTGATGGCCATGCACCGCTCGCCGGCCGAGCCGTAGGCGGCGCTGACAGCAGCATCAGCGGCCATGTCGAGGTCGGCATCGGGCAGCACCAGCATGTGGTTCTTCGCGCCGCCGAGGGCCTGCACCCGCTTGCCGTTCTTGGTGCCGGTCTCGTAGATGTACTTGGCGATCGGGGTGGAGCCGACGAAGCTGATGGCCGAGATGTCGGGGTGCACCAGCAGGCGGTCGACCGCCTCTTTGTCGCCGTGCAGGACGTTGAAACAGCCGTCGGGCAAGCCCGCGTGCTTCAGCAGTTCGGCCAGGAACATGCTGGCCGACGGATCCTTCTCGCTGGGCTTCAGCACGAACGTGTTGCCACAGGCAAGAGCGTTGGCGAACATCCACATGGGCACCATCGCCGGGAAGTTGAACGGGGTGATGCCCGCCACCACGCCGAGCGGCTGCTTGATGGAGTACACGTTCACACCGGTGGAGGCCTGCTCGCTGTAGCCACCCTTCAACAGGTTCGGGATACCGCAGGCGAACTCGACGTTCTCGAGGCCACGGGCCACTTCGCCCAGCGCGTCGCTGAGCACCTTGCCGTGCTCGGCCGACAGGAGAGAGGCGATCTCCTTGCGGTTCGCGGAGATGAGTTCGCGCATGTTGAACATCACCTCGGCGCGGCGCGACAGATTGGTGGCCCGCCACGCCGGGAAGGCCGCCTTGGCCACCGCGACGACGTGATCGACCTCGGCCACGGAGGCGAAGTCGACCGATGCGCTCTGCTCGCCGGTGGCCGGGTTGTACACGACGCCCGAGCGGCCCGATGCTCCTTCGAGCACCTTGCCGTCGACCCAGTGTGAGATCCGATTCATATGAGGTTCCTCTTCGTTCGTCGTCCGACGGGGGTGGCCGGACAGGGGGATCAGACGAGATATTGCGACAGGCCGCGCTTGATGTACTGCCCGTGGCCCTTGTGGCCGGTGTAGGTGTCGTTCTCGATGACGACGAGACCACGCGACAGCACCGTGTCGACCTTGCCGTCG
>JBIKLX010000156.1:0-7549 GCA_044359565.1 Ilumatobacteraceae bacterium
CTGCGGCGGGCCATCTGCAGCCGACTACCTGCCGAGCGGCAGCGCACGGTGCTGATCGGTTGGAACCTCGCCGTCGACAAGACCGGCGGCTACCTCTATTCGCGGGCACTGCTCGCCGGCCTGTCGACAATGTTCCACTGGGTGGTGTTCCAGGCGGTGGGCACCGCAGCGCCCGTGGCCCTCGCCATCTGGGTGGGCCTGATCAGCCAGTTCCTGCCGGTGGTGGGCACCTATCTGGCCGGGTTGCTGCCCATCATCATCACGCTCATCGATTCACCGGTGAAAGCACTGGTGGTCATCATCGCGATCGTGGTCTACCAGCAGGTAGAGAACTACATCTTCGCCCCGCGCATCACCGCCCGCACGATGGAGATGCACCCTGCCGTCGCGTTCGGCGCGGCGCTCGCCGGTGGTGCGGCGTTGGGTCCGGTGGGGGCACTGCTTGCCCTGCCTGCCGCTGCGATGTTGCAGGCGGTGGTGGGTGCCGTGGGCACGCGCTACGAGGTGGTCGACAGCCACCTCACGACCGTCGTCGATCCGCGTGAGGCGGGGCATCCGTCGCGTCGAGCAGCGCGGGCCAACCGCAAGGCGGGCGGCCACGATGCTGGCTGACGCCTACGAGCCGGTGGCCATCACCTCGCGCAGCGGGTTCGACGAGTCGGTGCACTTCGGGGCCCTGGTGGCGTTGGGCGCCGACGGCACTGTCGAGTTCGCCGTGGGCGACCCGTCGGTGGCCGTGTACCCGCGCAGTTCCAACAAGCCGATGCAGGCCGTGGCGATGGTGCGCGCCGGACTGGCCCTGCCTCCCGACCTGCTCGCCCTGGTGTGCGCCAGTCACGATGGCACGCCCGCCCACGTCGCCGCGGCGCGGCGCATCCTCGCCTCAGCCGGGCTCGACGACTCGGCGCTGGCCAACACGGCCGATCTCCCGCTCGACGATGCCGCTGCCGAGGCAGTGCTGCGCGCCGGTGGCGGTCGTCTCGCCGTGCAGATGAACTGCAGCGGCAAGCACAGCGGCATGGTGGCGACGTGCGTGCTGAACAACTGGTCGCACGATGCCTCGTACCTGTCGTTCGACCATCCGCTGCAGCAGCGCATCACCGCCGCCATCACCGACCTGGCCGGCGAGACACCGCCGCACATCGGTGTCGACGGCTGCGGAGCCCCGGCTCACGTGATGTCGCTCGTCGGCCTCGCCCGTAGTTTCCGGTCGATTGCCACGGGCGCCGCCGGTACGGCCGGCGACGCGGTGTACACCGCCATGACCACCCACCCCGAGATGGTGGGCGGCGAACAGCGCGACGTCACGGCGTTCATGCGCCATGTGCCTGGGTTGATGGCCAAGGACGGTGCCGACGGTGTGTTCGCGGCCGCGCTGCCCGATGGGCGTGCTGTGGCGCTGAAGATCGCCGACGGCGCCAACCGGGCCCGGCCGCCGCTGATGCTCGCCGCGCTGGCTCGCCTGGGGGTGGCCACCGACGAGGTGGCGCCGCTCGTGGCCGAGCACATCCGCGGCCACGGTCGGGTGGTGGGCGAGGTGCGGGCCCTCCTCCAATGACCGCCATCCCGTTCGTCACGTTGCCCGAACCTCGCTACGGCGAGGGCGTGCAGGTGTCGCCCGCCATCACGCGGGTCGTGGCGCACAACCCGTCGAAGTTCACCTATCACGGCACGGGCACCTACATCGTCGGTGCCGGACGCGACGTGGTGGTCATCGACCCAGGCCCGCGTCTCGACGCCCATCGCGACGCACTTGCGGCTGCACTCGAGGGTCGACGCGTGGCCGCCGTGCTCGTCACTCACTGCCATGCCGACCACTCGCCGCTGGCCGCATGGCTGGCCGAGCACACCGGCGCGCCGACGGTGGGCTTCGGAGCACATCCGCGGCCCAGCGAGGCCGACGCTGCTGCCACCGACGAAGACGACAATGACGATGACGAGGGCGGTGACGACGGCGGTGACGACTCGGCCGAAGCGCCGGAGCCGGTGGCGATGGAGGAGAGCACCGACTTCGACTTCGTGCCCACGGTGCACGTTGCCGACGGCGAGGTGGCGGCCGAGATCGACGGGGTCACGATGCGCGCCATACACACGCCGGGTCACACGTCGAACCATCTGTGCTTCGCGTTCGAGCAGGAGCGGGCCCTGTTCAGCGGCGACCACGTGATGGGCTGGAGCACCACCGTCATCGCCCCGCCCGACGGCGACATGCGCGCCTACTTCGAGTCGCTGCACCGTGTGGCGGCTCGCAACGACGCCACGCTGTGGCCCACGCACGGCGCACCGGTCACCGACCCGCAGCCGTTCCTCGCCGCATTCCTCGCCCACCGCCTCGGGCGTGAAGCACAGGTGCTGGCCGCCGTGCGAGGCGGACAGACCTCGATCGCCGCGATGGTGAAGGTGCTGTACGCCGATGTGCGCAAGGAACTGCACAAGCCTGCGCGGCGCAGTGTGCTGTCGCATCTCGTGAAGCTGGTCGACGACGGCCTGGTTGCCGTGGCCGACGGCGGCCGACCCACCCTGCGGGCCACCTACCTGCCGGTTTGACCCGGTACGCGGGCGACCGCGGGGTCACCCGGTGACTGCGAACCAGCGGCCTTCGTTGTCGGGGAACGCGAAGGACGCGATGCCGGAGTGCTCGCCCAGTTCGGTTGCCTGCACTCCCTTGGCGACGAGCCCGGCGCGGGTGGCGGCCAGATCGTCCACCCGGAAGGCGATCGACGGCGTCGCCAGATCGAGGCCGTCGGGGTTGTCGTTCATGAGTGCCAGCGGAACCAACTCGAAGGCGAAGTCCTGATCCGGGAACCCGACCTGCACGATGGAGAACGGCCCAGCGTGTGTGCGGCGCTTTTCGACCATACCGACCTGCTCGGTCCAGAACCGGAGACATGACGCCTCGTCGGTGACGTACAGCACCACATATCCGACCTTCATCAGTTCCTCCCGGCGTCTGGTGGTGACGAGTGTAGAGGTCGCCAGGCGCGCGGCCAGTGAGTGCGCCCGACACCGGCGCCACCGTTGGAGCGGCTACGCCGTAGTTGCTCAGGCGTAGTGGTCGAGGATGGCCGACTCGGTGCGCCGGTCGAGAGTCTCTTTGATGCTGGCGGCCCGGGTCAGGTCGATGCCGGGCACGGCGCCGATGTCGGCCACGGTGGCGCGCTGCAGGGCGCCGATCTCACCGAAGCAGTCGACCACCGCCTCGGCCTGGTCGGACGACAGGCCGGGCACCCGGGCGAGCAGGCGCAGGCCACGCGGAGCCGCCGGCAGGTCGCCGTCGAGGGAGGAGAGCACAGCGCTGGTGGCGATGGAGGGGTAGTCGGCCGACACGAGGGCGCACTCCTCGTCGACCTCGCCGTACAGCTCGTCGAGCTGCAGGCGCAGCAGGCGGGCGTCGACACCGAGTTCGATGATCATCGTCTCGAGCTCGGTGGCGATGCGGTGCACCATGTCGCCGCGCTGCACCACCGTCACCACATCGCGCACCGTCACCACATCGCCCATCTCGAGCGCGGTGAGGTTGGCGAGAGCATCGTCGAGGCGGGCCTTGTAGCGCTCGAGGGTCTGCAGGGCTTGGTTGGCCCGGTCGAGCAGGCGGCCGATGTCTTGCACCTGGTGCTTCGCGCCAGCGGCGTACACGTTGATGAGGCTCATCTCCTCGCTCACGCTCACCACCGTGACCTGCAGCGAGCGGGCGACACGCTCGGCCGTGCGGTGTCGGGTGCCGGTCTCGCTGGTGGGCACGGTGGGGTCGGGTACGAGGTGCACGTTGGCGCGGGCGATGCGGGTGCGGTCGGCGCTGAGGATGATCGCGCCATCCATCTTCGCCAACTCGCTGAGCCGCTGCGGGCTGAACGGCGCATCGAGCAGGAAGCCACCGCTGCAGATCGACAGCACGTCGGCGCTGTCGTCGAGCACGACCAACGCGCCCATCTTGGCGCGCACGATGCGGTCGAGTCCGTCGCGCAGCGGTGTGCCCGGGGCAACGGCGGCCAGCGCCACGTGGAAGGCATCGGCCGGGCTGGTGCTGGACATGCGCCCGATTCTACGGGCCGGTGAGGCCGGCGGCCGACAGTGCCTCGGTGAGCGTGGCCACCCGGTGCACCGACATGCCCTCGACCCCGTCGGGCGAGTGGGCCGGCACGATGGCGCGGCGGAACCCCAACCGCGCCGCCTCGATGAGGCGCCGCTTGGCGTGGCCCACCTGGCGCACCTCGCCGGCCAGGCCCACCTCGCCGAACACCACCAGGTCGGGAGGCAGCGGCTTACCGGCCAGTGCGCTGACGAGCGCGAGGCACAGGGCCAGGTCGGCACCTGGTTCGCCCAGGCGGGTGCCGCCCACCACCGATGCGTACACCTCGGTGGTAGCCGTACTGATTCGTGCCCGACGGTCGAGCACGGCCAGTAGCAGCGCGAGGCGCCCGGGGTCGAGGCCCTGCACGCTGCGCCGCGGTGGTGCCCCGCTGGTGGTGACGTTGGTGAGCGCCTGCACCTCGACCAGCATCGGGCGCTGGCCCTCGAGCGTGGGCAGCACCGCCGAACCCGGCACACCGGTTCGCCGGTCGGCCAGGAACAGACTGCTCGCGTCGGGCACACCGGTGAGGCCCAGCTCGCCCATCTCGAACAGGCCCAACTCGTCGGTGGGGCCGAAGCGGTTCTTCACCGCGCGCAGCAAGCGCAACGAATGATGGCGGTCGCCCTCGAAACCGAGCACCACGTCGACGACGTGCTCGAGCACCCGTGGCCCGGCCAGGTTGCCCTCCTTGGTGACGTGGCCCACCAGCACGACCGGCACGTCGCGCGTCTTGGCCTCGTGCACCAGTCGTGCCGCGCAACCGCGCACCTGCACCACACTGCCCGGTGCCGAACCGAGTTCGGGGTCGGCGATGGTCTGGATGCTGTCGACCACCACCAGGCTGGGCTGCACCTGCTCGATGGCGGCGACGATGTGGGGCAGCATCGTCTCGGTGAGCAGCCACAGGTCGGGGCCTAAGGCACCGAGCCGATCGGCGCGCAGCCGCACCTGCGATGCGCTCTCTTCGGCGCTGATGTAGAGGGTGCGCCCCGGCCAGGAGGCCAGCAGCTGCAGCAGCAGGGTGCTCTTGCCGATGCCCGGTTCGCCGCCGAGCAGCACCACCGAGCCGGGGACGAGGCCGTCGCCCAGCACCCGGTCGAGTTCGGCGATACCGGTGGGGCGAGGGCCACCTTCGGTGCTGTTCACCTCGACGATGGGTCGGGCCACCGAGCCGGGCCCGAGCGGCACCAACGAAGTTGGCGCGTCGGGGGCCTCGACCTCTTCGACGAGGGTGTTCCAGGCGCGGCACGACCCGCATTGCCCGGCCCACTTGGGTGCAGCTGAGCCGCAGTCGGTGCAGCGGTAGACGAGTCGGAGTTTGGCCATCGCTGCGACCGTACCGCGGGGGTGTGGCGCGCGTACTCGTGTGCCGGCTCAGCGCGCCCGGCGGCGGCGGGCGCGGGCGACGAGCGCGATGAGGACCACCGAGGCCACGACCCAGGCGACGAGCACCACCAAGGCGATCGTGGCCAGCACATGCCACATCGAACCCCGCTCGAGTGAAACGGTCGAGGTGGTGGCGAGATCGAGGGGCGAGCCGTCGAGCGGGATCGACCAGCGCACCCGGCCCTCGCCGCCCGCAGGATCGATAGCGCCGGTGGAGCCGTTCACCGTGCCCGGTAGCGACACATTGAACGACAGGCCGACCACCTGCTCAGGCGCCAGTCCGGCCGAGGCGATGCTGTCGGCATACGGCGTGGCCCCCACGCTGGCGAGCAGATCGGGGTCGGCGAACGAGGCGAGCCCGGCCTCCATGCGCGCCCCGCCGGTGAGGGCGTAGTCGATCTGCTGCTTCGAGGCGGTACGCGACAACGCGGCCGCTTCGAACGGGCCGTCGGTGCCGTTCAGCGAGGCGAGCAGCGCGGTGGCCTGCTCGGGAGACGAGAAGGTATGGCGCAGCACCACCGACAGTCCGCCGTCGGCGGTGGTGGCCGGGCCCTCGAGCACCCAACCGGCGGCGAGCAGATCGTCGAAGCGGAGGTCTTCGGCGAGGCCCGGGGCGCGGGCCACCAGTTCGGCGTCGGCCACCGCGGTGACGGTGACGACCCCACTGCCGTTTTCGACCATCTCGACGTCGACGGCGACGTCGACCCGGCAGGCGGTGAGCGCGAGGGCGAGCACGACGATCAGTCCGGCCCGTAGCCCGACTGGTCGCTCCGTCATCTGTCGCCGACCACTCGGCCCGAACACCCGCACCCGCCGATTCTGGCACTCCTCACGGGTGACAGGTGCGGTCAGTCGGCCGCGGGTGGCTCGACCTCGCTGGCGCCGGTGGCGGCCAGTTCGACGACCGACGGGGGCTGGATGCCCTCGACCCCGTGGAAACTGAGGCGACGCTCGCCCTCGCGGTCGGGGTCGTCCTCGGTGTCGACCACGATGATCTGGCCGGCGTGGAACTCCTTGTACAGGATCTTCTCGCTGAGGACGTCTTCCACCATGCGCTGGATGGCGCGACGCAAGGGGCGAGCACCGAGCTGCGGGTCGTATCCCCTGGTAGCCAACAGCTGCTTGGCGTTCTCGGTGAGCTCGATACCGAGGCCCTGGCTCTCGAGTTGGCCGCTGAGGCGCTTGGTCATCAGGTCGACCATCTGCATCACCTCGTCGCGAGCGAGTTCGTGGAACACGATGAGCTCGTCGACGCGGTTGAGGAACTCGGGACGGAAGTGGCCCTTCAGGGCGTCCATCACCTTGTCCTTCATGCGCTCGTACGTCATGGCCGAGTCGCCCTTGGTGAAGCCGACGTTGCCCTTGCGCAGATCGCTCGAACCGAGGTTCGACGTCATGATGAGCACGGTGTTGCGGAAGTCGACCGTGCGGCCCTGGCTGTCGGTGAGGCGACCCTCTTCGAGGATCTGCAGCAACGTGTTGAACACGTCGGGGTGGGCCTTTTCGATCTCGTCGAACAGCACCACGCTGAACGGCTTGCGCCGCACGGCCTCGGTGAGCTGGCCGCCCTCTTCGTAGCCGACGTACCCGGGAGGCGAGCCGACGAGGCGGCTGACGGTGTGCTTCTCCATGTACTCGCTCATGTCGAGCGCGATGAGCGACGACTCGTCGCCGAACAGGAACTCGGCGAGGGTCTTGGCGAGCTCGGTCTTGCCCACACCGGTGGGGCCCAGGAAGATGAACGAGCCGCTGGGGCGCTTGGGGTCTTTCAGGCCGGCGCGGGTGCGGCGCACGCTCTGGCTGACGGCGCGGATGGCGTCTTCCTGGCCGATGATGCGCTTGTGCAGCTCGCCTTCCATGTTGAGCAGCTTCTGGGTCTCTTCCTCGGTGAGCTTGTACACCGGGATGCCGGTCCAGATGCTGAGCACCTCGGCGATGGCTTCTTCGTCGACCTCGTCGAACAGGTCGACGCCGCTGGCCTTGATATCAGCCTCTTTCGTGGCCTTCTCCTCGAGCAGCGACTTCTCCTGGTCGCGCAGGCGCCCTGCCTCTTCGAAGCGCTGTTCTTCGACGGCGCGCTTCTTGGCTTCC
>JBIKLX010000157.1:0-7520 GCA_044359565.1 Ilumatobacteraceae bacterium
GGCTACGCAGACCCTGCCGCAGAGCCGGCCGAAGTGGATGAGCGTCACCGTCGACGGTGAACTGCGTCCGGGCGTCACCGCCAAGGACGTCATCCTCCACATCATCGGCGTCATCGGTACCGGCGGAGGCATCGGCCACGTCATCGAGTACCGGGGTTCGGCCATCCGCGCCCTGTCGATGGAGGGCCGCATGACCGTGTGCAACATGAGCATCGAAGCGGGCGCCAAGGCCGGCCTCATCGCCCCCGACGACACCACCTTCGCCTACCTGCAGGGCCGCACGCACGCGCCGCAGGGCGACCTGTGGGACGCCGCCGTCGCCGACTGGCGCACGCTGGTCACCGACGAGGGCGCGGAATGGGATAAGGCGGTCGTCATCGACGCCGCCGACATCAGCCCGCAGGTCAGCTGGGGAACCAACCCCGGCCAGGTGGCGGGAATCGACGCGGTCATCCCGTCGCCCGACTCCTACGCCGATCCCACCACCCGCGAAACCGTTGCCCGAGCGCTCGAGTACATGGGCCTCGAGGCAGGCACTCGCATCCGCGACATCGCCGTCGACACCGTGTTCATCGGTAGCTGCACCAACAGCCGTATCGAAGACCTGCGTGCCGCAGCCGCGGTCATGCAGGGCCGCACCGTCACCGTGCCCCGTGTGATGGTGGTGCCGGGCAGCCATGTGGTGAAGGCCCAGGCCGAGGCCGAGGGCCTGCCCGAGATCTTCCGGGCCGCCGGCGCCGACTGGCGCGAGCCGGGGTGCAGCATGTGCCTCGCTATGAACCCCGACAAGCTCGCCCCGGGCGAGCGCGCCGCCAGCACCAGCAACCGCAACTTCGAGGGCCGTCAGGGCCGCGGCGGTCGCACCCATCTCGTCAGCCCCGCCGTCGCTGCCGCCACCGCGGTGGCCGGCCACTTCGCCACCCCGTCGGATCTGGAGGTCCTGTCGTGAAAGCTGTCCGTATCGTCACCGGGCGCGGCGTACCGCTGCGCCGCAGCGACGTCGACACCGACCAGATCATCCCCGCCGAATGGCTCAAGCGCGTCGAGCGCACCGGGTTCGAGAAGGGCCTGTTCTCGACGTGGCGCGACGACCGCGACTTCGTCCTCAACGACGAGCGCTACAGCGGTGCGTCCATCCTCGTGGCCGGCCCGGCCTTCGGTGTGGGCTCGTCGCGCGAGCACGCCGTGTGGGCCATCCAGCAGGGTGGGTTCGACGCGGTCATCGCGCCCAGCTTCAGCGACATCTTCCGCAACAACTGCACGAAGAACGGCCTCGTGCCGGTCGTGGTGCCCGAGGCGGTCGTGGTGAAGATCTGGGAAGCCATCGAAGCCGACCCCAGCACCGAGATCGTCGTCGACATGGAACGCCTCACCGTCGAGGTGCCGTCGGCCGGCATCACCGAGTCGTTCCCGATGGAGCCACAGAACCAGCACCGCTTCATCAACGGTCTCGACGACGTCGGCATCACCCTCACCCACGCGGGCGCGATCGACACCTACGAGACCAAGCGGCCCGCCTGGCTGCGCTGATCAGGCGTCGGCGCGGAACTGCTGGAGGTCTTTCAGCTTCGGGTTGTTGCTGAAGACCTCGATCGGCGGGGTCGGCTCGAGCCGCAAGCCGCGCTGGATGATGCGCACCTGGGTGTGCTGGTTGTACTCGGCCAGCGTGATGGCCCACCCGTCGCGTCCCGCACGCGCCGTGCGGCCGCTGCGGTGCAGATAGTCCTTCACGTCGCCGGCCGGCTCGTAGTGGATGACCGCACCGATGTCGTCGATGTCGATGCCACGGGCCGCCACGTCGGTGGCCACCAGCACGTTCAACTCGCCGTCGGTGAAGCGACGCAGCGCCTTCTCACGCGCCACCTGGCTGAGGTCGCCGTGGATGGCGGCCGCCTTCACACCGAGTTCCTGCAGGTTGTGCTCGACCCGGTCGCAGGTGCGCTTGGTCTGGCAGAACACGATGGTCTTCTGCTGACCCGACGCGATGGAGGCGACCACCTTGTCCTTGTCCATGTGGTGGACGGCGAGGAACAGGTGGTACATCGTGCCCACCGTGTCGGTGGGGGCGTCGATGGCCACTTCCACCGGGTTCTTCATGTAGCGGGTGACGAGATGGCCCACATCGCCGTCGAGCGTTGCGGAGAACAGCATCGTCTGGCGCGGCGCGGTGCACTTGCGCAGGATCCACTCGACCTGCGGGGTGAAGCCGTCGTCGGCCATGCGGTCGGCCTCGTCGAGCACCACCACTTCCACCTGGTCGAGGTCGAGCTCGTTCTCCTTCAACAGGTCGATCAATCGGAGGGGCGTAGCGATGACGATCTCGACACCCGCCTGGAGCTCGGTGATCTGGTCGGCGCGTGAGGCACCGCCGTAGACGGGCAGCACCCGGGTGTCGCAGGCGGCCGCCACGGGGGCGAGCACCTCGGCCACCTGCAGGGCTAGTTCGCGGGTGGGCACCAGCACCAGGCCGAGCGGCCGACGCGGTGCAGCGGCGTCGGTGATTCGGGCGAGCATGGGCACACCGAACGCCAGAGTCTTGCCCGAGCCGGTGCGGGCCCGGCCGCACACGTCGAGGCCCTCCATCGCCACCGGGATCGCTTTGGTCTGAATGGCGAACGGGGCGACGAAGCCAGCGGCCGCGAGGCCTCGGTCGACGTCTTCGGGCACGCCGAGTTCGACGAACCCGGTGGGGGTGTACGGCAGTGCCGCGATCTCTTCCGCACTGCGCTGGGCGCTGGCGAGGCCACCGGCTTGTTCGCTCGGCGGCTTGTGGGGGCGGGGCCGACGGCCCCGCGGTGCGCCCTTCGGGCGTGATGCATCAGTCATGTCATCTGCCAGGGTACTTCCCCCCTCCCCCTCCTCCCCTGCATCTCGCTGCGATCTCCCGGGCCGTCCCCGCGATGAGCAAGTTGCGCACAGGCTGCGCAGGTTGCTCATCGCGGCGTCAGACAGGGGGCAGGCCCAGGGCAGCGCACCGGGTGAGGTACATCCGCCACAGCGCATCGATCGTGCCGCGGAAGTCGCGCTCGAGCGACCAGGTGGCGGCGCGGTTCACCTGCCATCCGATCGCTCCGCACGCCAGATCGCGGCCTGCGTCGCGGGCACCGCCCACCTCGGTGAAGTGCTCCGGATGGCCGTCGATCTCGATGCCCCAGCGCAACCGTTCGACGCACAGGTCGAGGCGCACCAGGCCCCAGTGCGGCACGTCGAGGCGGTATTGCGCCGACAGGCCCACCACTCCTCTGCGGAGGAGTTCGGTGTGCACGCGCGACTCCCAGTGCGACTCGGCAGCGGCGCCCTCGCTGCGACGGTCGAGCAAGGTGAGGATGCGGCGAACCCAGGGCCTACCGGGGGTGACGATGTCGGCCGCCACCCGCCGGATCGATTCGACCGTGGTCCGCCGCTCCGCCAGCACCTGGTCGAGCACCGAGCGGAGGTCGTCGAGCGTGAGGTGACGACTGAGGTCGACCAGCGTGCGCGCCGGAGAGGTGAGCCGGATGCCGTCGGGACGTTCGACGACGTCGACCGGATCGAGGGCCGCGGTGCGGTAGGGCCTCAACCACTCGCTGCGACTCGGGTTCGAGCCCGGTGGCGCGATGACGTGCACCACACCCGGCGGACCCATCCGCCGCAGCCCGTACCGACGGCCGGCGGTGAGCGACGCGACCACCAACCGACCGGGCCGGGCACTCGCCGCCACACAGCGTGCCGTTTCGAGATCGTCGGCACCGGCCAGCACGTAGGAGCCATTGACCAGGCGCTCGAGCACGCCGGCACCGACGAGCCGGCGGACCTGATCGGTCGAGACGCCCAGACGACGCATGGCCTCGGGTGTGAGCACTCGATGGTGGGCCGCCGCCCACAACAGCAGATCGCGATCGATGATCGCCATGACACTTCCTCCACGCCGACGGATGACGAGTGGGGGGAAGTGGCTCGGAGGCTACCGACCCCCGACCCCGACCCCCTGCCGCGATGAGCGAGTTGCGCACCTACTGCGCAGGTTGCTCATCGCACGGGGTGGGGGCGGCTACGCGATGAGCGAGTTGCGCACAGGCTGCGCAGGTTGCTCATCGCGCTGGGTGGGGTGCTGGGCCTTGAGGGGTCGGGTGGGAGGTGGGGGGTGGGAGATGCGCGATGCTGCGGGCATGAAGGTTGCACTCACGGTGAACGATTTCCTGCAGCGGGCCGAACTGGTCTACCCCGATCGGGTGGCGGTGGTCGACGAACCGAACCAGCCGGCCGAGAGCTGGGGCGCGTACAGCTACGCCGACATGGCGGCCAAGGCCAAGGCCCTCGCCGCCGGACTCGACGCGCTGGGCATCGGTGTGGGCGAGCGGGTGGCGATGGCGAGCCAGAACTCGGCCCGCCTCCTCACCGCCCTGTTCGGCGTGAGCGGTTCGGGCCGCATCCTCGTGCCCGTCAACTTCCGGCTCGTCGCCGAGGAGGTCCGCTACATCGTCGAGCACAGCGGCGCCCGGGTGCTGCTGGTCGATCCCGAGCTCGACGAGGCGTTGGCCGATGTGAACTGCGAGCACCGCATGGTGATCGGCGCCGAGAGCGACGCCGTGCTGATGCACCACGGTGTGGAGCCCCGACCGTGGACGTACGACGAGGACGCCACCGCCACCATCAACTACACGAGCGGCACCACCGCCCGCCCCAAGGGTGTGCAGCTGACCCACCGCAACATCTGGCTGAATGCCGCCACGTTCGGCTGGCAGTTGGGCGTGAGCGACCGCGACGTGTACCTGCACACGCTGCCGCAGTTCCACTGCAACGGCTGGGGTGTGCTGTACGCCGTCACCGGGATGGGCGGCCAGCACATCATCCTGCGCAAGGTCGATGGTGCCGAGATCCTGCGGCGCATCGACGAGCACGGCGTGACGCTGCTGTGTGGCGCGCCCGCGGTGGCGAACATGATCCTCGACGCCGCCGCCACGTGGGATGGCCCGATCCCCGGTCGCGGCCGGGTGCGCATGGTGTGCGCCGGTGCGCCGCCGCCCACCAAGACCATCGAACGCATCGAGACCGAGCTCGGCTGGGAGTTCATCCAGATCTACGGCCTCACCGAGACCACGCCACTCGTCACGATGAACCGCGCCCGCGCCGAGACCGACGAGCTCTCCCCCGCCGACCGGGCGGCGAAGCTGAGCCGTGCGGGTGCGCCGGCGCTGGGCATCCAGGTGCGCATCTCGCCCGACGGCGAGGTGCTCGCCCGCGGCAACCACGTGATGCAGGGCTACTGGGACCAGCCGCAGGCCACCGCCGACGCCATCCATCCGGCGAGCGACGACCCCACCGGACCCGACTGGTTCCACACCGGCGACGGCGGCACCATCGACGACGAGTACTACGTCACGATCAGCGACCGCAAGAAGGACGTCATCATCAGCGGTGGCGAGAACGTGAGCTCGATCGAGGTAGAGGACGCGCTGTTCAGCCACCCCGAGGTGGCCGAGGTGTGTGTGATCGGCGTGCCCGACGAGAAGTGGGGCGAGCTCGTGCTCGGCCTGGTGGTCACCACCCCCGGCTCCACACTCGACGAGGCCACGCTCATCGCCTACGTGAAGACCAAACTCGCCGGCTACAAGTGCCCCAAGCGCATCGAGTTCCGCACCGAGCTGGCCCGCACCGCCACCGGCAAGTTGCAGAAGTTCAAACTGCGCGAGCCCTACTGGGCGGGCCGCACTCGCGGCGTGAACTGACCCCCAGCCCGCCGCCAGCGGAATAGACCGATGAGTCAGTCGAACTGACCGACTTCTCAGCCCGACTTGCTGATGAATCAGTGAGTAGCAATGCCGCCACGCGTAGTCGTATGGTGCCCGTCGGTCTTGACAGCAGCCGCTGTCGGACCCCGGCTCAACGAGGAGGCGAAGCAGCATGAATCAGTTCGACGGCACCGAGAATTTCGGCCGTAAAGGCATCGCATACGACTGGCAGTCACTGCTCGCCAGCGCCGAAGCGGCCACGCTCGATTCCGAGCTCGCCGCCCTCGCTCCCCTGCCGGTCGAGTGAGTTCGCACCCGCAGCGGGTGCTCGTCCTCGGTTGCGGTTCGGTGGCCCAGTGCGTGGTGCCACTGCTGCTGCGCGACCTGCAGATCGACGCGTCGCGCATCACCATCGTCGACTTCACCGACAACCGCGCCCGTGTGGCCGACGCGATCGAACAAGGCGTCACCTACGAGATCGACCGGCTCACCCCCGACAACCTCGACGAGTTCCTGTCGAGCCGGGTGGGCAGCGGCGACCTGTTGCTCGACCTGGCGTGGAACATCGACAACCCCACCGTGCTGGCATGGTGCCGCGACCGGAACGTTCGCTACCTGAACACCAGCGTCGAGGTGTGGGACCCGTACATCGACCTGGCCCGCACCCACCCGCTCGACCGCACGCTGTACGTCCGCCACATGGATCTGCGCCGCATGATGCGTGCCTGGCCCGACAACAGCGGCGCCACGGCGGTGCTCGAACACGGCGCCAACCCCGGCATGGTGAGCCACCTCGCCAAGCAGGCACTGGTCGAGATCGCCACGGCGATGTTGCAGCGCGGCCTGGCCACCGATCCCGTTGCCCTGGAAGCCGCTCTCGCCACGGCCAGCAACGACGGCACCGGGTTCAACGTGCTGGCGATGCACACCGGCACGAAGGTCATCCACATCGCCGAACGCGACACGCAGGTCACCGATCGGCCGAAGGAGACCAACGAGTTCGTCAACACCTGGAGTGTCGACGGCTTCTACGAAGAGGGCATCGCCCCGGCCGAGATGGGCTGGGGCACGCACGAGATCAAGCTGCCGCCCAACGCCTACGTGCACACCGGCGAGGGTCCGTGCCACCAGATCTGCCTGGCCCAGCCAGGCATGGAGACCTGGGTTCGCAGTTGGGTACCCAGCGGCGAGACGCGCGGCATGGTGGTGCGCCACGGTGAAGCCCTCACGATGTGCGAACACCTCACCGTGTACGACGAGGTCACCGGCAACGCCGTGTACCGCCCGACGGTGCACTACGCCTACCACCCGTCCGACGCAGCCATCAACAGCGTGCTCGAGCTGCGGATGCGGGCCTGGGAGATGCCGCCCCGCCAGCGCATCCTCAACGACGAGATCATCAGCGGCCGCGACGAGTTGGGCGTGCTGCTGATGGGCCACCCATTCAAGAGCTGGTGGACCGGCTCGCTGCTGTCGATCGACGAGGCCCGCGCCATCCTGCCGCACCAGAGCGCCACCACCCTGCAGGTGGCCGGCTCGATCACCGCCGCGGTGCGGTGGATGATCGAGAACCCCAACCGTGGTGTGTGCGTGCCCGACGACCTGCCGTGGGACCAGTTGCTCGAGTGGACGCGCCCCTACCTCGGCACGATGTTCTCGGGCCCGGTCGACTGGGATCCGGTGAGCACCCGCAACGACCCGTTCGGTGCGTTCAGCAACGAGCGCGACGGGTTGAACACCGACGACCCCTGGCAGTTCACCAACTTCCTCACCCGCTGAGGCTGCTCACCCGGCGAGCCCGATCACCCG
>JBIKLX010000158.1:0-7480 GCA_044359565.1 Ilumatobacteraceae bacterium
CAACTTCCCGGCCTGGTGGTTGAACGGGCTTGCGAACGACAGTGGCAGCTGGCCCGCTGGAGGTGAGATCGACATCGTCGAAGGTCTGTCCGATCACACCAACTGCTGGCACTACCAC
Organism: Ilumatobacteraceae bacterium; assembly: GCA_044359565.1. Lineage (GTDB taxonomy): Bacteria > Actinomycetota > Acidimicrobiia > Acidimicrobiales > Ilumatobacteraceae > VFMC01. Next base: position 119 of record JBIKLX010000158.1, read on the forward strand.
TGGGGTTCCACCTCGAACGCCCAGTCGGCCGGTGGTTGCCCGTCCACGGCCCTGGTTCCCTCGCTGAGGAACCCGGCAGGCTGGCACACCTACGGCGTGGGCTGGGAAGCGGGCGTGATCCGCTTCTACTACGACGGCGTGCTCGTGGCCACTCACACCACCGGTGTGGTGAGCGGTCCGATGTACCTGGCGCTCGACAACGCCGTGCCGGCGCAGTGGACCCCCACGGTGCCGGCCGACATGCTCGTCGACTACGTGCGGGTGTGGCAGCGCTGATCTGAGTCCGCGGGAACCGGTGCGCTGATCTCGTGTCGGGTTCGGGCCCTTCGGGGTACCGAGCCCGACACGAGTCGCGTCGCGTGTAGGCCTTCGCCGCCGCAACTCGGGTCGACCGGCACGATCGCGCCGAGTGGGGCACTGCATACGGTCCGGCCGTGCACCCGTGCCGTCGTACTCGATCGACCCGAGCGTGCCCGTCGCAACGGCGGGTGCTGTTGGCGGCAGGCCTCGGAGCGCTCGGCCTGCTCGGCATCGTCGGTGGCGGACAGGGTCCGCACACAGCCGACGCAGCAGCGAGCGGGACGCCACTCACCATCGCCGTGATCGGCGACTACGGGGGCGACAACGGCGGCGAGTACCGCCTGGCCGACCTCGTCGCCCGATGGAAGCCCGACGCGGTGGCCACCGTCGGCGACAACCTGTACCCCACTCCGCCGACGGTGACGGGCACCGACAAGTACGACCTCGTGGTGGGGAAGTTCTTCTGCCAGTTCCTTGCCGGCGTTCCGGCCGGGCCGTACTGCAACGGCAGGCAGAGTGCGGTGAACCGCTTCTTTCCCGCCACCGGAAACCACGACTACAGCGACGGGCCGATCGCCAACTACCTGGCCTACTTCAGCCTGCCGGGTCGCGGTGTGACGAGTGAGTTCCCGACGGGATCCGACCAGTACTACGACGTGGTCCTCGGCCCGGTGCACCTGTTCTTCATCGACTCGCAGCTCACCGAGGGTGCCTTTCCCGCCGCTCCCACCTTCGCCGAGCAGAAGGCCTGGTTGCAGCGCTCGATGGCGGCCGCCACCGAGCCGTGGAAGTTGGTCCTGTTCCATCACCCCGCGTACTCGAGTGGGTCGACGTACGGGTCGACGCCTGAAATGCAGTGGCCCTTCGGCGAGTGGGGTGCCGACATGGTGCTGAGCGGCCACCACCATTCGTACGAACGCATCGTGCGCAGCGACACCACGTATTTCGTGGTGGGCCTGGGTGGGGCCAGTCGGTTCCCGTTCGACCCGCCGATCCCGGGCAGCGAGGTGCGGTTCAACGACGACGAGGGGGCGCTGCGCCTCACGGCCACCGACACGTCGCTGGTGGCCGAGTTCATCACCACCTCGAACGTGCTGATCGATCGCTACACGCTCACCAAGCAGGTCACGCCCCCGACGACGAGCACGACGTCGAGCACGACGACGACGGTGCCGCGGACGACCACGACGTCGAGCACGACGACGACGGTGCCGCGGACGACCACGACGTCGAGCACGACGACGACGGTGCCGCGGACGACCACGACGCCCGCACCGCCCCCGCCCGCACCGCTACCCGCACCAGGGGGCGAGACCCTGACTCCTCAGGACGGGGGCATCGTGACTGCGGCACAGGGCACGACCCCGGCACGTCGGCTCATGCTCGACCGGGCGCGGCGTGCGAGAGTTTGGAGGTGACCACGCCAGCACCAGCACCAATCGACCGAGATGCCCTGCGGGCCAAGTACCGCATCGAGCGCGACAAGCGACTGCGTGCCGATGGCAACGCGCAATACATCGAACCCTCGGGCCGCTTCGGGAACCTGCTCGACGACCCGTACACCCCGCGGGTCGAGCGCGAGCCGCTCACCGATGAGGTGACGTTCGCGTTCATCGGGGCCGGGTTCGCCGGGCTCGTGGCCGGCGCACGGCTGAAGCAGGCGGGCATCGACGATGTGCGGCTCGTCGACGGCGCCGGCGACGTGGGCGGCGTGTGGTACTGGAACCGGTACCCCGGTGCCATGTGCGACACAGCGGCGATGGTGTACCTGCCGCTGCTGGAAGAGACCGGGCACATGCCCAGCCAGAAGTACGTGTTCGCGCCCGAGATCCACGGACAGGCCAAGCGCATCGCCTCCACGTTCGACCTCTACGACAATGCCGTGTTCAGCACCGGCGTCACCCGGCTCGAGTGGGACGAGTCGGTGTCGCGGTGGGTCATCCACACCGACCGCGGCGACCGGATGCGGGCGAAGTTCGTGGCCATGGGCACCGGGCCGCTGCACCGGCCGAAACTGCCGGGCATTCCCGGGATCGACGCGTTCGAGGGGCACTGCTTCCACACCAGCCGCTGGGACTATGCGTACACCGGCGGCGACCCGACCAGTCGGGTGCTCGACCGCCTGGGCGACAAGCGAGTCGGCATCATCGGCACGGGGGCCACGGCCGTGCAGTGCATCCCCGCGCTCGCCCGCAGCGCCCGCGAGTTGTTCGTGTTCCAGCGCACCCCGTCGAGCATCGACGTGCGCAACAACCACGCCCTCGACCCCGACTGGTTCGCCGGGCTCGGTGCGGGGTGGCAGCAGCGCTGGCTCGAGAACTTCCTCACGCTGCAGATGGGTGGGTTCGCCGACGAAGACCTGGTGATGGACGGCTGGACCGACATCAGCAAGCGCATCCGCGACCGGGTGGTGGCCAATGCCGCCGAGTACGGCATCGGCCCGGAGGCGATGCTGAAGGCCTACGAAGACAGCGATGACGAGAAGATGAGCGAGATCCGGGCGCGGGTCGACACCATCGTCGCCGAACACGCCACGGCCGAGGCCCTGAAGCCGTGGTACCGGCAGCTGTGCAAGCGGCCCTGCTTCCACGACGAATACCTGCAGGCCTACAACGAGCCGGGCACCCATCTCGTCGACACCGACGGCAAAGGTGTCGAGCGCATCGACGCCACCGGGGTGTGGGTGGGCGATGTGCACTACGAGCTCGACTGCATCATCTTCGCCTCCGGCTTCGAGGTGGGTACCAGTTACGCCCGGCGGGCCGGCTACGAGACCGTCGGGCGAGATGGTGTCACCCTCAGCGACTACTGGGCCGAGGGCATGCGCACCAAGCACGGCCTGCACGTGCACGGGTTCCCCAACCTGTTCATCGTCGCCCCCAACCAGGGTGCCAACCTCATCTCCAACGTCACCCACAACTACGGCGAGGCGGGCTCGACCATCGCTGCGGTGGTTGCCCATGCCGAGGAGGTGGGTGCCGAGCAGGTGGAGGTGACCGCCGAGGCAGAGGCAGCCTGGGTGGCGCTGTTGGAGGGCAACACCCGTGGCTTCATGGGCAACAGCGAGTGCACGCCCGGCTACTACAACAACGAGGGTGGCGCCATCGGCCGCAAGGAGAAGCTGAACGGCAGCGGCTACCCCGACGGACCGATGGCGTACTTCCGCTACATCCAGCAGTGGCGCACCTCGGGCGAGTTCGAAGGCCTCGACTTCCGGCCGGCCTGAGGTTTCGGGCCTGAGCCGGATTGCCCGGCGCCGTCAGTCGGGCAGGGCGACGATCGCTTCGTGTTCGAGGGTGGCCACCACGGTGCCGTCCACCTCGATGCGCACATCGAGCACGGCTCGTTCGCCATGGGCCTCGAAGCGGCGCACCACCACGGCGTGCACGTCGGCGGTGGCGTCGGCCGGGGCGATGGCGTGGTGGCGCACGATGCTGCGGGTGTGGATCCAACTGCCGCGGGCCACATCGGCGTGCACCACCTGGTTGGCGAGGGCCGGCCACACGGCAGGGTGCACGCAACCGGCATCGACGAACAGCGCCAGGTCGTCGCCGGCGCGCATCCCGTAGTCACTGCCCCATTCGCCGGCCAGACGGATCCGGCGTGAGGGCAGTGCCTCACCCGGTCGCATCGGCGGGGGAGGGCCGCTGTCGCGCACGGCCCGGAAGACGGCACGCGGCTGCTCGGCCTCGGCCGTGACGGCGTGGACCGCGACGGCATCGCCGTCGAGGACCGGTGTGCACTGCAGGAGGTCGTGGTCGAACACCGGACGGCGGAAGCGCACCTCGCCGCCGCCACGGCCCAGCCAGTCGAGGCCCCATGCCACCACCAGTGGGTGGGTGAGGTAGGCGTAGGTGGTCACCCCGGCCACCAGTGCACGAGGAAAGCCCGCGGCCTGCGCCCCGGCATCGGTGTGGATGGGGTTGCGGGCGTGCTCGGGCAGGTTCTGGGCCCGGATGCTCCACAGTGCCGGGGTCTGATCGGTCATCGGGTGAGGCTCCGTCGTCTCAGCCACACGGCCCCGCCGGCCAGCGCGAGCAGTGCGGTCGACAGCAGCGCGGCACTGCCGTCGATGCGGGTACTCGCCAGCAGGCGAGCGACACACCACGCCGCCGCCGTCGCAGCGGCCACGACACCGGTGCGCCGGGCCCAGCGGTGCAGCATCGACCGGCTCCAGCGTGCGGCGGGTGGCGCGACGGTGGCGGCGGCCAGGGCGGTGTGGAACACCAGCACGGCCAGTGCCGCCACCAGGGTTGCCACGCTGGTGGGGTGGTCGACGGTGGCCGCCCAGTACCAGGCGAGCAGCAGCAGGGTGAGCAGGCCGAGGTGACCGTCGGGCATCAGCGCGCAGGCGCCGGCCAGCAGCACGACGACGATCGCAAGGGGTGGGTTCACGCCGCCGGTCTCGGCGCCGATGGTGGCCAGGACGGCAATGGGGGCCAGGACGATCGCGTAGCGGATCATCCGCTGGGCGGTGCTCAAGGTGCGGAGTGCCGCCACCGGCCCGAGGTCGGGTCCGTCGCTCATCGGCGCACCACCCGTGGGCCTCGCGCCCGGCGATGGACGCCACGCAGCACCTCGTCGAGGCTGCCCGGTCCGCGCCAGGGCACGACGGGTACGCCCGCCTGTTGGACACGGCGGATCTCGCGGTCGCGCTCGAGCAGCCGGATGCGCCACGCCAGCGCCCGGAAGAGGTCGTCGGGGTCGTCGTCGACCACACCTGTCGGCAGGGTGTCGATGACGACAACGGTGAAGCCGCGGCCCGACCAGTCGATGGCTCGTTCGAGCACCGACGTGGCCACCAGCGGCGACAGCATCACCACCAGCGCACCGGGGTCGATGCCGAGCCGGAGTCGGCCAGCCGCGGTGTCGTGGGCGCTGCCGTCTTGCGCGCCGGGCTCGATGGCGGTGAGGCGATCGAGGATGCGACGCAGATGGCCCACACCGCTGGCAGGCGGCACGTGGAGGCGCTGGCGGGTGCCCAGCACCTGCAGCGACACCCGTTCGCCGCGGCGAAGGTGATGCTCGGCGATCGCCCCGGCGGCGCGGACGGCGGTGTCGAGGCTCGAGGCGCGTCCATCGATGCCGTCGCTGTCGCCGATATCGCCGAACGCGTCGATCACGAGCGCGACGTGCCGGTCCTCCTCGGCCCAGGTGGCGGTGACGTGCAGGGTGCCGGTGCGCATCGACCGCGGCCAGTGGATTCGGCGCAGTCGGTCGCCGGGCTGGAAGGGCCGGATGCCGGCGAACTCGGTGCCGCTGCCAGCGCGCGACGCGCGGTTCAGGCCCACCAGTCCGTGTGCCGTGGCGGGTGGTGGCACGGCGTCGAAGGCAGCGGGAACGGGGAGGGTGACGAGCGGTCGGGGGAGGTCGTCGGTACTCACCCAGCGGAAGCCTGCCCACGAACTCGATGCGATCACCCAGGCCGGGCTCACCCCGCGCCGTCCCCACCTCGTCGAGCGCACCAGCACCTCGAGGTTCGTCACGCCGCCCACCTCGTGGTCGGTCCCTTCGACGACCGAGCCCTGCGGTGGGTCGAGTTCGGCGAAGCGGGGCATGGGCAGCACCGCCGCCACCTCGTCGATACCCGGATCGGGCGCGCCGACCGCGATGCGCCACGTCGTGGTCTCGCCCTCGCGGAGCGCGGGGTGGTCGATGCGCTGGGCGACGGTGGGCGTCGCCACCGGTCGGGTGGCCGTGGACCACACGGCGATCACCACCAGCGGTACGGCGATGACGACGAGGTCGACCCGCCGCAGCAGCATGCCGACCACCATCAGCACGAGGCCGAACAGCGCGGCCCGCACCAGTGCGGCCGTGGGCTGCCAACCGGCGTTCACGCCGGTCGGTCCGCCTCGCGCGCTGCGGGGGTGGGCACGCTGGCCAGCACATCGGCGGCGACGGTGGTGCCCGACGCGTTGCTCATCCACAGTTCGGGCTTCACGCTCACCCGGTGCGCCAGCACACCGGGGGCGACGGCCTTCACGTCCTCGGGCACCACGAAGTCGCGCCCGGCGATCACCGCGTAGGCGCGGGCTGCCAGCAGCAGCGCCAACGAGCCGCGTGGCGACGACCCGATGAGCACCTGCGGGTGGCGGCGGGTGGCGCCCACCAGGGCCACGCAGTAGCGGCTGATGCTGTCGTCGACCTCCACCGACTCGACGGCTGCCTGCATCGCGAGCAGCGTGTCGGCGTCGACCACCTGGCGCAGCTCCTGGCTCTCCTGACGGCGCTCCATCCGGCGGCGCAGCACGTCGAGTTCCTCGTCGGCGGTGGGGTAGCCGAAGCTGATCCGCAGCAGGAAGCGGTCGAGTTGGGCTTCCGGCAGCGGGTAGGTGCCCTCGTACTCCACCGGGTTGGCGGTGGCGAGCACGTGGAACGGTGCCCCCAGCGAGAAGGTTTCGCCCTCCACCGTCACCTGCCGCTCCTGCATCGCCTCCAGCAGTGCCGACTGGGTCTTGGGTGGTGTGCGGTTGATCTCGTCGGCCAGCAGCAGGCCGGTGAACAGCGGTCCGCGCCGGAACGAGAACTCCGCGGTGCGCTGGTCGAACACGAACGAACCGGTGAGGTCGGCGGGCAGCAGATCGGGGGTGAACTGGGCGCGGGTGAACTCGAGTCCGAGCGTCTGGGCGAACGAACGAGCGGCCAACGTCTTGCCGAGACCCGGGAGGTCTTCCAGCAGCACATGACCGCCGGCCAGGATGCCGCTGAGCACCAGCGACAGGGCGGGTCGTTTGCCGACGACGGCCCGCTCCACCTCGTCGATGACGTCACCGGCCAGCCGTGAGACGGTTGCGAGGTCGAGCGGTGCGGGTGCGCCGGTGCTGGTGGGGTTGCTCATGTGGGCGCTCATGTGACGGTGTCGGCTCCGATGGACTCGATGCGGGTGATGACGGTGGCGAGGCGGCGGGGGTCGGTGAGGCCGGCGTCGAGGGGTGCGGCGGCGATGAAGGCCACGAGATCGGGGCCGAGGAGCGCGGCCGCGCGGGCAGGGTCGGTGGTGCGCTTCACGCCGTGAGCCGCGGTCAGTCGCTCATCGAGCAGATCGACGAGATGGGCGTG
>JBIKLX010000159.1:0-7465 GCA_044359565.1 Ilumatobacteraceae bacterium
GTGGTCTATCCTGACCGGCGATTCAGTCTGGGGGAAACATGCGCTCATCTCGTCGTCAGTTCCTTGCCCGTTCGGCCCAGTTGGGTGTGCTGCTGGGCGCCGGCGTGCCGCTGTTGAACGCCTGTGGTGGCAGCGGTTCGAGCAGCAAGAAGGTCACCGCCACCATCAAAGACGGCCTCAGCCCCGAAAAGGGGCCGCTGCGCATCGTCAACTACGCCGATTACGTGAACCCCGATGTGGTCGCCGACTTCGAAAAGGAGTACGGCGTGAAGGTCGAGATCGCCACATTCGACTCCGACAGCGAGTTCATCAGCAAGATCACCACCGGCGCACTGAAAGCCGACCTCGCCCACTCGATGGCCAGCACCACCATCGGCCGACTCATCGAGGGGGGGATTGTTCAGCCACTGAACAAGACCTACATCTCCAACACGGCCAATGCGTTGGCTGCGTTCAACGACCCGTGGTACGACCCGGGCGCCGCCTACTCGGTGCCGTACACGTTCTTCGGCACCGGCCTCGGATACCGCGCCGACCGTATCGACCCGGCCGAGGTGGAGGCCCAGGGGTGGGACACCATCTGGAACGCGACGGCGTTCAAGGGCCAGGTGTCGATCCTCGACGACGATCGCGAGGCGTTCATCATGGCGATGCTGCGCAAGGGCATCACCGACATCAACACGACCGACAAGGCCATCGTCGACCAGGCCCTCGCCGATGTGACCGAGTTGATCGACCTGGTGAACGTGAAGGTGAACATCGAGGGCTACAAGGACATCCCCGAGGGCACCACCACCATCGCCCACACCTGGAGCGCCGACCTCATCACCGGTGCCAGCAGCTACATGCCCGAAGGCGTGTCGACCGATGTGCTCGGGTTCTGGCACCCGCCGTCGGAGCAGTACCTGGTGGCCAACGACAGCATGGGCGTGCTGGCCGATGCCGAGAACCCGGTGCTCGCCCACCTGTACCTGAACTACCTGCTCGACAACGATGTGGCGGAGAAGAACTTCTCGTGGCTCGGCTACCTGCCGGCGCTCACCAAGCTCGACGCCGACTACGTGATCGCCCAGGGGTACGTGCCCGAGAACCTGCGCAACTGCGTGCCCACCAACGACGACATCAGCAAGGGCCTGGTGGCCAAGCCGCTCGGCCTCGACGGCGACGTGCTCTACGAACAGGCCTGGTCGACCTTCCGCACCGGCGCCTGATGCAGGCCGCGCGTCGCACCACCCGCGTCTGGGCGGGGTTCGCCCTGCCCGGTGTGGTGTGGCTGCTGGCGCTGTTCGTTGTGCCGGTGTACGCCGTGGTGGCCGTGGCCTTCGGGCAGATCGATCCGCTGCTGCGCACCCCGATCCCCACCTGGAACCCGCTGCAGTGGGACTTCTCGGCGATGGGCGATGTGCTCGACCGGGTGTTCGGCGGCGATCTCGGCACGGTGTTCATCCGCACGATCTGGTTCGTCGGCCTGGCCCTGGTGGGCTGCATCGCCATCGGCTACCCCGTGGCGTACTACGCCGCCCGGAAGGCCGGCAGGTCACGAGGACTGCTGCTGGCCGCGTTGGTGCTGCCGTTCTGGATCAGCTATCTGATGCGCATGTTGGCGTGGACCAACCTGCTGCAGCCCGACGGCTATGTGAACGACGTGCTGCAGTGGCTGCACCTGATGGACACGCCGCGGAACTGGCTCGACGGCAACTGGCCGGCCGTGGTGATCGGCCTGGTGTACGGCTACGTGCCGTTCTTCATCCTGCCGCTGTACTCGTCGCTCGAGCGCATCGACGGCCGCCTCATCGAGGCCGGCCGCGACCTCGGGGCCTCGGCGGCGCAGACGTTCTACCGGGTCACGCTGCCGCTGTCGGTGCCGGGGTTGATGGCCGCCAGTGTGATCACCGTGCTGCCCATGTTCGGCGACTACTACACCAACACCTACCTCACCAGTGGCTCGCCCCGGGTGGAGATGATCGGCAACCAGATCGAGTTCTACCTGCGCCGTTCCAGCCAACCGCAGGTGGGCGCTTCGCTGGTGCTCGTGCTGATGGCGCTGCTGCTGGTGCTGATGGTCTATTACCTCGTCACGATCATGCGCCAGCAGCGCGAGGCAGCTCGATGAGCCGGCCCCGCCGTCGCACCGGCTCCGCGCCGGGCCTGGCCACGATCACGTGGCTCTACATCGTCTGGTCACTCGCACCGGTGCTGGTGGCGGTGCGCATCTCGTTCAACTCGGGCAAGAGCCGCTCGACGTTCCAGTCGCCGTCGATGCGCTGGTACTGGGGCGACCCCACCGGATCGGTGTGGCACGACGACAACCTGCACACCGCAATGGGCAACACGCTGAAGTTGGCGGCGCTGTGCATGCTCATCGCCGTACCGCTGGGCGTGGCGATGGCCATCGGCCTGCAGCGCTGGCGGGGCAAGGCGGCGGCTGCGTCGAACGGGCTGATGCTCGTGCCCATCGTCACCCCCGAGTTGGTGTTCGGTGTGGCCCTGTTCATCGTGTTCACCCAGGTGTACACCGGCTTGCCCGGGGGGTTGTTCACCCAGTTGCTCGGCCACGTCACGTTCACGGTGTCGTTCGTGGTGGTCATCATCCGCGGTCGTCTGGCCGCCATCGGCGACCAGTACGAACAGGCAGCCCGCGACCTGGGCGCCACCCGCTTGCAGGCCATCCGTCTCGTCCTGCTGCCGATGCTGGGCCCGGCCATCTTCGCCAGCCTGATGGTCACGTTCGCCACCTCGGTCGACGACTTCGTCATCTCGTCGTTCCTCTCCACGGGCGAGGCCACCGAGACCGTGCCCATCAAGATCTACTCGGGGGCCCGGGCCGGTTCGACCCCTGCGCTGAACGCGCTCGCGACGGTGATGCTGGTCGTCACCCTCACCGCCGTCGGTATGGCGGGGCTGGTGTTGCGGCGGATGCGGCGCCAGGGTGCCGGCGACGCCGGTCTGGCTAGCCTCACGGCATGACCGACGATCCGTCACGCCGCGATGTCGTGGCCGTGGTGGGCGCAGGCTTCGCTGGCCTCACCGTGGCATCCACCCTGCAGCAGGCCGGGGTCGACGTGGTGCTCATCGACGCCCGACCGAAGGTGGGTGGCAAGGTCGAGTCGGAACTCGACGCCATGGGGCGACAGGTCGACACCGGCGGGCAGTTCGTGTGCGACGACATGCCCGCCGTCCTCGCGCTCATCGCCCGGTTCGGCGGCCGACTCGTCGCCGTCGATCACGACCGTGGTGGCCTCGGTTGGGTGGGCGGTGGCGGGTTCACCGCCGACCCCGACGCGGTCTGGGCGGCTTTCGAAGATGCCGAGGTGGCGTTCTCGGCCATGTCGCACCTACCCGACCCGCCCGCGGGCGACCGGCTCAGCCTGGCCGACTGGTTCGCCGCCCAGGGCCTCGACCCGATCGTGCACCTTGCCGCGCACTCGGTGTTCAACGGCGTGATGTGCACCGAGATCGCCGACCTTCCCCTGGCGCACGTCATCGACCTGGTCCGCCGGACACCGCTCACCGGCGAGGAACTGCAGTACGTCGTCGCCGGCACCATGCATGCGGTGGCCGAGGATCTGGCGGCGACGCTGCACCACCCACCGCTGTTGGGCAACCCCGTTCGCGCCGTCGAGGTGGGCGAGTTCGCGGTGTCGGTCATCGCCGACCACGGCACCGTCGCGGCCGATCACCTCGTCCTCGCGGTGCCGCCCAGCGCACTCGCCGGCATCGCCATCGACCCACCGCTGCCACAGCGGGTGCAGGCCGCTGCAGCGGCGTTCAGGCCCGGTTCGGTGATGAAGTTCATGCTGCGGTACGAACGCGCCTTCTGGAGCGATGCCGACGTCGGCCCCACCCGCGCCTGGCTCGAGCCCCGCGGGCTGTACGTGGGCGATGCCTCCATCGACGATGTGCCGATGTTGGTGGGTTTCCTCGGCGGACCGGCCACCGACGCGTGGCGCTCCCTCGGTGCCGCCGCCCGACGACGCGCCTTGCTCGATCATCTCGTCGAGGCCTACGGAGCCGAGGCCGGGCACCCCACCTCGTTCGTCGAGCGCGACTGGTGCCCCGACGACTGGGGTGGCGGCGGGTACTGGAACGTGCTCCTCGACCATGCGCAGCACGACGCGGTCGAGGTGTTGCGCGGCGGCGCACCCGGCATCACCTTCGCCTCCACCGAGTTGGCGCCGACCTTCCCCGGCTACGTCGAGGGCGCCATCACGGCCGGACGCGACGCGGCCGAGCGGGTGCTGCGGAGCCTCGGTCGCGTATGCCAGAGTGACGAACCATGACCGTCATCGATCAGCCTGCAGCCAAACGCCGCTTCGTACGCGCCGACGGACCCGACAAGGTGACCGGTAGCGGCCGCTACACCGCCGATCTCACGCTCACCGGGGTGCTCGCTGCCAAGTTCCGCTACGCCGAGGTGAGCCACGCCCGGATCATCCGGCTCGACACCACCGCTGCCAAGGCGATGCCCGGCGTGTTCGCCGTCATCACCGCCGACGACGTGCCCGATGTGCGCTTCGGCCCGTTCGTGCAGGACCGCACCCTGTTCGCCCGCGACGTGGTGCGCTTCGAGGGCGAGATCGTGGCCGCCGTGGCCGCCAGCACCGCCGAGATCGCCCAGCGCGCCGTCGACGCCATCGTGGTCGAGTACGCACCGTTGCCGGTGGTGCACGATCTCGAGGCCGCCCTGCACCCCGACTCACCGCTCGTGCACGAGGGGTGGGCCGAGTACGGCGCCGCCGATGTGTTGGTACGCGACCGCAACGACGCCTCGTTCTCGTCCATCAGCAAGGGCGACGCCGCCGCGGCGATGGGCACCGCCCACTTGGTGGTGACCAGTCGGTATCTGGCCGACGGCTGCCACGCCGCACCCATCGAACCGCGCGCCGTGGTGGCCCAGTGGGAGGGCCAGAAGGTGACCATCTGGACCACCACCCAGGTGCCCTTCGATGCCCGCGCCGGCGTGTGCGAGACCCTCGAACTGCCCACCAACCGGGTGCGCATCATCGTGCCCCACCTCGGTGGCGGCTTCGGCGGCAAGTGCGGGTTCCACTACGAGGCGCACGTCGCTGCGCTGGCCCGGGCCGCCAAGCGCCCTGTGCGCCTGGTGTTCAGCCGTCGTGAAGAGTTCCTCGCCCCCGACCGCCGCCGCGAGAGCATGGTCATCGACGTCACCACCGGCCTGGCAGCCGACGGCACCATCGTCGCCCGCACCGCCGACATCGTTGTCGACAACGGCGCCTACACCGCCGACTCGGGGTTCTTCTCGCAGCTCGCCGCGATGCACGTGGCCGGCCCGTACCGCATCCCCAACCTGCACGTGCAGGCTCGCCTCGTCTACACCAACCACCAGCCGTCGGGTTCGGTGCGTGCCCCAACCGCGCCGCAGGCCTGCTGGGCTGTCGAGTCGCACACCGACGAACTGGCCCGGGCAGCGGGCATCGACCCGGTCGAGTTCCGCCGCCGCAACGCAGTCGACTCCGGGGTCGAAGGCCCCAGCGGTCAGGTGTACGGCGAGATCGGGCTGCAGCAGTGCATCGAGGCCGCCACCGCCGCCGCCGGCTACGGCCAGCCGCTGCCCGACGACGAAGCCATCGGCGTCGCCATCGGCTGGTGGCCCAGTTTCTCGGCTCCGTCGGGTGCGTACGTGAAGCTCGACGCCGACGGTGCCGGGCAGATCATCACCGGCGCCCAGGAGTGCGGCACCGGCGCGGTGATGACCCTGCGCCAGTTGGCGGCCGACGAACTGGGCATGGACCCCGAGGATTTCCAGCTCGTCTACCAGGACACCTCGGTGGCCCCCTACGACATGGGCGCCACCGGCAGCCAGACGCTGTTCAACAACGGCCGCGCCGTGGTTGCCGCTTCCCAGCAGGTGGCCGAGCAGTTGCGCAAGCTGGCCGCCGACCACCTCGAAGCGGCCGAGGCCGACATCGTGCTGGCCGACGGTGTTGCTTCGGTGGCGGGTACGCCCGGGGCGTCGGTCACCATCGCCGAGTTGGCCGGTATCGCCCAGGGTGGCGAACTGCTCATCGGTCACGGTTCGGGCATGCCGCCGTCGGCACCCGCGCTGGTTGGCGCGAGTTGTGTGGGCGATGTGGGCATGGCCGTCTGGGTGGCCCCCCAGTTCTCGTGCCACGCAGTGCGGGTGAAGCTCGATCGCGACACCGGGGTGGCCCGGGTGCTACACGTCAGCACAGCGCACGATTCGGGCACCATCCTCAACGAGGTGGGCGCGCTGGGCCAGGTGGAGGGCGGTGTGCTGATGGGCATCGGCCAGGCTCTCACCGAAGGCACCCGCTACGACGACGAGGGCAGGCAGCGCAACGCGGCGATGCTCGAGTACAAGTTGCAGACCTGCGCCGATGCGCCGCCCATCACCACCCACTTCGTGCAGATCGCCACACCCGACGCCGGGCCGCGTGGAGCGAAGGGTCTGGCCGAGGCACCGAACGTGCCCACCGCTGCCGCCATCAGCAACGCCCTCGCCGCGCTGGTGGGTCGCCCGGTGCGGCAGTTGCCGATGACCGCCGAGCGGGTGTGGGACGCACTGAACGACGCCGACCAGGAGGGCGACGCATCATGAGGTTCGACATCGCCACCTCTCTCGACGAGGCACTCGCAGCGTTGGCTGCCGGCGCGAAGCCGGTGGCCGGCGGCAGCGACCTGGTGGTGGGCGCCCGTCAAGGCAAGGCACCGCTGCCCGAGCACGTCGTCGCCATCGACCGCATCGAAGCGCTCCGCGAACTCACCGTCACCGACAACGGCGTGTCGATCGGCGCCCTCGTGTCGCACGCCACCATCGAGACCCACCCGCTCATTGCCGCCACCCTGCCGGGCCTGGCCGACGCCAGTGCGTTGGTCGGCTCGCCGTCGACCCGCAACGTGGGCACGTTGGGCGGCAATGTGATGAACGGCTCGCCCGCCATGGACACCGGTGCACCACTGCTGGTGCTGGGCGCCGAAGCCGAACTCGCCTCCACCCGCGGTACCCGTCGCGTCTCGCTCGGCGACCTGTGGGTGGGGCCCGGCCGCACCAGCGCAGCGGCCGACGAACTGTGCGTCGCCCTGCACCTGCCCAGTCCGGCACCACGCTCGAGCAGCGCCTACGTGCGCCTCGAGTACCGCCGCGCGATGGAGATCGCCGTGGTGGGTGCCGGTGCCGCCGTCACCCTCGCCGACGACGGCTCGGTGGCATCGCTGTCGGTGGCGCTCACCGCCGTCGCCCCGGTCATCCTGGCCGTGCAGGGGCTCGATGCACTCGTGGGCCGTCCGGTCGACGACGCGCTGCTGGCCGCCGTGGCCGACGCCGCGTCCACTCAGGCCACACCCATCACCGACCTGCGCGCCACCGACCGCTATCGCCGCCACACCATCGGCGTCATGGCCCGCCGCGCCGTGCACGCCGCCGCCCGCCGCGCTGCGGGCGAAGCCATCGCCATCCCTGTCAACCGCGCCCTCGGCATCG
>JBIKLX010000025.1:0-26133 GCA_044359565.1 Ilumatobacteraceae bacterium
CTGCTCTTGCCCGCCAGGCAGAAGGGAACCTCGGCTGATGCTCACCCGACCCACCACCGAACAGATCCTGCGCGGTATCGCCGACGAGTTGCGCGACACCGTGGCGCCCGAGGTGACCAGCGAGCCCGTGAAGGTGCTGCTCGGGCAGATCGACCAGATCCTGCGCGGGCAGGCCACCAAGGCCGCCCACGAGATCGCCTGGATGCACGAGGAGGCCGACGCCATCTCGGCCGTCACCGGCACCGAGGTCGGCTGGCCCGAGTCGCTGCACCTCGACGACGTCATCACGTGGTACGACGGCGTGTCGCGAGCGTTGTCGAGCGCGCTCGACGCGGCGTTTGCCGCGGGCGACACCGCCCGGGTGGCCGAGTTGAAGGTGCTGCTCGATGCACGCTCGGCCAACGAGATGCGCATCGTCGGTGCGCTCGACCTCGTCGGTCGGGGCTGACAACGAAGGGACGATTTTCCGTCTTGCAGGGACGGTACGGCTCATGTTGCAGGTGTCACATGTGCTAGCAAACACTTCGCCGGGCATCTGCCCGACGTCAACGGCCACCTCGGCCGGAACCATCACGGCCGTCAGGCCAATCCATTGAGGGGGACATTGTGAGGAAACGGAGCATGAAGGTCGTTGCTGGCCTTCTCGTCCTGGGCATGGTCGGTGCGGCCTGTTCGGAAGAGGAAACCACGTCGACCACCGCGGCAGCAGTCGAGACCACGGCTGCTGCCGTCGAGACCACCGCTGCCGCTGTCGAGACCACGGCTGCTGCCGTCGAGACCACCGCTGCCGCTGTCGAGACCACCGCCGCGGCGGGTGCCGACGAGTTGGTCCAGTGGGCGCTCGACTACACCGGCGGCACCGCCGGCGCTGCGAGCGGCGACCCGATCACCATCGGCTACGTCAACTCGGAGGACTACTTCCCCGAGAACACCATCGGCCTCAACGCCGCGATCGAGTTCATCAACAACGAACTCGGTGGCGCCGCCGGCCGGCCGCTCCAGGCCGTCGCCTGCAAGATCTCGGTGGCCGAAGACGGCGCCAAGTGCGGCACGGAAATGGCCAACAACCCCGATGTCGCCATGGTGCTCACCGGCACCATCCTGTTCGGCAACAAGGAGCTCTACGACGCGCTGAACGGCAAGAAGCCGGTCATCATCGGTAACGGCGTCACCAGCGACGACTTCACCACCCCGGCCGGCCAGGCGTTCACCGCCGGCTCGCCCGGCGTCATCCCGGGCATGGGCGGCTTCATCGTCCAGTACCTGCCCGAGGTGAAGAACGTGGCCATCCTGGCCTCGAACAACCCCGCTGGCCAGGCTGCCGCCGACCTGCTGTTCAAGCCCGTCATGGAGAAGAACGGCATCGCCGTCACCTACGTGGGTGTCGACGACACCGCCACGGCCGCCGACGTGCAGTCGGCCCTCACCGCCGTCGGTGCCGACACGGCCGATGCCGTGGTGCCGCTGCTCACCATCCAGCAGTGCATCAACGTGTACGACGCGATGAAGGCGCTCGACATCACCCCGACGGTGGTCACCACCGGCCTGTGCTTCGGCACGCCGATGACCGATCACCTGAAGGAGAACGGCGAAGAGGGCCCCGTGCCCAACGGCTGGTACTTCGGTGGCTACGGCTACAGCTACTTCAACCCCGACGTCGAGAGCGGTATGGCCACCTATGTCGCCAAGATCCAGGAGTACGGCGTGCCGGCTCCGGGTGCGTCGACGCTCGAGTACACCGGCTTCGCCGGCCCCGAGTTCGCCAACGTGATGACGTTCGCCAAGTTCATGAACGAGCTCGGTGGCGCCACCGACTACGCCAGCATCGACGGCAAGATCCGTGGCTTCACGGGCCCGATGATGCTGCAGGTCGGCCCGCTCAACTGCGGCAAGAACATCATCCTCGGCCTGCCCATCTTCGTCTCGGTGTGCGGTACCCAGATCGGCATCCAGCAGTTCAAGGACGGCGAGTGGATCTCGGTCGCCGACGGCCTGAACGGCAAGCCGATCGACGTCACCCAGGTCTGATCCTGGACGTTGTTGCAGTAGTAACGAATACATATCGGTAGTGATCGGTGGGGTGCCGCGTCGAGCGGCACCCCACCGAATCGCCTGGGGGCTTCGAGGGGGACGAGACCGTGAAGGGCTCGGCAGTCAAGTACATCCGGTGGGGGATTGCCGCAGTGGGGCTGCTGCTCCTGCTGTGGATCGTCATCGATTCCGACACGCGTGCGCAGTTCGTCACCGGGTCGGGGATCGCCCAGGGCGCGTTGGTGGCCGCCATCGCCTTGGGTGTGGTGCTCACGTATCGCGGTTCTGGCGTGGTCAACTTCGCCAACAGCGCCATCGCGATGTACATCGCGTACGTCTACGCGGTGCTGCGCAAAGAGGGCGACCTGTTCCTGCCTCCGCTGCCCAACCCGTTCGCCCCCATCGAGGGGGTGGTCCACTGGTTCCAGGACACGGACACGTTCGACCTCCCCGATTGGCCCACGCGCATCAGCTTCGGTCCCAACATGCAGTTCTGGCCGGCGATGTTGATCTCGCTGATCTTCGCCATCCTCCTCGGCCTCATCCTCCACTTCCTCATCTTCCGCCCACTGCGCAGCGCCCCGCCGCTCGCCAAGGTGGTCGCCTCCATCGGCCTGTTCCTCTATCTGCCGGCCGTCATCATCCGTCGCTTCACCATCCAGCCCTACACGGTGAAGCCGATGCCGTTCTTCGACAACGATGCCAAGCCGGTGAAGTTGCCGTTCGGTATCAGCATCGGTGCCGATGCCCTCACCATCGCGGTGCTCGTGGTCATCTTCACGGTGCTGCTGTGGGTGGTGTTCCAGATGACCCGTTTCGGTCTGGCCACCCGTGCTGCCAGCGAGAACGAAAAGGGCGCCGTGGTGCTCGGCTTCTCGCCCGAGTTCCTGGCCGGCGCCAACTGGGTCATCTCCACGCTCATCACCGGTCTGCTCGGCATCTTCGCCGCCACCATCCAGAAGTCGATCGATCCGGCTGTGCTGCCGGCGCTCATCGTGCCGGCCCTCACCGCTGCGCTGGTGGGCAGCTTCACATCGTTCGGTCTCACCGCCGTGGCCGCCTTCGCGCTCGGCATGCAGTTCGGCCTCGTCAAGTACCTCGAGATCCAACACTCGTGGTTCCCGTCGTCGGGTGGCACGCCGTTGCCTGGTGGCGAGCGGTTCATCCCGCTGCTGGTCATCGTGTTGGTGCTGTACCTCAGCGGCAAGAGTCTGCCCACACGCGGAGCCATCAGTGCCGGGCGATTGCCGTTCTCGCCCACACCGCCGCGATGGGCCATCCGCTACGGCGGTCCGGCGCTGGCGCTGGCGACAGCGATCCTCGCCCTGTTCGTGCTCACCCCGCCGTTCCGGCTGGCGCTGTCGAACACGCTCATCGGCGTCATCATCTGTCTGTCGCTCGTGGTGCTCACCGGCTACGTGGGGCAGATCTCGTTGGCGCAGATGTCGTTCGCCGGCATCTCGGCGTTCCTCGTGTCGAAGATGACGATGGAAGCGCCCATCAAGATCCCGCTGCCGTTCTCGACGAAGATGCTCACCATCATCCCCGAGACGCCGTTCCCGATACCCATCATCATCGGCGGCATCGTGGCCATGCTGGTGGGCATCATCGTCGCCATACCGGCGCTACGCGTGCGCGGTGTGAACCTGGCCATCGTCACCTTGGCGTTCGCGGTGGCGGTCGACAAGGTGGTGTTCGCCAACAAGTCGGTGAACGGCGGCTTCGCCGGCGCCCAGGTCGAGGCACCGCAACTCATCGTCGAGCCGCGCGACGTGAGCTACAAGATCCTCGGGATGAAGGCGGGCGATGGTCTACAGCCCAACCCGATGACCGCCATCTTCTGCCTCATCGTGGTGGTCATCCTCGCCTACGCGGTGGCCAACCTGCGCCGCTCGGCAACGGGTCGACGAATGCTCGCCACACGCAGCAACGAGCGTGCCGCGGCAGCCGCAGGTGTGAACGTGTCGGGCATGAAGATCCTCGCCTTCGCGGTGTCGGCGTTCATCGCCGGTGTTGGTGGCGCCGTCATCGCCTACCGCTCGGGCAGTGTCACGGTCGACAAGTTCACCTACGTGCAGTCGCTCACGTTCCTGGCCTTTGCCTACATCGGCGGCATCACCAGCGTGTACGGCGCCATCAGCGGCGGGTTCATCGTGGCCGGTGGTCTCGTGTTCACGTTCCTCGAACGCATCCTGCACGTGCCCAGCGAGTTCACGCTCATCCTCGGCGGTATCGGCCTCATCTTCTCGGCCATCATGAACCCCGAGGGCCTTGCCGGCGCCGTGCGCCACACCGGCGCCCAGTTGAAGGCGCTGATCGGTCTGCGCAAAGCCCAGGCGACACCACCGCCGGGTGCGCCACCAGCGGCCGAACCCGAACTCGCCACCACGGCAGGAGGTCACTGACATGGCGCTGTTGGAGACATTCGGTATGTCGGTCACCTTCGGTGGCCTGAAGGCCGTGAACGAGGTCGACTTCCGGGTCGAGGAAGGCCAGCTCGTCGGGCTGATCGGCCCGAACGGTGCCGGCAAGACCACGTTCATCGACGGCATCACCGGGTTCGTGCCCACCACGGGCCGCATCGTGTTCGACGGCAACGAGATCGGTGGACTGCCAGCCCACCGCCGCGCCAAGTCCGGCCTCGGTCGCACCTGGCAGTCGCTCGAACTGTTCGACGATCTCACCATCCGCGAGAACCTGCAGGTGGCGGCCGAGAAGCAGACCGTCGGCAGCTTCTTCGCCGATCTGGTGGCACCCCGCCGTACGCGCGATCAGTCGAATGTCGAGTTCGCACTCGACGTGCTGGGCATCAGCGATCTCGCCGACAAGATGCCCAACGAGATCAGCCAGGGCCAGCGCAAGTTGGTCAGTGCCGCTCGCGCTCTGGCCGCCCGACCGAAGCTGGTGTGCATGGACGAACCGGCTGCCGGTCTCGATACCGCCGAGAGCACCGAGTTGGGGCAGCGGTTGCGCTCGATCATCGATGCCGGGATGACCATCTTCCTCGTCGACCACGACATGGGCCTGGTGCTCAACGTGTGCGACTACATCTACGTCATCGAGTTCGGGGTGAAGATCGCCGAGGGCACGCCCGATGAGGTGAAGCGGAACCCGAAGGTGATCGAGGCCTACCTCGGTTCGTCGGCCGAATCCGACACTGCTGCAGAAGGGGGCGAGTGATGGCACTGCTCGAGATCGACGACATGTCCACCGGCTACAACGGTGTGCCCGTGGTGCGCAACCTCAACCTGCACGTGAACGAAGGAGAGGTGGTGGCACTGCTCGGCCCGAACGGTGCCGGAAAGACCACCACGCTGCTCACCACGTCGGCGCTCAACCCCGTGCTCGGTGGCGACATCCGCGTGATGGGCCAGTCGGTGAAGGGCCGGCGTCCGCACCTCATCGCTCGCGAAGGTTTGGCGCACGTTCCCGAAGACCGCAGCCTGTTCTTCCAGCTCACGGTGCGCGAGAACCTGAAGCTTGGTGCGGCAAAGGGATCGGCCGACCTGAACCAGGCGCTCGGCTACTTCCCGGCACTCGAGAAGCTGATGGACCGCAAGGCCGGTCTGCTGTCGGGTGGCGAGCAGCAGATGCTCGCCATGGCCCGGGCGCTCACGGTGAAGCCGAAGATGTTGATGGTCGACGAGATGAGCCTGGGCCTCGCGCCCATCATCGTCGAGCGGCTGCTGCCCGTGCTGCGCCGCATCGCCGACGAGACCGGTGCGGGGGTGCTGCTGGTCGAGCAGCACGTGCACCTGGCCCTCGAGGTGGCCGACCGCGCCTATGTGATGAACCATGGCTCGATGGTGCTCGAAGGCGATGCCAAGCATCTTGCCGCCAACCGTCACCTGCTCGAGTCGAGCTACCTCGGCGGCGGCGAGATCGAGCACTAGCAGCGTCCACCGGTTGCCGGCCCGCTGGGCGTGGCAGGCTGACGGTGTGATCCTGCGAGTGTGCGACGACCCCGAAGCGGCTGCCCGTTCGGCGGCCGTGGCGGTGGCGCGTCGGCTCCGCCGGGTCGTTGCCGAGCACGGTGTGGCGTCGGTTGCGTTCAGCGGTGGCCGTACACCGGCCCCGATGCTGGCGCACCTGGCGGCGATGCCGTTGGCGTGGGATCGGTTGCAGGTGTTCCAGGTGGACGAACGCCTCGCCCCGCACGGGCACCCGGCTCGCAACGTGGGTCTGCTCGACGTGTTGCCGGTGGCGCCGCGTCACCTGCACGCGATGCCGGTGAATGCTGCCGACGTGCGCAGCGCGGCTCGCCGGTATGTCGCTGCGCTGCCCGAGCGGCTCGACGTGGTGCATCTCGGGCTTGGCGCCGATGGCCACACGGCCTCGTGGCCGCCGGGCGACCCAGTGGTCGACTCCGCCGACACGGTCGACCTGTGTGCCGAATACGCCGGTTGGGTGCGGATGACCCTCACCCCGCGTGCGGTGAACGCAGCACGCTCGCGGGTGGTGTTGGCCATCGGGGCCGACAAGGCACCTGCGCTCGAGGCCTGGCTGGGCGGCAGCCGCGAGGTGCCTGTGGCGCGGGTGCACCGCCGCGGCACGGTGGTGGTGGTCGATGGGGCAGCCGCCACTGCTGCGGTGATGGCGGCCGCCGCGCGACGGCGCCGGTAGCGTCGGCGGCGATGGACAGCCCCACCCCTCCCGCGCCGCTCGACACGGCGTGGCAGCGTCTGCTCGCCACGCCCGCCCCCGCCCCGCTGCGCACGCTGTTCGCCACCGACCCGGGACGGGCCGAGCGGTACTCGGTGCAGGCGGGCGACCTGCACATCGACTGGTCGAAGCACCTCGTCGACGACACCGTGGTCGAAGCGCTGATGACCCTCGTGGGGGCGAGCGATTTGCACGCCCGTCGTGCCGCGATGTTCGCCGGCGACGCCATCAACACCACCGAGCAACGCGCCGTGCTGCACACGGCGTTGCGCGCGCCGCGAGATGCTGTCGTCGACGTCGGTGGCCAGGACGTCGTGCCCGAGGTGCACGCGGTGCTGGCCGCCATGGCGCGCTTCGCCGAGTCGGTGCGCGACGGCTCGTGGCGCGGCGCCACCGGCAGCGCCATCGAGACGGTGGTGAACATCGGTATCGGCGGCAGCGACCTCGGCCCGGCGATGGCGTACCTCGCCACCCGGGCGTTCGGGCGTGCCGATCTGCAGTGCCGGTTCGTCAGCAACGTCGACGGTGCCGACCTGTCCGACAACCTGGCCGGCCTCGACCCGGCCACCACGCTGTTCGTCGTCAGCTCGAAGACCTTCACCACCATCGAGACCATCACCAACGCCACGGCCGCCCGCCGGTGGCTGGTCGACGCGCTGGGCCCCGAGGCGGTTTCGCGCCACTTCGTCGCAGTCAGCACCAACGCCGCAGCGGTGGCGGCATTCGGCATCGACACCGCCAACATGTTCGGCTTCTGGGACTGGGTGGGCGGCAGATACTCGGTCGACTCGGCCATCGGGCTGTCGCTGATGGTGGCCATCGGGCCCGACGCGTTCGGCGAGTTCCTCCGCGGCTTCCACATCGTCGACGAGCACTTCCGCAGCGCGCCCGACCGGCACAACGCACCGGTACTGATGGCCGCGTTGGGCATCTGGTACCACAACGTGTTCGGCGCCGAGAGCAAGGCTGTGCTGCCCTATGCGCACGAACTGCGCCGCTTCCCGGCCTACCTGCAGCAACTCGACATGGAGTCGAACGGCAAGAGCGTGCGCCTCGACGGGTCGCCGGTGCCCCGGTCGACCGGGCCCATCGTGTGGGGCGAGCCGGGCACCAACGGCCAGCACGCCTTTTACCAACTGCTGCACCAGGGCACCCATCTCGTGCCGGTCGACTTCATCGGCTTCGCCCGGCCCAACCACCCGCTCACCGGCCAGCACGACCTGCTGATGGCCAACCTGTTCGCGCAGGGCGAGGCGCTGGCGTTCGGCAAGACGCTCGACGAGGTGCAGGCCGAAGGCATCGCCCCACACCAGCAGGCGCACCGGGTGTTTCCCGGCAACCGGCCGAGCACCACCATCGTCGCCGAGCGGCTCACGCCGTCGGTGCTCGGGCAACTCATCGCGCTCTACGAGCACATCGTGTTCGTGCAGGGCTGCATCTGGCAGATCAACAGCTTCGACCAGTGGGGCGTGGAACTGGGTAAGGCCCTGGCCAACCGCATCACCCCCGAACTCGTCGGTGATGCAGCACCGCAGCACGACACGTCGACCAACGCCCTCATCGCCTGGTACCGCGCCAACCGGATGTCCTAGGCGCACGTTTCTCCGCGGAGAATCGGCGCGGCGGGCTGCCGTGGCTAGCGGGCGACGACCATGCCGGTGTTGGCCCACACGGCGCTCATCGAGGCGCCGCTGGTGACACCAGCGTCGACCACCAGGGCCTGGCCCGTGACGTAGCTGCCCGCGTCGGACAGGAAGTACAGCACCGCCTCGGCGATGTCGTCGGGCAGGCCGGAGCGGCCGAGCGGCGACTGGCGGGCGATACGCCGCGTGGCCGTGTCGATGTCGTCGGGATCGCCGGCGATGACGTGCGCGGTCATGCCGGTGGGGATGCTGCCGGGGGCGACGGCGTTCACCCGGATGCCGTGGGTGGCGAGTTCCGACGCGGCCGAACGGGCGAGGCCGATGACGCCGGTCTTGGCGACGCTGTAGGCATGGGGGCCGAGGCCTCCCTGCACGCCGGCCACCGACGAGGTCATCACGATCGACCCTCCGTTGCCGCAGGCCTGCATCACCCGGGCCGCATGCTTCACGGTGACGAACACGCCACGCACCAGCACGGCCATGGTGCGGTCGAAGTCGTCCATCGGCGTCTCACTGATCGGGCCCACCACGCCGACGATGCCGGCGTTGGCGAACGCACCATCGAGGCGACCCCACCGCTCGACTGCGGCGTCGGCGGCAGCTGCCACATCGGCCTCCTGGGTGACGTCGCAGTGCACGAACAGCGCGTGGTCGCCCAACGAGTCGGCAACTGCCTGGCCGCGCTCGGCGCCGTAGTCGGCGATCACCACGTTGCCGCCCTCGGCCACCAGCAGGCGGGCGGTGGCCTCACCGAGCCCGCTCGCGCCGCCCGTGACCAGAGCGACCTTTCCCTCGTAGCGGCCGGCAGTCGATCGTTCGCTCATGGCCGGAGCGTACGACGGCCTGTCGTCAGTTTGCGAAGCGCACCGTGTTGGTGCCGGCGTCGACCTGATACGTGGCGTGGGTGAACATCGGTGCGCCTTCCTCCTTCACCGACTCGACCATGCGGTAGTCGGCGGTCCACACCTCGGGCGTGACGGTGTGGAGGATGTACCCCCGGTGCACCAGTTCGGCGTCGAGGATGTCGGGGAACGACTTCACCACCTCGGTCACCTCGGGGCCGACGAGGCCACCCGACGAGATGGATGTGGCGACGAACTCGACGCCGACGGCGGTGCCGGTGCCGCGCTCGCCTGCACGGATGGTGCCGGTTCCGGCGAGGTGGATGTCGCCCGTGAGTACCACGACGTTCGGCACGGCGTCGGCGGCCAGGCGATCAACGATCGCGCTGCGATCGGCGGGGTAGCCGTCCCACTGGTCGTAGTTCAACACAGCGCCGGCCAGGGTGAGGTCGCCGAACACCGTCTGGTTGCCGATCACGCGCCAGGTGCTGGTGGCGGCCTCGATGGTGTCGATCAGCCAGGTCTCCTGCTCGGCACCCAGCATGGTGCGGTCGGGGTCGAAGGTCTCGGGGCAGGCCGGGTCGAGGCTCAGCCCCGGGTCGCCGCATGCCTGGTCGCTGCGGTACTGGCGGCCGTCGAGCAGGGCCAGGTCGAGCAGCGAACCCCAGCGGAACGAGCGATAGATGCGGTACTCGTCGGTACCGTTGGGCGGGGGCAGGGCGACGGGCATGTGCTCCCACCACGCCTGGTACGCGGCGGCTCGACGAGCCGCGAAGTCGGGTGCCTCCTCCGGGTTCTCGGGGGTGAGCGAGGCGTAGTTGTTCTCCACCTCGTGGTCGTCCCAGATGACGTACCAGGGGCAGGCGGCGTGCGAGGCCTGCAGATCGGCGTCGCCCCTGTACAGCGCGTACCGGTTGCGGTAGTCGTCGAGCGTGCGCACCTCGGGCGTGCCGTGGCTGCGCACCACGTTGGCGCCGTCGATGGGGTAGCTGTCGCCCTCATAGATGTAGTCGCCCAGCCAGACCACGAAGTCGGGCTGTTGGTCGGCGATGTCGCGGTGCGCGGTGTAGTAGCCGTTCTGGTAGTTCTGGCAACTGGCACTGGCGAAGCGGGCCTCGGCGGCGCTGTCGGCGGCCGGCGCGGTCTGCGCCCGGCCGGTGGGGCTGGTGAACGTGCCGGCCCGGAAGCGGTAGAACCACCAGCCGGGCTCGAGTTCGGCGACGGCGTGCACGCTGTGCCCGTGAGCGGCCACGGCGGTCTCGGTACCGGTGGCCGCGATCTCGGCGAACGACTCGTCGGCCGCCACCTCCCACACGACAGGCACCTCCACATCGGGCATTCCACCGCCGTTCAGCGCATCGGGGGCCAGGCGGGTCCACAGCACGACCGAGCCCTCGCTCGCATCGCCGCTGGCCACGCCCAGGGTGAACGGGTCGCCCGGCAGGTCGATCGGAGGCAGGGTGGTGGGCGCCACCGTGGTGGGTGCTGCAGTCGTGGGAGGCGCCGTGGTGGCAGCAGCAGTCGAGTCCGGGGCCGAGGTGGGGGAGGGCGCCGTGGTGTCGGGGGCGCTCGAGTCGTCGCCGCTGCAGGCAGCCGCAACGGCCGACACTGCGACTGCGGCAGAGCCGGCAAGGAACATGCGACGAGAGATGGGCAGCATGGGCACAGTCTGGCGCACGGCGACCGTCGCGGCCCGGTCGTCTCGTGTCGCACTGGGCCACTGTCTTGGGCGAGACTGTCGCGCATGAGTGGCAACAGCGTCCCCGCCTCCGACGGCGTCACGCTCGACGGGTTCAACCCGTTCAGCGAAGCCGTGCAGCAGTGCCCGCACCTGTACTACCGCGCCATGCAGGAGCAGGCCCCGGTGTTCGCCGTGCAGGGCACCGATCTGTTCATGGTCACCAAGCACGAGATGGTCACCCCCATCTTGCGCGACACCGTCACCTTCAGCAATCGCTTCGGCAGCGCGGGCGAGATGCCCAAGGGCGATGTGGTCGACCGCATCAAGGAGGTGCTCGCCACCGGCTGGCCGCAGGTGCCGACGATGCTCACCATCGATCCGCCGTATCACACGCGGTTCCGCGGCACGGTGGCGGCGTACTTCACGCCGAAGCGACTGGCCGACGTGGTGGCGCCGGTGCGCGCCATCGTCGAACGACTGCTCGACGAGATTCCCGTCGGCACCTTCGACCTCGTGCCTCGTTTCGCCGTTCCGCTGCCCATCGAGGCGATCGCCCAGGTGCTGAACGTGCCTGCCGACCGCCTGGCCGATTTCAAGCGCTGGAGCGACGACTCGATCGCCAACATCGGCTCGGTCATCACCGACGACCGCCGCGTCGAGGCGTATCGCGGCATCGTCGAGTTCCAGCACTACTTCGCCGAGCAACTCGAGCGGCGCAAGGCCGAACCGTGCGGTGATCTGATGAGCGATCTCGTGCAGGCGGTCATCGACACCGACCCACTGGCCGACGGCACACCGGGCCCGAAGCGTCCGCTCGAGATGGCCGAGATGCTGTCGATCGTGCAGCAGTTGCTCGTGGCCGGCAACGAGACCACCACCAAGTCGATCACCGAGGGTGTACGCCTGCTGGCCGAGAACCCGCACGTGCTCGCCGCGCTGCAGGCCGACCCCGCTGGGTACGCACCGCTCGTCACCGAGGAGGTACTACGGCTGTCGACCCCCACCCAGGGCATGTTCCGGGTGGCAACCACCGACACCGAACTCGGCGGTGTCACCATCCCGAAGGGTTCGCGGCTGGTGGTGGTGTACGCAGCGGCCAACCGCGACGCATCGGTGTGGGGCGACGACCCCGATCGCTTCGACCCCGACCGCCCGAACCTGAAAGAGCACCTGGCGTTCGGTAAGGGCATCCACTTCTGCCTCGGGGCTCCGCTGTCGCGTATCGAACTGAACGCTGCGTTCGAGGCCATCGGCCGTCGGGTCGAGCGGATCGAGCTTGCCGACACGAACGACTACCGCTACCACCCCAGCTTCATGCTGCGCGGCCTGGTGCACCTCGACGTCAGCTTCACGATGCGAGAGGTCGCCGGTGTCTGATCGCGTGCTGGTCGCCAAGGTCGGCCTCGACGGCCACGACCGCGGGGTGAAGGTGGTGGCGCGCATCCTGCGCGACGCCGGGTTCGAAGTCATCTACACCGGGTTGTTCCAGACACCCGACACGGTGGCGGCCGCCGCCATCGATGAAGACGTCGATGTGGTCGGGTTGTCGATGCTCAGCGGCGCGCACATGACCCTTGCGCCCCTCGTGGTGGCCAAACTGCGCGAGCGCGGCTCCGACATCCCGGTCGTGGTGGGCGGCATCATCCCCGATCGCGACGTGCCCAAGCTCACGGCTGCCGGCGTGGCGGGCGTGCTCACCCCCGGGGCCACCGCCGAAGCCGTGGTGGCCGTGGTGCGCGAGGTCATCGAGGCGGCGAAGGCGTAGGCCGACGGCCGCTACCCTCACGGCATGGTTCCACCGATCGAGCGGGTCACCAATCTGCTGACGCTGCTGCTCGAACGGCGCGCGCCGCTCACGTTGCAGCAGATCTTCGACGAGCTCGAGGGCCAGTATCCAGGCGCGGCCGACACCCAGCGCTCGATGTTCGAGCGCGACAAGTCGATGCTGCGCCAGATCGGCGTGCCGATCGACACCGAGGTGCTCGGTGGCACGCAGGCGGGACAGACCGGCTATCTCATCGACCGCCGCAAGTACGAGTTGCACGATCTGCAGCTCGACGACGACGAGCGCCACGCCCTGCAGATGGCAGTTGCCACCATCCGCTCCGATCCGGGCCAGGAGGCCGTGTGGAAGCTCGGTGGGTCGGCCGTCCCTGCCACCACCGTGATGGCTCATCTACCTCAACTCGACGGACTGCCCCCGCTGCGTGCCGCCATCGCCGATCGGGCCACCGTCGCGTTCCTGTACCGGGGCGAACAGCGCCGGGTCGACCCCTACGGTCTGCTACTGCGCGAGGGCTACTGGTACGTCATCGGCTTCGACCACGTTCGCTCCGACCGTCGCACGTTTCGGGTCGATCGCATCGACGGTGAGATCGTCGCGGGCGATGCGGGAGCCTTCGACGTGCCGCCCGGCTTCGACCCGCGGGCCGAGTTCCCGAACGACCCGAAACGGCTCGGCGACGACGACACGGATCCACAGGTCGCCCAGGTCGCCGTGTACGGCCCGGTGGTCGGTGTCGTCCGCGCCGAGTTGGGTGACGCGGCGGTTGCCGACGAGCGCCCCGACGGTTCGGTGGTGTTCACGGTGCACTGCACCAACCGAGGGGCGTTCCGTAGTTGGGTGCTCGGCCTCGGCACCGACGTCGAGGTGCTGGGCCCGCCCGAGGTGCGTGCCGATCTCGTCGCCTGGTTGCAGGCGCTCGTGGCCGGCGGCGGTGCACGATGAGCACGCGGCGTGGTCCTCGTCCGGTGCAGGAGCGGCTCCGGCGGCTGTTGGTCATCCTGCCGTGGTTGGCCGAGCGGGGTGAGGCCACCCTGGCGGAGATGACCGAACGGTTCCAGCTCACCGAGCGCGAACTCATCGCCGACCTCGAGCAGGTGGCGTGCTGCGGGTTGCCACCATTCCTCGACGAGTGCATCGACTTGTTCATCGACGACGGGGTGGCCTACATGGGCGTGCCGCGCTTCTTCACCCGGCCGCTGCGGCTCACCGCGCCCGAAGGTTTCGCCCTGCTGGCCGCCGGGCGCACGTCGCTGGCGCTGCCGGGTGCCGACACCGGCGGCGCGCTGGCGCGGGCGCTCGACAAGCTCGAGCAGTTGCTCGGCTCCGACGGCATCGTGCTCGACCTCGCCGAACCGCCCGCCACGGCTGCTCTGGCCGCTGCCGCTCAACGCGGCGAGCGGATGCGCATCACCTATCTGTCGCCCTCGGCCAACGGGCCCACCGAGCGGGTGGTCACGCCGCGGGTGGTCTACACCGACCGGGGTCGCTGGTACGTCGTCGCCGACGACGACCGCTCGGGCGAGGAACGCATCTTCCGTGTCGACCGCATCCTCACCTGCGAGGCCACCGGCGAGACCGTGGCGCTGCGCGAGGTAGATGTGCCGATGGGTGATGAGTGGTTCGACGACCTGGCCGACTCGACCGGTGCCGTGCGAGCCACTCTCGAGCTCGAGCCGGCCGGCCGATGGGCCGTCGAGCGGTATCCGGTGCGAGTGCTCGACGATGCCGCCGAGGTGTGGCGGGTGGAGTTGGCGGTGAGCAGCGAGCGATGGCTGCGCGATCTGCTGGTGCAACTCGGCACCGCTGCCCGGGTGGTGGCACCCGCTGAATGGACGGGGCTGGCTGCCGACGCGGCCGCCGAGCTGTTGGCCCGTCGCTACGCGGCCTCGAGCTGAGCCTGCACCTGCTCGGCAGACTCGATACCGTGCGCCGCGAGGAGGTGCACGAGTACGACGGCCGTGGCATCGGCGTCGGCGAGGGCATCGTGCGGGCGGACCAGGTCGATGCCGTAGCGCTTGCAGATCTCGCCGAGACGGTGCGACATCCGTCGCTCGGGATCGAGCCGGCGCGAAAGCTGCAGCGTGCACAACGTGGCGGTGATGGGTAGCTCGATGCCGGCATCGGCTGCAGCCTGGCGGAGGAACGCGAGATCGAACGATGCGTTGTGGGCCACGAAGATGGCGCCGTTCAGTGACTGCGCCAACCGCCCGAGCACCTCGGCGGCAGGGGGAGCGTGCCGCACCGCACGATGGGTGATGCCGTGCAGTTCGGTGGGCCCGACTCGGTAGAACCACCGCGGCTTGGGCCGGATGAGGCTGGACCAGCGATCGACGACTTCGCCCTGTCCGTCGACCACGACGACGCCCACCTGGAGCAGACGGTGGCGTTGTACGTCGAGGCCCGATGTCTCGACGTCGACGACGGCGAACCGCAGCGAGGTGTCCATGCGGGAAGCCTGCCACACGGGTGTGACACCCGTGGCAGGGATGGGCTGGTCAGTGTGAGGCGGCGCGGGCACGAACGCCGATGGGCGCCGCGACGGTGTAGCCGGCCAAGTGACGCTCTTCTTCGCTCTCGCCGCCCCAGAAGCCGTACTCGTGGCTCGACCGGGCGAACTGCTTGCACTGCACCTGCACCGGGCAGGTGGTGCAGAGCAGACGGGCCTGGGCCTCGCGGCGGGCCCGGGCCTGAGGACGCTCGGCCCTCGGGGGGAAGAACAACTGGGTGCGACCCTTGCACACAGCATGGTCGGCCCAGTGCTCGCCCTGGTACGCCTCTCTCAGGAACAAGTCGACTGCTGCCATGATCCACCCTCCGGGAGCCGGCCCGCTTGCCGCAGGCACAACCGAACGGATTTAACACTAAACGTGTCGAGGGTCGTTGTAAAGCGTTTCCTTCGCGTTTCCCTCGTGTTCGTCAGAGCAGTTCGGCAGCCAGGCTGGCCACGGTGCCGCGCTCGCACGCCGTGAGGCTCACATGGCCGAAACAGCGCTGGCCGCGGAAGGCGTTGATGAGCACCGCAAGGGCGTTGTTGCTCTCACCGAGGTAGGGCGCATCGATCTGGCTGGTGTCGCCGGTGAACACGACCTTGGTGCCCTCGCCGATGCGAGTGAGGATGGTCTTCAGCGTGGTGGGCTCGAGGTTCTGGGCCTCGTCGACCACCACCATCTGCCGGTGCAACGACCGGCCACGAAGGAACGTGACGCTCTCGAGCGAGAGCTGGTTGCGGGTGGTGAGCTGGTCGATGAGGTCGCGCGCGTCGCGGCTGGATCGCTGGTCGGTGAGCGCGACGATCGCGTCGTGGATGGCCGACATCCACGGGTCGAGCTTCTCGTCGAGCCCGCCGGGCAGGAAGCCGACGTCGGCGCGACCCACCGGTACCAGCGGTCGGTAGATGGCGAGGCGTTCGTAGTCGCGTCGCTCGACCACGTGCTCGAGACCTGCAGCGATGGCGAGCAAGGTTTTGCCGGTTCCCGCGCGGCCGTCGAGCGCCACGACGCTCACGTCGGGGTCGAGCAGCAGTTCGAGTGCGAACCGTTGCTCTTTCGACCGCGGCCGCAAGCCCCACGCCTCAGGTGCAGTGTGGGGGAGCAGGTCGAGCCGGTCGCCGACGCGGCGCACGAGCGCCGACTGCGACCCGGCGCGCAACACGGCGAACTCGTTCTCGGCCATCGAGTCGGCACCCGTGCCGAGGGAGGAGGCGTCGATCGAGCCAGAGCCGTAGAGGGCATCGACGAGGCTGTGGTCGACCTCGAGCGTGCACCAGCCGCTGTTCCGGCTCACCGACGCACGGCCGACCGGTTGATGCTCTGACGCGGCCACCCCGAGATGCGCCGCCTTGATACGCAGCGCGGCATCGTTCGACACCATCACCGTCGGCGCGTGACGGGCCTGGCCCAATGCGGCGCCGATGATGCGGTTGTCGGGCAGCTTCGGGTCGAGGCCGTGCTCGACGAGGAGGTGGTGCTGGATGCCGTTCACCTCGATCTGGAGTGTGCCGGCGTCGGGATGACTGCCGAGCGGCACCGCCGTGGCCAGCGACCCGCCTGCGCCGACGCGTAGTTCCTCGATCGACCGCAGGGCAGTGCGTGCCGCGCGGCCGACGTCGTCGGGTCGGCTCTTCAGCCCGTCGAGTTCCTCGATGACCGTGAGCGGGATGACCACGTCGACGCTGCCGAACTGATGGAAACAGCCAGGGTCGGCGACGAGCACGGAGGTGTCGAGCACCACCCTCGTGCGCTGCCCCTGCATCGGCGGCTCGCCCCTCTCGTTCGTCGTGGTCAACGGCGCAAGGGGCAAGACGTCGGTCAACGGGACTCCTCGTGAGGCGTTGGCTCGGACGAACGGGCGGCCGAGCCATGGCTGCGGACGGTTCTTGTTCTACATCGGCTTCGCCCGCCGCCGGTGGATGATCGGTGCAGGTTTACGCTGCGTTCACGCGGCGTAAACCGTTGTCACAGCACGTCCGCGATGCCCTCGTCGAGCTCGACGCCGCAACTGTTCAATGCGAACGATACGAGGTGGTACTGGCCGACGGTGAAGATGATGTCGATCATCTGCTCGTCCGAATACGCCGCTGCCAGTGTGGTCCAGGTGTCGTCGAGGATGCGGCTGTGCTCGTGCAGTTCGTCGACGGCGGTGAGGAGAGCAGCCTCCAGCGGGGTCCAGCCTGGATGCGCCGGCCCCACCCGAACCTGATCGATCTCTGCAGGAGTGATGTCGCAGCGCGCAGCGATGACCACGTGCTGACCGAACTCGTAGGGCGACCGACACAGCACCCCCACGCGGAGGATGGCGAGCTCGCGATCGCGGGGCGACAGCGTGTTCTTCGACATCACGTGGGTGGCGAACACCATCCACCGCTTCAGCAGCTTCGGGTGGTTCGCCAGGGTGGCGAAGATGTTGAGTGTCGAGCCATCGGGTGCCCGCATCCCCCCTCGCTCGTAGAGCTCGAGGATCTCGTCGGACGGATCGGTGACCGGCTGAATGCGTGGCGTCGTCATTCCTTGATCTTCGCGCCGGACACGCGTGCCGGTCACCGTGGGAGGTCGTGGAGCAGCCGTTGCATTTGCAACAACAAGGGTGCTTGTATTTGGCGCGCGAAACGGATTCGATTTGCCTGCGTAACGCTCCGTTACGAATTGTCCAACGAAGAGAAAGCAACCATCCACATGACCAAAGCAGAGTTGATCGACGCGGTCGCCAAGGAAGCGGGTGTCAGCAAGGCTGATGCCGAGCGCACCGTCTCCGCATTCTTCGACGTGGTCACCAAGACCGCGAAGAAGGGCGACAAGGTCGCATGGCCGGGCTTCGGCTCGTTCAGCACCTCGAAGTCGAAGGCCCGCACGGGTCGTAACCCCCAGACGGGTGCAGCGGTGAAGATCGCTGCGTCCACCCGCATGAAGTTCACGTCGAGCAGCACGCTGAAGGCTGTACTCAACCCGAAGAAGAAGTGACCAAGGAAAGCTGAGGATCCCAGACATGGCAACCACCAAGAAGGCCGCTCCGGCCAAGAAGGCCGCTCCGGCCAAGAAGGCTGCACCGGCCAAGAAGGCCGCTCCGGCCAAGAAGGCTGCACCGGCCAAGAAGGCTGCACCGGCCAAGAAGGCCGCTCCGGCCAAGAAGGCTGCACCGGCCAAGAAGGCCGCTCCGGCCAAGAAGGCTGCACCGGCCAAGAAGGCCGCTCCGGCCAAGAAGGCTGCCAAGAAGTAGTTCAGTTCGGCATCTCGAACGGAGCGTCGAGAAGACGAGGGGCCTGCGGGCCCCTCGTCTCGCGTCCGGGGACCGGTGGGGACCATCGCCTCTAGAGCCCGACCGAATGTCGTCGGTACGGTCGCCGTGGGCGTCGGCTCCGTCGGTCGAGCCTGGCTCGGACACCTGTGGATCTCTGGGAACAACCCCTCGACACGCTGCTCGCGGCGGCGAGTTCGCGCACCGAGGGCCTGACGGCAGCGGAGGCGCTCGACCGTCGATGCGTAGCGCGTCCGATGCGCACTGCCCGCACTGCGACGGTGCGTCTCTTCCTGCGCCAACTCTCGAGTCCGATCACGCTCATCCTGCTCGCGGCAACGCTCGTGTCGGCCGTCGTCGGTGAAGTGACCGATGCATCGATCATTGCGGTCATCGTGTTGGCCAGTGCAGTCGTTGGCTTCCGGCAGGAGTACGTCGCCGGCCGGGCGATCAACGATCTGTTAGCGCAGGTGCAGGTGAGGGCGCGTGTGTTGCGTGACGGCATCGAACAGCAGGTGGCCGTCGACGAGGTGGTACGTGGCGATGTGGTGCTGCTGCGCGTCGGCGACATCGTGCCGGCCGACTGTCGCGTGCTGCAGGCCAACGCGTTCCAGGTCGATGAGTCGACACTGACGGGCGAGTCGTTCCCCGTGTCGAAACTGGCCGGCGGCGAACGCGCTGCACAGCGCGTGGGCATGGGGAGTCATGTGGTGAGTGGCGTCGCCACGGTGGTCGCGGTCGATGTGGGTGCCGCCACCGAGTTGGGTGGTATCTCGGCACTGCTGGGCGATGTGCGCGAGACGAGCTTCGAGCGCGGGCTGCGCGCCTTCGGCACGATGCTGATGAGGGCCACGGCCGTTCTGGTGGCGTCGATCTTCGCGATCAACCTCGTGCTGCATCGGCCACTGCTCGACTCGTTGCTGTTCTCACTGGCGCTCGCGGTGGGGCTGGCTCCGCAACTCCTGCCTGCGATCGTGGCAGTCAGCCTGTCGCAGGGCGCGCGTCAGATGGCCACCGAGCAGGTGATCGTGAGGCGCCTCGATGCCATCGAGGATCTCGGGGCGATGACCGTGCTCTGCACCGACAAGACCGGAACCCTCACCGTCGGGCATCCCGAACTGGTGCACGCCAACGATGTGCTCGATCGGCCGAGTGATGCGGTGTTCGAGTTGGCGGTGATCAACGCCCGACAGCAACGCGGTTTCGCCAATCCGCTCGACCTCGCGATCCTGCGGCGATGTGGTGCGCCTGATGTCGACGTCGGCACCGTGCTCGGCGAGGCGCCATACGACTTCGAACGCAAGCGATTGTCGGTGCTCGTCGATCGCCGCGACGGTCGATGGATCATCACCAAGGGCTCGCTCGCCGAGTTGCTGACGGTGTGCGACACGGTCGAGGTGGACGGTGCGCTGGAGTCGATCGACGAACACCGTGCAGCGATCGACACCATCATCGCCCGGCACAGCGATGAGGGTGACCGTGTGCTCGGTGTGGCACGGCGTGCGGCGACGGCCCACACGGTCGACGCGGGCGACGAGCGGGGTATGCAGCTGGTCGGATTCCTTGCCTTCAGCGATCCGGTGAAGCCCGACGCCGGGCACGAACTCGCGCGCCTGCGCGACCTGGGTGTGCGCGTCTGCCTGATCACTGGCGACAATCGCCTGGCCGCGGTGCACATCGGGCGGCAGGTCGGCCTCGCGGTCGAAAGCATCGTCGTCGGTGCCGAGCTGGCTGATGCCGACGGAGAGGCCCTCATCGCTCTGGTCTCCGAGGCGTCTGTCTTCGCCGAGGTCCACCCTGCACAGAAGGAGCACATCGTCGCGGCGCTGCAGCGAGCGGGCCACACCGTCGGATTCCTCGGCGACGGCATCAACGACGCACCTGCGATCCATCGTGCTGATGTGGGCATCTCGGTCGACACAGCGGTCGACGTCGCCAAGCAGGCGGCGGCGGTTGTGCTGCTCGACGTTCGCCTCGATGTGGTCGCCGGGGGCATTGTGAGCGGTCGACGTACGTTCGCCAACACACTCAAGTACGTGAACGTCACCATCAGCGCGAACTTCGGCAACATGCTGTCGCTCGCCGCCGCATCGGTGTTCATCCCGTTCCTGCCGCTGCTGCCGCGGCAGATCCTGCTGCTGAACTTCCTGTCCGACATTCCGGCCACCACCATCGCGTCCGATGCGGTCGACCCCGAGCATGTCGAGCAGCCCCAACACTGGGAGATCGGCGCGATCCGCCGCTTCATGTTCGTGTTCGGTGCGATCAGTTCGGTGTTCGACATCACGACGTTCGTGGTCCTGCGCGCCGGATTCCACGCCTCACCGGCGGTGTTCCGCAGCGGCTGGTTCGTCGAGTCGATGATGACGGAACTGGCGGCGATGTTGGTGCTGCGAACACGGCGTGCTGCATGGCGAAGTCGACCAGGCACGGGGTTGTTGGTCACGTCCGTCGGTGCGGCTCTGGTGACGGTGCTGCTGCCCCTGCTGCCGGTGCGATCGTGGTTCGGCTTCGAGGTGCCGACTGTCGGGATCGTCGTCGTCGTGGCGCTGATCGTGGTGGGCTACGTCGTGGCGACGGAGGTGGCCAAGCGGTTCGTGCACGTCGAGCAACGAACCCGGGCCCCGCGTCGCGTCGCCGGTGCGCAACAATGACGCCATGGAACAGATCTGCGCCGACCTCGTCGCCGAACACGATGCGCTCGACGCGATCGTGGCGGGCCTCACCGAAGCACAGTGGGACACGCCTACGCCGGCACCCGGTTGGACCGTTCGCGACCAGGTCTGTCACCTGTGGTTCTTCGACCAGCGCGCGCTGATGGCGCTGACCGATCCCGATGCCTTCGCCGCCGATACCAAGGCCTTGATGGCGGCCGGCGGTACCGAGGCCTCGGTGCAGCCGGGCCGCGCGATCAGCGGTGCTGCGATGCTCAGTTGCTGGCGCGCCGACCGTGCCGAGTTGCTTGCTGTGGCGCGCGCGGTCGACCCGTCGTCACGCGTGCCGTGGTACGGGCCGGCGATGGGAGCTCGCTCGTTCATCACTGCCCGCCTGATGGAGACGTGGGCGCACGGGCAAGACGTTGTCGACGCGCTTGGCGCCCACCGCGAGCCCACCGCGCGCCTACGCCACGTCGCGCACATCGGGGTACGTGCCCGGCCCTTCAGCTACGTCACCAACGGGCGCGATGTACCTGCGGGCGAGGTGTACGTCGAGCTGCACACCCCCGAGGGCGACACGCTCACGTGGGGGCCGTCCGACAGTCCCGACCGGGTCAGCGGTCCGCTGCTCGACTTCTGCCTGGTGGTCACCCAGCGTCGCCATCACAGCGACACAGCGCTCTCGGTCACCGGCCCGCTGGCCATCGAGTGGATCGCCATCGCCCAAGCATTCGCCGGTACGCCCGGTGCGGGCCGTCAGCCCGGTCAGTTCGCCTGACTCACCACGTCGCCTGAGTCACCACGTCGCCTGAGTCAGAGGTCGGTGATCAACTTGAACACTTCGGCAGCGCCCATGCCGTGGGGTTCGCCGAGACCGACGAGCCGCGAGCGGATGCGCTGACGGAACGCATCGAGCTGGTCGTCGGTGACGGCCTTCATCGTGCTCTCGAACTGCGACTCGTGCGCTTCGAGCGCAGCGAGTTTGGTGGCGATGTGGTCGGTGACGTCTTCGACGTGGTCGACCGTGTCGGCCTCCCACAGCAGCAGTGCCTCGGGGCGGTGGTGGGGGATGCCGTGGTCGGGGAAGAAGTGCGGGTCGCGGGCAGCCACGATGCCGTCGCACGCGAGGAGGCCGGCGTGGCGATGGTCGGGGTGCAGGCGGTAGCGCTTCCACGGATCGTGGCCCAGCACCACCTGCGGGCGCAGTTCGCGGATGACCCGCGCCACCTGGCTGCGCCCCTCGAGCGTGCTGTCGAGTTCGCCGTCGACATGACCGAGGAACACCACCTCGCCGGCATGCGCGCCGCTGAGCCGCCAAGCGGCTTCGCGCTGCTCGGCCTGACGGCGATCGACCAGCCGCCGGGTGTCGGCGTTCACGTCCCAGGTGCCCTTCGAGCCGTCGGTGCACACGAGGTGATGCACCGTGCAACCAGCCGCTGCCCACTTCGCCAGCGTTGCCCCGCAGCCGAACTCGACGTCGTCGGGGTGGGCGCCGATGGCCAGCGCCGACCGCGGGACGGCGAGGTTGCGGGTGGTGTGCCCCACTGCGGTGCTGGGCGAGGGCTGGCCGGGTTCGTTCGCGCTCATCGGGGCTGCACCGTACCGTCGCCCGGGAGTTCGGTATCGAGTGCTGCGGCCACGGCCTGTTGCACACGGGGGTGGAGGAGGTCGTCGGGTTGGTCGAGGTCGAGGGCCAGGTCGGCGTCGTCGACCACGTGCACCGCGAGGCCCGCATCGCTCGCCCGTGCGACGTGACGCTCGAACGAACCCGGTCCGTAGGCGACGCGGAACGCGCTCGCCAGCGGGAACGCCAGCAGGTTCGTGCCGTCGCGGTGCCGGTCGGGCACGAGCGTGACCGTGCCGGCTCGGCACCCGGCGGCCACGGTGGCGATCGATGCCGGCAGCGGCAGGTCGCCGTGCACGACCACGACATGATCGAAGGCGTGGCTCGTCAGATGGGCCACACCACCTTCCACTGCCGCGTTCAGGCCGCGAGCGGGCTCGCGGACCACGCTG
This sequence comes from Ilumatobacteraceae bacterium, assembly GCA_044359565.1. Classification (GTDB taxonomy): domain Bacteria; phylum Actinomycetota; class Acidimicrobiia; order Acidimicrobiales; family Ilumatobacteraceae; genus VFMC01. The sequence continues at coordinate 23,049 of JBIKLX010000025.1, forward strand.
GCGCCAAGCGATGTGGCCCACGCGGCCACCTCGTCGTCGTCGCACACCACGTGTGGCTGCAGGTCGGCGCACGCAGCGAGCACCTGCGTAGCGGTCCACCGCGCCAGCCGTTCGCGTCGGGCCTGGTCGAGCGCCGGAGCGAGGCGTCCCTTGGCGTCGCCGAACGCCTTCACCGGGATGAGCACCGCGAGCTTCACAAGGTGCATCGTAGGGAGCCGACCCCTCCCGGCCTACGCTCGGCCCATGGACCCGGTGACCGTTGGCGTGCTCGGACAGCAGTGGCGGGCGAACGTGACGCCCTGGGGAGCGATCGAGCAGTGGGACGGGTTGGGCACTGTCGACTGGTTCGTCGCCGCCGACGACCGCTGGCACGTGCCGTCGGCCGAACCGACCGTGCGCCAAGCAGTCGTCGACGGCACCCCGGTGGTCGAGACCCGTCTGCGCATCCCCAACGGCGACGCGGTGCAGCGCGTGTACGCCGTCGCCGACCACGGTGGTCTGACGGTCATCGAGATCGAGAACGATTCGTCGCTGCCCATCGCGGTCGCGTTCACCGGAGCGCCGCTGCTGTCGAGTCGTCCGCCCACCGAGGTGCCCATTCAGGGCATCGACCTGCCCGGACCCGCGGTCAGTTTCCCCGTGGGGCATCGCGCCACGCTCACGGTGGCCATCGCTCACGGCGCCGCTCCGGCTGCGCTGCCGGCCAACCTGCCCACCGCCACGCAGGTGGCGCGCGGATGGCTGTCGACCTGCGAACGGGCCAGCCGGCTGATCCTCCCCGAGGCGCACCTCGCCACCTCTGTCACGCGGGCGCGCTGCGAGCTCGCGCTCTGCGGGCCCGACGATCTGGCCGCCGATCCGGTGGCCTTCCTCCTGGGCGTGGGCGAACTGGTGCGGATGGGCAGCGTGGCCGAACACTGGATCCCCGAGGTGGCCGACGCGGTAGCGGTGCTGGCCGACCACCGCACCGACGTGTTCCTGGCCGCAGCCATCGACGCCGCCGAGCGAGTGTGCATCGCTGCCGACGAATCGCGTGCCGTGCGCGACCTCGCCAAGGTGCGGGCTCGCCTGGTCGCCGATGGCACCGCCACCCTGCCCGAACCCGCCGAGACGAGCGGCGCACGTCTCGTGGCGGCGGTGGAGGGCATCATCGCCCGGGGCGCAGCACTGTTCCCCCGTGGCATCCCCGCTGCCTGGCTCGGCCAGCACCTCGAGGTGTACGGCGTTCCCACTGGTCCCTCGTCGGCCATCTCGTTCGCGATGCGCTGGCATGGCGAACGGCCCGCAGTGCTGTGGGAGCAGACCGGTATCCCCGTCGAGTTGCGGTCGCCCGTCGTGGCGTCCGACTGGTCGAGCGCCGCACCCACGGGCGACGCCCTGTGGCCCGCCCCACCGGTGCCCGCCGGGTTCGTTCCGCTCGGCGACGACATCTCGTTCGGCTGATGTGCGACACCCTGGTGGCGCTGCCCGCGGCGACCGCCGGTGGTGCCACCCTGTTCGCCAAGAACAGCGACCGGCCGCCCGACGAGGAGCAGGTGGTGGTGTGGTCGCCGCCGCGGCGCGACCACGGGGCGCTGCGCGTCACCCACATCGACGTCGAGCCGGCATCCGGCGACACATTCGGCTGCCTGCTGTCGAAGCCGACCTGGTGCTGGGGTGCCGAGCACGGCGTGAACGAGGTGGGGGTGGCCATCGGCAACGAGGCCATCTACACCACGCTCGACCCGCGGTCGGCGCCGGCGGCCCTGACGGGCCTCGACCTCGTCCGCCTCGGCCTCGAGCGTGCGGCCGACGCAGCCGCCGCAGTGGCCGTGATCACCGGACTGCTCGAGTGCTACGGGCAGGGCGGCACCGGCCACGACCCGGCCGGGCGCACCGGCTCCAAGGCCTACTGGAACAGTTTCCTCGTGGCCGATCCGCGGACCGCCTACGTGATCGAGACCTCGGGCCGCGAGTACGCGGTCGAGCAGGTCGGTGCCGACGGCGTGCGGGCCATCTCGAACCGCACCACCATCGCCGCGTTCGACGCCCAGCATCGGCATCCGCGCCAACCCGTCGAACGACTGGTCGACCCGCGTTGGCAGGCGTCGCAACGAGTGCTCGCGCAGCGGCCGGTCACGCCCGATGCGCTGATGGCGCACCTGCGCTCGCACGACAGTTGCGCCGAGCCGGGATGGAGCGTGTGCATGCACGGGTGCGACGCCGATGGTGTGCTCGTCGAGGTGACCACGGCATCGATGGTGGCCGAGTTGCCTGCCGATGGCCGGCCGCCGCGGGTGTGGTGGCTGGTGGGCGCCCCGTGCGAAGTCGACTACGTCGAGCAGGTGGTCAGCGCGACAGGTCGGTGATGACGGCCATGCCGGTGCCGGGGAACTCGTCCATCCGCATCAGGTGATCGGCGCCCTCGCTGAGCGTGAGGTGCGTGGTGACCAGTGAGCCCGGGTTCACCGTGCCCGCCGCCACCATTGCCAGCAGGCGCGGGTAGGCGTGGGCGGGCATGCCGTGGCTGCCGATGAGCTCGATCTCGCGCGAGTGGAGCAGGGCCATCGGCACCGCGGGCGTGGCGTGTTCGGCCAGCATCAGGCCCACCTGGATGTGCCGGCCCTGGGTGCGCAGCGAGCGGATGGATGCGACGCAGGTGGCGCTGGTGCCCACGGCGTCGATGGAGGCGTGTGCCCCACCACTGGTGAGGTGCCGCACCGCCTGCACCGCATCGACGCTGCGGGCGTTCACGGTGTGCGTGGCGCCGCACGCGGCGGCCATCGCCAGTGCATCGTTGTCGATGTCGACCGCCACGGTGCGGGCCCCCATGGCTGCCGCGATCATCACCGCCGACAGGCCCACCCCGCCGCAGCCGTGCACCGCCAGCCACTGGCCGGGCTGCAGGCGGGCCTGGTCGACCACGGCCCGGAACGACGTGGCGAACCGGCAGCCGAGGCTGGCGGCCTCGGCGAAACCCATCGAGTCGGGCAGAGCGATGAGGTTGGCGTCGGCGCGGGGGAGCGCGACGTACTCGGCGAAACTGCCCCACGCCGTGAAGCCGGGCTGGAACTGGTCGTCGCACACGTGCTGCTGGCCGCCGGCG
>JBIKLX010000160.1:0-7420 GCA_044359565.1 Ilumatobacteraceae bacterium
GAAGTCGGAGCGCACCCGCGCCGCTGTGCTCGCCGCCGCAGAGGGTCTGTTCTCCGAGCGAGGCTTCGACGCCACTCCGCTCGGCGCGATCGGAGACCGGGCCGGCATCCAGGCCGGCGCCATCCTTTACCACTACGCATCGAAGCGCGAGCTCTACGAGGCGGTGCTCGAGTGCATGTTCTCGCCCCTCGTCGACGAGGTGGTGCGCCAACTGCGCGGGGCCGGCACCCTCCCCGAACGACTCGAGGCGATCACGGTCACGCTCGTCCGATTCGCCGCCGACCGACCGGCGGCGGCACGCCTCGTGCTGCGCGAGTCGGTCGCAGGGAGCGATGCCAGGAGCGAGGTGGGCCAGATCGTGGGTACTGCGTCGCAACGCCACTGGCAGCAGTTCCTCGAGGCCCTTGCAGAAGAGGACGACGTCGCCTTCGACCCACTGCTCGTCTGGAACCTCATCGTCGGCGCGATCTGCTTCTTCGTCGGAGCGGGGCCCGTGGTGGGCGGGCTTCCGCAGCACTCCGACGGCGAACAGCGGGTGGCCGCGCTCGAGGCGTCCATGCTCCGCGTCACCCGAACGCTCTGCGGGTTCGACGAGCGCTGATGGCGCTGCTCCCCGAGTGAGACACGGGTCGCCCTTTGCGCCGGCCGGACCAGCGTTGGTACCCGTTCGCGTCGTCGAGTCTCCGGCACGATCAGCGGTTCTCCGCTGCCGACCGGCGGGCTTTCCGGTCTGTTCGGTAGTCGCCATCGTCTGACGACGATGTCAACGCTGTTCCGCGGCGAGTGCGCCTTCGAGGAACCGACGGGTGGCTCGCGCCGACTCGGAACGCCATCGAGCGATGAGGTCGCTCTCAGCGGGCTGTGCGACCAGCGATTCGAGCGCTGGCTCGAGCACTGCGATCTGCGCTTCGAGCAGCGGCGCCGTGGGGAGACCTCGGCGTTGGCGGAGCGTCAGCTTCAGCAACAACTCGGTGCGGATGTCGCGGAGATGGGCAACGGGCTGGTCGAGCCACGCGGTGGTCGTGCGCCGACCCCGGGTGGTCGCTGCAAGCACGCTTCGCTCGCGGCCTTGGCCGGCCTCGACACCGGCGCGTGTGATCAGTTGTCGGTCGACCAACGACTCGACCGCGCGGTAGGTGAGCGGCCGACTGAGCGACCAGATCCGGCCGAGGTCGCCGCCGGGAGCGAGCAGCGAACCGATCGCCCACCCGTGCGAGACGCCTTCGACGACGAGAGCGAGACAGGCCTGTTCAGCGAGCGACGGCGGAGCATCGCTCCCGCGTGCGGTGGTCACGGCGTCATGGTAGTCACCAGGGCCTGCGGACCGGGGTTGAAGAAGTAGTCAATATCTGACTACCCTCGCCCGCATGTCATTGCCGTGTCGTTCGAGCCACGCCGTCGCGTGTGCGGTCACCATTGCCGGTCGGTATCCGATCGCAGTACCGTCGGGTTCCACTCACCAGGCGGAGGCGAACCTGCTCATCAACGTCGTGCTGTCGGTGGCAGGCCGGAACGTCCTGCTCAGCAGGGGCTTCATCGGAACATGACCGCCACCGATCGGGGGCGCACCTCGACGCGCGCGACTCGGCGTGGCCGCTCTCGCCCACCGATCGTGGCAGTGGTGTTGGCAAGCGTTGCGGTGCTGTTCTTCGCGCTTCCGCTACTCGGCATCGTCATCCGTGCACCGTGGGGGTCGGTGTGGGGCATCGTCACCGCGACAGAGGTTCGCCAGGCGGTGTGGCTGTCGCTCAAGTGCTCGCTCACTGCCACGGCGTTGTCGTTCCTGTTCGGCGTTCCGCTCGCGTGGGTGTTGGCCCGTGCCAGTTTCCCCGGGCGCGGTGCCGTGCGCGCGTTGTGCACGATGTCGATGGTGCTGCCGCCGGTGGTGGGTGGCGTCGCGCTGTTCTTCTCGCTCGGTCGCAAGGGCCTGATCGGCCAGTACCTCGACAGCTGGTTCGGGTTCATGCTGCCGTTCACGACGTGGGGCGTGATCGTGGCCCAGACTTTCGTGGCGATGCCGTTCCTGGTGCTCACGGTCGAGGCCGCGCTCCGGCAGTTCGACCCCCGTCTCGACGACGCCGCCCGCACCCTCGGAGGCTCGCCGTGGTACGTGTTCCGTCGCGTGACGTTGCCGTCGATCCGGCCGGCGCTCGTCGCAGGTCTGGTGCTGTGCTGGGCCCGCGCACTCGGTGAGTTCGGCGCCACCATCACCTTTGCGGGCAACTACCCGGGCACCACGCAGACGATGCCGATCATCACCTACCTGGCCCTCGACACCAATCCTCAGCAAGCGTTGGTGCTGTCGCTGTTGCTCATCGCGATCTCGTTCGTCGTGTTGGTGGGGCTGCGCGACCGGTGGTTGGGCACGGGAGCCACCGCTGGTGGTACGCCGATCGGCGGTGCCGCCTGATGGGCCTCGACGCCTCGCTCGGAGTGCAGCTCGGCAGCCTCGACCTCGATGCGCACATCGCCGTGGCCGATGGCGAAGTCGTTGCCGTACTCGGGCCGAACGGAGCGGGAAAGACGACGGCGCTGCGCTGCCTCGCGGGGCTCATCACACTCGATCGGGGACGGATCGAACTCGATGGCGACGTGCTCGATGATGCGTCGTCGGGTGCGTTCGTGGCTGCCGAAGGTCGCCATGTCGGCGTCGTGTTTCAGGACTACCTACTGTTCGCCCATCTCAGCGCGCTCGAGAACGTTGCCTTCGGACTCCGTGCGCGTGGGGTGGGCAAGTCCGAGGCGCGTCGGCGCGCCGCCGAATGGCTCGACCGCGTCGGCCTCTCAGCGCATGCCCGCCATCGTCCGCGGGCACTGTCGGGCGGGCAGGCGCAGCGGGTGGCGCTTGCGCGGGCGCTGGCCACACAGCCGCGCATGTTGCTGCTCGACGAACCTCTCGCTGCGCTCGATGTGGGGACACGTGGGGATGTACGACGTGATCTGCGCAGGCATCTCGATTCGTTCGGCGGTTCCACGCTGGTGGTCACCCATGATCCGGTCGACGCGTATGCGCTCGCCGATCGGGTGATCGTGCTCGAAGCGGGTCACATCTCGCAGCAGGGCACACTCGCCGAGGTGACAGCGCAGCCACGTTCGCGCTACGTCGCCGAACTCGTGGGGGTCAACCTGATCGCGGGAACGCTGCGCAGCGGTGTGCTGCAGACCGACGAGGGCGCTGCGGTGGTGACCGCCGGCGACACCCCGGACGGGCCGGCGCTCGCTGTCATCCGACCACAGTCGATCTCGCTCTACCGCAGTGCTCCCGAGGGCAGCCCGCGTAACTCGTGGGGATGCACGGTGACCGATCTCGACCAGCGAGGCGAGCGGGTACGCGTGTTGCTCGGCGGCCCGCTCCGTCTGGTGGCCGAGATCACGCCGGCCGCATTGGCTGCGATCGACGTGCGCCCCGGCGACGAGGTGTGGGCAACGGTGAAGGCAACCGAGATCAGCACTTCCGTTCGTTGAGGACGCCGACGTGCTCTCGGCCAGACGGTTGTGGTTCGCTGCTGGCGTGCGGAGCGGTGTGGGCCACGCCGAGGGTCTGTGGCAGACTCGGCAGAGGGGAGGGCGACAGGGGTGTCGCCCGCTGACGACGAGGGGGTACCTCGGTGACCGTGACCGATCTTTCGCAGGGAACAGCGGGCCGCCAGGCCGAGACGCGTGCTGTCGATGTCGTCGTGGTGGGTGCCGGGTTCGCCGGCATGTACCTGCTGCACCGACTGCGCGGCCTGGGCATGTCGGCCGTGGTGATCGAGGCTGCCGACGATGTGGGAGGTACGTGGTACTGGAACCGGTACCCGGGGGCGCGCTGCGACATCCAGAGCCTCGACTACAGCTACTCGTGGGACCCCGAGCTCGAGCACGAGTGGCGCTGGACCGAGAAGTACGCCACCCAGCCCGAGATCCTCCGCTACGCACAACACGTGGCCGACAAGCACGACCTGCGTCGCGACATCCGCTTCGCCACCCGTGTCGGTGCCGCCGTGTGGGACGAGGGCACCGCGCGCTGGCATGTCGCCACCGACCACGGCGACCAGTACGTGTGCCGCGCGTACGTCATGGCGAGCGGATGTCTGTCGATGCCCAAGCAGGTCGACATCGACGGCGCCGACCGCTTCGCCGGCGACGTCTACTTCACGAGCTCGTGGCCGCACGAGGGTGTCGATCTCACCGGCAAGCGGGTCGCCGTCATCGGCACCGGATCGTCGGCCATCCAGTCGGTCCCGGTGATGGCCCGCCAGGCGGCGTCGCTCACCGTGTTCCAACGCACGCCCAACTTCTCCATCCCAGCCCACAACGGGCCCATCCCGGCCGACAAGCAGGCCGCCATCGACGCGGACCGCGACGTGTACCGCGCTGCGGCTCGGTTGTCGCCCGGCGGTGTACCGCGCGAGCTGGCCACCGTGGGTGCGCTGCAGGTGAGCGAGGACGAGCGCAACGCCCGGTTCGAGGCCGGGTGGCAGGCGGGTGGCATCTTCGAGATCTTCGGGCAGTTCAACGACACCGGTGCCAACGAGAAGGCCAACGACTTCCTGGCCGAGTTCATCCGCAACAAGATCCGCTCGATCGTCCACGACCCTGCGACCGCCGACGACCTGTGTCCCACCGATCACCCGGCCGGCACGAAGCGGCCGTGCGTCGACACGGGCTACTACGAGACCTTCAACCTGCCCCATGTGCGGCTGGTGAATCTGCGCAAGCACCCCATCGCCACCATCACCGAGCGCGGTGTCGACCTGGTCGACGAGTCGCTCGAGTTCGATGTCGTCGTGTTCGCCACCGGCTTCGACGCGATGACCGGGGCCATCGTGGCGGTCGACATCACCGGACGCGACGGCCGCACCCTGCGCGACGAGTGGGAGGCCGGTCCGGTGAACTACCTCGGGCTGATGGTCGAGGGGTTCCCGAACCTGTTCATGATCACCGGCCCGGGTAGCCCGTCGGTGCTGTCGAACATGATGGTGTCGATCGAGCAGCACGTCGACTGGATCGCCGACTGCCTCGCCCATCTGCGAGCCGAAGGCTTCGACTCGATCGAGGCCACCCCCACCGCGCAGGCCGGTTGGGTGCAGCATGTGAACGACTTCGCCAACATCTCGCTGCTGCCGAAGGCCAACAGTTGGTACATGGGTGCCAACATCCCCGGCAAGCCACGGATCTGCCTGCCCTATGTGGGCGGTGTGGGCAACTACCGGCTCATCTGCGACGAGGTGGTCGACAAGGGCTACCTCGGGTTCCAGATCGCCGGGCCGTCGAGCGCCCAGTGCAACGATGGCGTCGTCCGCAGGCTCCAGCCCGACGTGGGCATCATGCTCGACATGATGGCCATGTTGAACCTGCCGGCCATGGACACCATGTCGGCGGTCGATGCCCGGGCCTTCAGCAATGCGATGTCGGGTGCCCGGCCGCCCGGGCCCGAGGTCGCCGAGATCGTCGACGGCACCTACCCGGGTGCCGCGGTCGACCTTCCCTACCGCCTCTACCGGCCCGCGGGCGTCGGCCCGCGCCCGGTGGTGCTGTACTTCCACGGCGGCGGCTGGGTGCTGGGCAGTGCCGATTCCGACGACCCGTTCTGCCGCGACCTGTGCGTGCGCACCGGGGCCATCGTCGTGTCGGTCGACTACCGGCACGGGCCCGAGGCCCGCTTCCCGGCTGCTGCCGACGACGGCTTCGCCGCGCTGCAGTGGATCGCCGGTGCGGCCGAGGCCTTGGGTGGCGATCCGGAGCGCCTGGTCGTGGCCGGATGGAGTGCCGGCGGCAACATCGCCGCCGTCGTGGCCCAACTCGCCCGCGACGCGGGTGGACCGGCCATCGCGGCGCAGTTGCTGCTCACCCCGGTCACCGACTGCGACCTCACCCGGGGTTCGTACGTCGACAACGGCGAGGGCTACATGCTCACCAAGGCGCTGATGGAGTGGTTCTGGAACCACTACGCCGACCCGGCCGAGCGGACGGATCCGAAGGCGTCGCCCATTCGTGCCGCCAGTCTGGCTGGCCTCCCGCCGGCCGTGGTGGTGACGTGCGAGTTCGACCCGCTGCGCGACGAAGGGATGGCCTACGCCGAGGCGCTCGCTGCAGCGGGCGTGGAGGTGGTGCAGTTGCCGTGCCGCGGCCACACGCACACGTCGCTCACGGCGGTGGATGCCATCCTCACCGGCGCCGGGCCGCGGGCGGAGATGGCAGCTGCGCTCGGTTCGCTGCTGCGTCAGCCCACCGGTTCGCCCCGCTGACCTGGTGCCTATCGTCGCCGCAATTCACGCTGTAGGCGACGGCCCACGACCCTCCCGGCCACTGCTGGACGGCGATCGCGGTTCGCCGACCGGTACTGTCTGCGCATGACCGGGGTTGCGTCGTCGTTCACGCTGCGACGTGCCATGGCCCTCGACTTCCGTACATCGGGGTGGGGGCCGCGAGTGGCACTGGTGGGTGTGGTCGCGTGGCTCGTCTACGAGTGGGGCCCCGGTAACGAGACCGTCACCCCGTGGTTGCTGGCGAACCTGCTCGACCACTTCGAGGGCTTCACCGCAGTGGTCGTGGTGGCAGCCGTGGCGTTTGCCTTCACCACCTTGCAGCAGTTGGCATCGGGATTCATGGCGCTCGCCGGTTTCTCGGTGCTCGACCGAACTGCACAGGCCTCGTGGCAGCGGCTCGAACGATCGAACTCAGGACTGCGTGGCGGCTGGCAGTCGATGCGCTGGTCGACTCGGGTCGCGGTGGTGTTCGGGCTCGGCACCACGGCGGTGGCACTGATGCAGATCATCACCACCGGACAGGTGGGCGTGCGCGTGCACGCCCGCGTGATCGTCGCGAGCGCGGCAGTATGCGGGGCAACGGTGGCGGTCATCGGTGCGGTGTGCGCAGGCATCGTGGCCGTGGGCAGGGCGGTCGATGCGTGGAGTGGTGCCACCGACCGATTCGTCGCGATTCTGGCCCAGCCCTGGCTCTGGCTACTGCTGGCGGCAGCGTTGGTCGCGCGTGAAGCGGTAGCCGGTCGACGGGCTGGTGCTCAGGCCGAGTCGACCGAGCGGCCGGGGTCGTGACGGGTGCGACGAAGGAACACCGTCGGTAGACCGTGCACGTCATCGGCGGTGTGGGTGGCGACGAAGCCCAGGCGGGCGAGGATGCGCAGGCTGGCGATGTTGGCCGGATCCGCCGTCGCCGCCAACTCGGACAGGGTGCGATCGGCTAGGTCGAGCACCGCCCGGGCCGCCTCGGTGGCCAGGCCCCGGCCCCACCAGGTGGGTAGTAGCGCGTAGGTCAGTTCCGGCTCGTCCGTGTCCTCGCCAGGGTCGACGCCGCAGTAGCCCACGAACGCCCCGCTGGCGCGGTCGTGCAGCGCCCAGAGACCACCACCGGGTTCGGTGCCGCATCGCCGCATGGCATTGTCGAGCCAACGGGTGATGGCGGCGGCATCGGCGGG
>JBIKLX010000161.1:0-7405 GCA_044359565.1 Ilumatobacteraceae bacterium
GTCGTTGTCGAACAGTCCGACCAGTTCCACCTCGAGCGGGATCTCGGTGCCGCCGCGCAGCAGGTCGGCCACCAGGTCGAGCAACCCGCGGATGGCCACCGGGGTGAGGCCGAACACCGCCACCTCCGGGAACCCGAACGCCTCGGGGAAGCCGATGCTGTAGGCGTAGCCCTGTCCGGCCTCGAGCGCCCACCCGGCGGTCTCGATCATCCACTCGATCTTCTCCGCGTGCGGGATGTGGAAGTCGGGCAGGTCGGTCACAGTGCACCCAGCGCGTCGAGGTCGAGTGCGTGTTGCAGGTGGCGGGTGGCCATGGCGGTGAACAGCGCCTCGCTGCGGTCGCTGGGCGCCACCACCTGCGAGGCCACCACCGCCATCACCACCCCCGCGAACGCTTCGCGCCGGTACTGCTGCCACACCCAGTCGGCAGCCGGTTCAACGCCGTAGGCGGCGAGCGCCGCGGTGTACTCGGCCACGATCTCCTGTTCGACCTCGCGCCGCTCGGGTGGCAGCAGACCGGCACCCATGAAGTAGCTCACATCGGCCAGCGCGGGCCCGTGGCCGGGGGTCTGCCAGTCGACAGCGGCCACGGGGTAGCCACCGTCGGCGGTGGCGAACATCAGGTTGTCGAGCCGGTAGTCGCCGTGGGTGACGGTGAACGGTTCCTCGCGGCCGTCGACCCAGTCGGCGATCCGGTGGCCGAACACCTCGAGCAGGTCGAGGGCCTCGGCCGACAGGTACTGGGCGTAGGTGCCGAGGAAGCCGGGCATGAACAGCCCCCAGTACTCGACCATCCGGGCGGTGTCGTCGGCGCTGGTGCGGCGGCCCAACCACTCGATGTCCCACAGCGTCGCGTCGTTCCACCGCGGGCCGTGCAGACGGGCCAACTCGACCACGGCGGTGCGAGCCTGCTGCACGCTGCAGCCGGTGAGTTGGTTGCCCTGTGCGCCGGGGGCGAGGTCTTCCAACACGAGCACGAAGTCACCCGTTTCCGGCTGCCACTCGGCGTGGTGGCAGGCGGCCACACGGATGTCGACGGTGCTGGCGAGGTCGCGGTAGAAGCACACCTCGCGCTCGTAGTTGCGCAGGCCCACGCCGCTGGCCCGGCTGAGCGGATCGGGCGAGGGCAGCTTCACCACCAGCGAACGCGGCACCTCGGGGTCGGGCGAGGTGACGGCGAGCCGCAGGTTCATGCCCACCAGGCCGTCGCCGATGCGCCTGGTGGTGAACGCGGTGACCTCGCGCCCCAGTGTCGTGCCGAGCCAGGTGGGCGTGAGCCAGTCGGGCAGCAGGTGATCGTCCATCGCTGCGACGCTAGAAGATGGCGCTAGTGGACGTGGTCCTCGACGATGGAATTGCCGCCGTCGACCACCACCACCGTGCCTGTCACGTACGACGCGGCCCGATCGGCCAGGAATGCAACGGCAACGGCCACCTCGTCGGCGGTGCCGCTGCGGCCCACCGGTGAGGCGGCACCCGCCTCGCGCTCGCGATCGCTGGCCGACGGGGTGTCGATCCATCCCGGCAGCACCGAGTTGACGGTCACCCCGTCGCGGGCCACCTCCTGGGCAAGGGCACGGGTCAGGCCCACCATCCCCGCCTTTGCTGCGCCGTACGCGCCGCCGCCCGGGAACGACACCACCGGGCCGCTGACCGACGACACCATCACGATGCGCCCGTAGCGACGCGCCACCATGCCGGGCAACACGGCCCGGGTGACCATGAACGCGCTGGTGAGGTTGCGGCGCAACGTGTCGTCCCAGTCGGCCACGGCCATGTCGGCGACCCGGCGGCCGGCGTCGCCACCGGCGGCCACCGAGGTCATCCCGGCGTTGTTCACCAGCACCTCCACCGCGCCGATGGCCTCTGCGGCGGCCACCACGCGGGCCACGGCGGCCTCGTCGCGCAGATCGGCCACCATGCCGGTGGCGGCCAGGCCCAGCGCCTGCAGTTCGGCGGCCCGCTCGCGGATGCGATCGCTTGTGGCCACCAGCACGGCGTGCAGGCCGGCCTCGGCCAAGCGGCGCGCACTGGCGAAGCCGATGCCGCCGGGACTGCCCGCGCCGGTGACCAGGGCGACGGCTCGTTGCGACGGCGACGCTGCAGATGACATGGCGCGAGACAGTAGCGTCGGCCCGGTGAGCACTGTCGCCGACGACCTGATGGCCCACCACCGCGCCCGGCTCGAGGCCGACGGATACACCATCGTGCGCGACGCCTTCGACGCCGACCTCGCCGCCGCCATCCACGCCGACGTGAACCGGCTCGAACGCGACCTGGGCATCGGCCCCGGCACGAACGGCTTCGAAGGACGGGCCACCACCCGGGTGTACAACCTGCTGGCCCACGGCCCGCTGTACCAGCAGATCGCCCTCCACCCGGTGGTGCTGCCGCTGATCGACCACGTGCTCGGCGACGGTTGCCTGGTGAGCAGTCTGTCGAGCATCACCATCGGCCCCGGCGAGACCGCCCAGCCCATCCACGCCGACGACCAGGTGATGCCGCTGCCCAAACCGCACCCGGCCACGGTGTGCAACAGCATGTGGGCGATCACCCCGTTCACCGAGACCAACGGGGCCACGCGCCTCATCCCCGGCACCCATCTCGCCGACCACTCGCCCACCTACGGCCAGCACTACGACAGCATCCCGGCCGAGATGCCCGCCGGCAGCATCCTCATCTGGCACGGCTCGCTGTGGCACGGCGGCGGCGCCAACACCACCGACACCGCCCGGATGGGCATCGCCATGAACTACTGCGCCGGTTGGGTGCGCCAACAGGAGAACCAGCAACTCGGCCTGCCCCTGTCGGTGGTGCGCACCTTCCCGCAACGCCTCCAGGAGCTGTGCGGGTTCGGTGTGTACCGCGGCCTCATCGGGCACATCGACAGACAGTCGCCCGCTGCCCGCCTGCTCGACCCGGAACGTGGTCACACCATGCTGTGGGACCGCACCTGACCGATACCGTCACACCTCGCATGTACCGGTTCTTGCTGCGACCGCGTTGGATCGTGTTCCACCTCCTGTGCCTCATCGGCGTCGTGGGCATGATCGGCCTCGGCTTCTGGCAGAAGAGCCGACTCGACGACCGGCGGGCGTTCAATGCGCTCGTCACCGCCCGGGCCGACGAGCCGATGGCGCCGGTCGAATCGGTCGTCGGCCCGCCCGACGCAGAGGCCGACCCGCTCGACGTCGAGTGGCGCACGGTCACCGCCACCGGCACCTACCGGGCCGACGAGCAGGTACTCATCGTCAACCGTTCGCAGAACGGCCAGGCCGGCGTGAACGTCGTCACCCCACTCGAGCTACCCGATGGTCGGCTGCTGCTCGTCAACCGCGGATTCGTGCCGGGTCAGGGCACCGAGCCGCTCCCCCCGCCATCGGGCGAGGTGGAGGTGCTGGGTTCGCTGCGCCGCTCGCAGGAGCGGGCCTTCGGGCAGATCTCCGATCCGCCCGACGGCGTACTCACCGAACTGCAGCGCATCGACGTACCCCGTCTGGCCCAGCAACTACCCGCCCCGGTGATGCCCGTCTACCTCGACCTGGCCCAGTCGGTACCGAGCCAGGGCACGTTTCCCATTCCGGTGCCACCGCCCGAGTTGAGCGAAGGGCCGCACCTGTCGTACATGTTGCAGTGGTGGTTCTTCTCGGGCTGTGTCGCAGTTGGCTGGGTGGTGGCATTGCGTCGGTCGATCCGCACCCGGCGGGTCAGCGCGGCAACAGCCGACGCCGCAGATGCCACGGCACCGAGCGGAACATCGCCGTCATCGTCCGACTGACAGCAGCGGCCGAGGTGTCGACGCGCAGGTACGCGCTCCACTGTTCGCTGGGCAGGTCGAAGAAGGCACCGAAGAAGCCCGACAGCTCGACGTCAGACATCCGCAGCAGCACCCCGAGGCCGTAGTCGTGCAGTGCCCTGGCACGCCGCTGCTCGGCGGGCCACACCGCGTTCCACGCCGCCAGTGCCCGCTGCGCCGGATCGTCGAGCCCCACGGCCGTGACCAGACCGTGCGCCACACGCGGCGCGGCGCGTAACGAGGCAGCGACCGAGTACCCGGTCGCCGGGTGGATGTAGCCGGCCGCGGCACCGAAGCCCACCACCGCCTGGCCGCGGTTGGGCAGCCCCGGCGCCATCGGGATCGACACGTGCTCGATGTGCTCGGCCCGGTCGGTGAGGTCGGCGCCAAGACGCGCCGCCAATCGCAGGCGCAGTGTGTCGGCAGCGACGGGCTGGGCGCGGGCCAGCGAGGTCTCCTCCACCAGCCACCGTCCACCGGGCAGAGCGAGTACATAGAGAAACGTCGGCGGACCGACCGTGCCCGGTGGCTGACGCCAGTCCATGAGTACCGAGCCGTTGCCGCCCACCGCCTCGGGTCGGTGATCGAGCACCAATCCGTACGCCGTCTGCCGCGGCGCACGGTCGGCGCCCCAGCGCGGCGCCAGCAGTGCCGGAGCGGCACCGGTGGCGTCGACCACGAGGCGCGCCCGCAACGGCCCCACCGTGGTGTCGACCACACTGCCCCACAGATGGTGGCGCACCCCGGCGACGCGTGCAGCGACGACGGGCACTGCAGCGAAGCGGGCACGAAGGGTCGCGTTGTCGAACACCCCGTAGGTGCGGTCGAGCGCGATGCGCCGATCGGCGACCGCCACCTCGATCAGGCTCGTTGCACCCAGCGCGTCGCTGTAGGCCGGCACCTCGTCGACCCAGGTGCCGTAGGTGGCGGTCCAGGGAGCGCCCTCCCCCACAGCGCACACCTGCAGTCCGAGTTGCGCACACGCGTCGGCGAGCGCCAGCGCGGCCGGGCCGTCGCCGGCCACCACCACGTCGTAGTCGGTCATGCCCCCGGGGCCAGGCCGGCTTCGATGCGTGCCATCCGCCGGAACTGCTCGACCACATCGGGCGTGGCGTGGCCCGGGTCGAGGCTGCGGTAGGCGGTCTCGACGTTCACGGTGATGCGGCCGAACTCACCCCATCCGGAGAAATCGGGGCGCGCCCCCACCTCGCGGGCGATGGCTCGCGCCGCCTCCCACGCGTCGTCGCCTGCAGCGTGGTGCTGACGCGACTGGTCGTCGACGAAGGCCAGGTAGTCGCGCACCTGGGCGACGCCACTCTTGTCGGTGACCGGTCCGTGCCCGGGCACCACAGTGTCGATGTCCATGCCCAGCATCAGGTCGCACGCCGCCACCCAGTTGCTCAGCGGTCCGGCCCACACGATGGGGGTGCCGCCGATGAACAGGATGTCGCCCGTGTACACGGTGGCCGCGTCGGGCACGTAGGCCAACGTGTCGCCGCTGGTGTGGGCGGGGCCCACCTCGATCAACTCCACCACCCGGCCACCCACCTCCAGTTCGAGACGGTGCTCGAACGTGCGGTCGGGCAGGCGCATCTCGATACCACCGAACTCGAACGCCCCGAAGAACGACCGGAACAGGTCGCCCACCTCTCCGGGCGCTGCGTTCAACGCAGCGAGCATGGCGGGTGGCACCTCGGTCATCTCGTGTGCGGTGGCCGCCGAAGCGACGATCTCGGCACCGGCGACCAGCTGGTTGCCGTAGCAGTGATCGCCGTTGGCATGGGTGTTCAGCACCGTGCCGATGGGCGCAGCCGCAGTGACCGACGCCATCGCGTCGAGCATCCGTCGGGTGAGCGCAAGGTCGAACAGGGTGTCGACCAGCAGCGACGCGCCGTCGCCCACCACGAGGCCGGCGTTGCTCCATCCCCAACCGCCGTCGGGCTGCAGATAGGCGAAGCAGCCGTCGCCCAGTTCGGCCAGGCCCTGTTCGTAGGCGATCCCCATGCGCTGCGTCCTTCCACTCGGTCCGGGTCGACTCGGTTCGACTCGACATCATGATGGCAGAGCACAACCTGTGGGGAAATGAGAGCCGAAGGTCCCTAGTCGGTCCATGCCACCTGGGTTTCACTGGCCGCCATGTCCGATACGACCAGTTCGCCCATCGCCGAGCCGAAGATCCCCGTGTTCTTGCTCGATGATCATCTGGTGGTGCGCGAAGGCGTGCGCGCCGTGCTCGAGGCCAGCGGCGTCATCGACGTCGTCGGCGAGGCCGGTACTGCAGCCGACGCGCTCACCCGTATCCCTGCCACCCGCCCCCGGGTGGCCATCCTCGACGTCGAACTGCCCGACGGCAGCGGTGTGGAGGTGTGCCGCGAGATCCGCGCCAACTTCCCCGACGTGATGTGCCTGATGCTCACGTCGCACGCCAACGACGAGGCGTTGTTCGCGTCCATCATGGCCGGGGCGGCCGGCTACGTGCTGAAGCAGATCCGCGGCAACGACCTGGTCGACGCCGTGAAGCGGGTGGCCAACGGCGAGTCGCTGGTCGACCCATCGGTCACCGGCGCCATCCTCAACCGGCTGCGCAACCCTCGGCCCAACGTCGACCCGCGGCTGGCGTCGCTCACCCCACTCGAGCACACCATCCTCGAGCACCTGGTCGAAGGCAACACCAACCGCCAGATCGCGTCGAAGGTGAACATCAGCGAAAAGACGGTGAAGAACTACATCTCGTCGATCCTGCGCAAGCTGGGCATGACCCGCCGCACCGAGGCCGCCGTGTTCGCCGTGCGGGCCAAGCAAGCCGTCTGACCGAACTGCCTACAACCCTCCCGAACGCAAGCGGGGTGCCGTGTCCGCCACACGGCACCCCGCTTCGCGTCACGCCCGAGCGACAGCGATCTTGGTCACTGCGGCCGGCTTCTGGGCGGGCATGGGCACAGTGACCGTGAGGATGCCGTCGTGGTAGGTGGCCGTGATGTCACCCGTCTTCACACCCTTGGGCACCATCACGCTGCGGCTGAACGAGCCGTAGCGGAACTCGCTGCGGGTGTGGCCCGCTGTGTCGCCGACGTGCTCCTCGTGGCGTTCGGCGTGGCGTTCGGCGTGAATGGTCAAGACTCCGTCGGCGACGCTGATGTCGACATCGCGCTCGGGGTCGATACCTGGCATCTCGGCCTTCACGATCAACGAGCCGTCGACGACGGTCTCTTCGATGCGGATGAAGTCCTCGAACCGGCCGACCCGATCGAACCAACGGGTCAGATCGGGCATGTCGAACCAGTCCGACAGGCGCTGGGGCCAGGTGTCGACGCGCCGTTCGAGCGTTGCAGTGCTGTTCATGGGTGGTGCTCCTTCGTCGTGGGGTGTGACGTCAGGGGCATCGTGGCCGCAGCCGACCGGGCCGGTGCAGGGCCGATGGTCGCCGTGGCGCGGGCACTTCGTGTGGGTCGCCCGTACCGGTACATCCGTCCGGTACATGGATCCGGTAGATGCATCCCGGCAGTCGGCACCGGTCCGAGATCGGTAGAAACGGTGGGTCGATTCGGGGCCCTTAGGCCTCGCCAAGCCGGGCAACGACCAGTAGAACGGCTCCATGCCCGGCACCGA
>JBIKLX010000162.1:0-7290 GCA_044359565.1 Ilumatobacteraceae bacterium
AGCCCCACCCACCCGAGTCAGCCCCACCCACCCGAGTCAGCCCCACCCACCCGAGTCCCAGCCGTCCACCCGAGTCCCAGCCGTCCACCCGAGTCCCAGCCGTCCACCCGAGGGTTCTTTGGGCGCTTGGGGGACAAAAAACACTCGGTTCGAGTGGTCGTGGTCCGCCGGTCGCTACCGTCACTCCCGCTTCCCCCGAGTTCGTGTCACTACCGCTCATGGAGGACGCTCATGGTCGACCTCACTCCTGGCTCGATGGAGCTGTTCCGGCGATACCACGGCCATGCCACCGGGCCGATGCTCACCCAGGTGGGCGTCGGACGTCGGCGACGCGATCGGCTGGTCGAGGCCGGTGTGCTCGACATGCCATACCCCCGGGTGTATCGGCTCACGTCGACCGCCGAGTCGCTCGAATCGAGATGTACCGCGCTGTGCCTGGCGCACCCGCAAGGCTTCATCACCGGTACCTCGGCCGGGCGCCTGATGAACCTGCGACGGATGGGACGGTCGGCGCTGCTGGTGTTCGCTGTGCCGCACGGCAGCAACATCGGCCCGCTGGCCGGCGTCGTCCTCCGACAGACCACGCGCATCGATCCCGACCACGTGCGTACCCGGCACGACGGCATCCGCCTGGCGGCTCCGGCGCGCCTTGCGTTCGACCTGGGTGTCGAACTGCCTGTCACCGACCACGCCTCGGTGATCGAGCAACTGCTCCACGACCGCCACTGCACCGTGTCCGACCTCGGCCGGGTGGCCCGCCGGCTCGGGCATCCGTCACGGCCGGGTTCGGCGCAGTTCCTCATGGTCCTCCACTCGCGTATCGAGGGTGGGCCGCTCGAATCGCATCTCGAGGTGCAACTCGCCCGAGCACTGCGCGAGCGTGGCATACCCGTCGTCGCCCAGGTCGATCGACTGCAACTGCCGAACGGCAAGCAGGTGAGGCTCGATCTCGCGGTACCGGCGATCCGGTGGGGGATCGAGATCGACGGCCACCCGGAGCACTTCATGCTGGAGGGAGGTACCAGCGACCGTCGCCGCGACCGGCAATGTCATCTCATCGGCTGGCAGGTCGAACGGGTGTCGCCGCTCGACCTGGCCGACCTCCCGGGTCTGTGCGATGAACTCGAAGCGCTGTACCGCGAGCGACTGCGCGCCGTGGCCTGAGTACCCGAGGGTTGTTCGTACCCACGTGGGTACGAACAACACTCGGGTGGGCGGCTGGGACTCGGGTGGGCGGCTGGGACTCGGGTGGGTGGCTGGGACTCGGGTGGGTGGCTGGGACTCGGGTGGGTGGCTGGGACTCGGGGTACGGTGAGGGGATGCTGAGCGAGGCGGCGGTGGAACGGTTCTGGCACGACGGGTACCTGGCGATCGACCGCCTGGTCGACGACGACGAGGTCGAGCGGCTGCGGGCCGCGTACGACGACATCATCGGGTTCCGGGTCGAGTCGACCACCGACCGGCACCTCGGTGGCATCACCCGGCAGGTGCTCGTGCCGTCGATGGTGCACCCGGTGTTCGACGACAACGGGGCACTCGCCGCGGGTCGCGAGGTGATGCGCGACCTGTTCGGGTGCACGCACGCCAACCGCACCTACGACATGCTCATCGACAAGCCGGCCGGCCATCCGCACGACACCCCCTGGCATCAGGACGCGGCGTACTTCCAGCAACCGGTCACCGAGCCCGGGTTCACCGTGCCGCTCACCTCGATCCAGTTCTGGGTGGCGCTCGATCCGGTCGATGCCGACAACGGCTGCATGCAGTTCGTCGCGGGGCAGCACGGCAGTGGCACGGTGGCGCACCACGTGGTGTCGGGGCACCCCGACGACGACGGTCGCCTCATCGGAGTCGACGACCCGGCCGCGGTGCACGCCGACCAGGCGGTCGCCTGCCCGCTGGCCCCCGGTGGCGCCACCATCCACACTGCGCTCACCCCGCACTACACCGGCCCCAACACCACCACCGACCGGCCGCGCCGGGCCTACATCTTCAACCTGCTCGCCTCCGACCATGAGAACACCGGATTGCAGGAGTTCGTGCGTGCCAACTACGTGCGCAACATCGAAGCATCGGTGTCACGCGGACTGTCGGAACGCCCCCGGCCGGCGTAGGAAACCGCGGTGCCAGCGCCGTGGTGTGAGCACCACGGCCCGCGCCTCGTCCTCGAACATCCACCGCGCGAAGTTGCGGCGCGACCAGTTGCTGGTGCCGACGAGGCGGATGGCGCCACGCGCACCACGCTCGTGGGCGAGCGCGCGACTGAGTACCTTCGACATCCGGTGATCGGCGAGTAGGTGATGCCGCACGTGGCGCTCGTAGTGCGACCGGGCCGCGCCGGCGTCGTCGCTGCCGGCAGCGATGATGGCTTCGGCGGCGAGGCGGCCGGTGAGCACGGCCTGCCCGATGCCCTCACCCGTCATGGTGTCGGTTGCCCGGGCGGCATCGCCGACGAACAGCGTGCGGCCGTGGGTGAGCACCGCGTGGTCGATCGCCGCCGGGATGGGCCATGCGGTGTGGCGGCCCTCGAGTTCCACATCGGGGCCGAGGGCGGCAGCGATGTGCGGTCGCTGCAGGAGATCGGTCCACAGCGCCGCCATGTCCTGTACGCGGCGCTCGCCATCGCGCTGGATGCCGAAGCCGATGTTCACCCGCCCGCCGGGCAGCGGGAAACTCCACGCGTACCCGGGCAGGAGGTCGGGTTCGAACCACACGTACAGCCGCTCGCTGGCCGGCCCGGTGACCCCGCGGGCGTACTGCCGGAAGGCGTGCCACTCGCCCAGATAGCCGGGTTCGGCAAGACCCAGCAGTTTGCGGGTCGGCGACCACATGCCGTCGGCAGCCACCACGTAGCGGGCCCTCACCGGGCCGAGCCCAGCAGCGTCGATGTCGACGTGATGGTGGCGGTTCACCAGTGCGGCGAGCGCGTGGCCATCGCGTACGTCGGCCCCTGCCTCGCGGGCGAGTTCGACCAGCGCGGCGTCGAGTTCGGCCCGCGGTGTGGTGGCGGCGAACATGCCCTGCCCCGACGGCAGCGGCACGCGCACCTCGCGGCCCGACGGCGAACGCAACCAAGCGGCCTCGACGGTGCACCAGTTGGGTACCGCAGCCGGGTCGAGGCCGAGGTCGTCGAGTTCGCGCAGTGCCAGGGTGGTGAGGCCGTCGCCGCAGCACTTGTCGCGAGGGAACTGCGCCTTGTCGAGCACGAGCACCGAACGGCCGGCCCGCGCCAGGATCGTGGCGGCCGTAGCGCCCGCCGGCCCGGCACCAACCACCACGACGTCGCACACGTACGGCTCGGTGCCGTCGGAGATGGGCTCGATGCCATCGGTGGTGGGCGTAGCGGAGGTCATCGCCGAGCGAGGCTACGGCTGCTCGCCGCGCTGTGCACGGTCGCAGCCCGGTCGCGCCGAATGGCACGTGCCACAGGGTCGCGGCGTACCATGCCCGTCGCCGTCGCGCGACGGCCACCGCATCGAGGAGGACACCACCATGAGTCGTTTGTGCGAAGGCCGCGTCGCCATCGTCACCGGAGCAGGTCGTGGCATCGGCCGCGAACACGCCCTCAGCCTGGCTGCGCACGGCGCCAAGGTGGTCGTGAACGACCTCGGCGGCAACGTCGACGGCAGCGGCGGCGACCTGAGCCCCGCCGAGCAGGTAGTGGAGGAGATCAAGGGCATGGGCGGCGAAGCCGTGGCCAACGGCGACAACGTGGCGTCGTGGGAAGGTGCCCAGCGCCTCATCAACACCGCCGTCGAGACCTTCGGCGACCTGCACGCCGTGGTGAACAACGCCGGCATCCTGCGCGACCGCGTGCTGGTGAACATGACCGAGGAGGAGTGGGACGCCGTCATCGCCGTGCACCTGAAGGGCACGTTCGGCCCCAGCCGCTGGGCGGCCGCCTACTGGCGTGAGCAGTCGAAGGCCGGCAAGCCGGTCGACGGCCGCATCATCAACACCACCTCGGTCAGCGGCATCTACGGCAACCCCGGCCAGACCAACTACGGCGCCGCCAAGGCCGGTATCGCCTCGTTCTCGATCATCGCCTCGCTCGAACTGGCCCGCTACGGCGTCACGGTCAACGCCGTGGCACCGGTGGCCCTCACCCGGATGACCGAGGGCCTCGGGCCCGCCCCCGAGACCGACGAGGAGCGCGAGATGCGTTCGCCGCGCTGGATCGCCCCCATCGTCACCTGGCTGGCATCGGCCGAGTCGAAGGGTGTGACGGGCCGGGTGTTCGAGGCCAGCGGCCAGACGCTCGCCATCGCCGAGGGCTGGGTGCGCGGCCCGCGCACCGCGCCGATCGACGACCCCACCAAGCTCGGCCCGGCCGTGGAGGAGCTGCTCGCCCAGGCCCGCAAGAACTCGGGTATGGACGGCACCCCCGGCGGCTGGCCTCAGCCTCGCTGAGCCAGGCGCGCGCTGCCCCGCACGGTCAGCAGGCTCCCTGCACCACTGCCACGTCGATCACCTTCGCAAACCGGTCGTGCCCGCGCACCCCGGCGCGAGCCCGGTCGGCTACGGCCGACACCGTGAGCGCATCGAGGCGCCGGTCGACCAGTACCGACACGTGCACGTCGAGGTCGCGGCGCGTCACATCGATCACCGCCACAGCTCCGGGCGGGAGGGCGCGCTCGACGAGATCGCGTACCGACCGCTCGTAGTCGGCCACCACGGCCGCTTCGGCCGCG
Source organism: Ilumatobacteraceae bacterium (assembly GCA_044359565.1). Taxonomy (GTDB): domain Bacteria; phylum Actinomycetota; class Acidimicrobiia; order Acidimicrobiales; family Ilumatobacteraceae; genus VFMC01. The sequence continues at coordinate 4,692 of JBIKLX010000162.1, forward strand.
TCGGCCAGGTCGTACAGCGAGTCGATGGGCGGATCGGCCGGGTCGATCTCGATCACGCCCACCCGATGATGCACAGCGCAGGTGGCGCCCATCTCGAGCAGGCCCGGCTCGACACCGGGTGCCCGGGCGATGACGGCGAGGTCGACCGACGACTCGAGCGGGCACTGTTCGACATCCTTCGCGCCACGGCATGGCCCGCCGTGGCCGTCGAAGCAGGTCGTGACGGTGTGCCCCTCGTCGAGCAGGGTCGACTCGACGGCGGTGGCGTCTTCGGGACGGGTGGCGACCAGGAGGATTCGCATGCCGCCATTCAGCCGAGCGGTCGGCGCGCCAGGTAGAGACCTAGGTCCCCAGTGGGCAAAGATAGGACATTGGTCGCTGTGGGGCGACCTGTGTCGAGGAGGTTCGTCATGCCGTTGAATCCAGAAGCCGTTGGTGCCGTGGGCGATGAGCGCACCATCTCGTGGACGTCGAAAGATGCCCTCCTCTACGCCGTGGGCATCGGTGCCGGTCAGGCCGACCTGCAGTTCTCGACCGAGAACACCAACGCGACACCCCAGGCGGTGTACCCCACGTTCGCTGTGGTGGCCGGTTCGGGCAGTGCCTCGGGCGGCCGCAGTTCGCTGAGCCAGATCGGCTCGTTCAACGCGGCGTTGCTGGTGCACGGCTCGCAGGCGGTCACCCTGCACCGGCCGATCCCGGTCGAGGCCACCGCCACCGCACGCGACCGCGTGGCCGCGATGTACGACAAGGGCAAGGCGGCCGTGGTGGTGGTGGAGAACGAGGTCACCCTCGACGACGGGTCACCGCTGTACACCACTCGCTCGGCGATGTTCATCCGCGGCGAGGGCGGCTGGGGTGGCGACCGCGGCCCGTCGGGCCCGCAGAACGAACCGCCTGCCGACACCGCGCCCGATCACGAGGTCACCCTGCAGACCAGCCCCGACCAGGCGTTCGTGTACCGCCTGTCGGGCGACCGCAACCCGCTGCACACCGATCCGTCGTTCGCGGCGATGGGCGGCTTCGACCGGCCCATCCTGCACGGCCTGTGCACCTACGGGTTCACGGGGCGCGCCCTGCTGGCCGCGCTCGCCGACAACGACGTCACCCGCTTCCACCACATCGAGGGCCGCTTCTCGTCGCCGGTGCTGCCGGGCGACGCGCTCACCGTGCGCATCTGGCGCACCGGTGCTGGCGAGGCGGTGTTCACCACCTCGGTGGGCGACCGCACCGTCATCGACCAGGGCCTGGTGCGCCACAGCTGACGCGCAGCCGGCGGCCGCTACGGCAACACGGCGAGCAGGGCGCCGATCTCGCCGACGGCGTCGGCCAGCGCGATGTCGCGCCGGTCGCCGCTGCGGCGGTCTTTCAGTTCGATCACACCGTCGGCCAGACCGCGGCCCACCACCACGATCACCGGCATGCCCAGCAGTTCGGCGTCGTTGAACTTCACGCCCATCGACAGGCCCACCCGGTCGTCGAGCAGCACGCTGATGCCGGCTGCCTCGAGCGAGGCGGCCAGGGTTTCGGCGGCGGGCAGTTGCGGGTCGCCGGCCTTGCCGGTGGCGACGAGGTGCACCTGGGCCGGGGCGATCTCCTTCGGCCACACCAGACCGCGGTCGTCGCAGTTCACCTCGGCGATGGCGGCCACGGCACGCGACACGCCGATGCCGTACGAGCCCATGGTGACCACCTGGGTGGCGCCGTTCTGGTCGAGCACGGTGAGGCCGAGGGCTTCGGCGTACTTGCGGCCGAGCTGGAAGATGTGGCCGATCTCGATGCCGCGGGCGATCTCGAGTGGGGCGCTGCAGAGCGGGCAGGGGTCGCCGGCGTGCACCTCGGCGGCCTCGACCACACCGTCGGCCGTGAAGTCGCGGCCGGCCACCAGGTCGATGACGTGCCGACCGGGCTGGTCGGCGCCGGTGATCCAGCGGGTGCCGTCGACGACGCGGGGGTCGACGAGGTAGGCGATGCCCGAGGCGTTGGCCGAGCCCAGGGCACCGGGCCCGATGTAGCCCTTCACCAGGGCAGGGTTGGCGGCGAAGTCGGCCTCGCTGAACGGCTCGATCTCGGCGGGCGCCACTTGGGCCTCGAGGCGCTTCAGGTCGACCTCGCGGTCGCCGGGCACGCCGATGGCGAGCGCCGACGTGCTGCCGTCGGGGTGGTGCAACTTCACCACCAGGTTCTTCAGCGTGTCGGCCGCCGTCCAGTCGCGGTCGGGGTGGCGCAGTTCGGGCCGGGCGTTCACCAGGTCGACCAGCGTCTGGATGGTGGGCGTGTCGGGCGTGTCGTGCACGTGGGCGTCGGGCAGGCCGTCGAAGGGCACCACCGACGGCGGTGCCACCTGGACCGCCTCGGTGTTGGCGGCGTAGTCGCAGGTGCTGCAGCGCACGTAGGTGTCTTCGCCCACGGCGAGCGGGGCGAGGAACTCCTCGCTGGCCGAGCCACCCATCGCCCCGCTGACGGCCGACACGATGACGTACGGCAGGCCGAGCCGCTGGAACGTGCGCTCGTAGGCGTCGCGGTGCTTGTCGTAACTGGCCTGGAGACCGGCCTGGTCGATGTCGAAGCTGTACGAGTCCTTCATCGAGAACTCGCG
>JBIKLX010000163.1:0-7286 GCA_044359565.1 Ilumatobacteraceae bacterium
GCACCCGCGCCATGGCGATGTGCGACTGGAGCACCGGCGAGTACATGAAGCTGGTGGTGTAGCCCACCCGCTCGCCAGCGTCGTCGTACAGCATCATCTCGTACACGATGGGGGTCTCGTCCTTGGGCGGGATGAGACCCGCCTCGCGGTACAGGCGGTTCCAGTCGGCCCAGTCGACGTGCAGCCCCACCATCGACCAGCGCGAGGTGCCCTCGGCGATTGCTCGACGGATGGCATCGCGGCCGATGAACGCACGATCGCTGGTGGCGATGTCGCGGAACATCCACCCGAAGCCCAGTTCCAGCGGCGTCGACCGCTGTTCGTCGGTGTAGGCGTAGCGGCTGGAGTGGAAGTCGATGTCGATGAGCACGAGACCTGCCTCGATGCGGCTCATCAGCAGCGCCTGCATTCCGGCGGGGATGCACCCGTGGCCACGACCGGCCTCGGCCACCACGTCGAACAGGGCCGAGGCATCGGCGGCATCGACCCACACCTCGTAGCCGAGGTCGCCGGTGTAGCCGGTGCGCGACACCTGCGCGTCGACGGTGCCCACCTTGGCCGGGCGGTGATGGAAGAACCGCAGACCCTCGAGGTCGGCGCCTGCTGCTTCGAGTACCGCCCGCGAACGCGGCCCCTGCACAGCGAGCGACGCCACCTCGTCGGACACATCGCTCATCGACACGCGCATCGAGCCGATGCGGTCGGCGAAGTAGGCGAGGTTCGGTTCGGCGGCGGTGAGGAGGAAGTGCTCGCTGCTGTAGCGCAGCACCACACCGTCTTCGATGACGAACCCACGGTCGTCGCACCACAGCGTGTACTGGGCCTGTCCGTCGCGGCAGGCGCGGATGTCGCGCGCCAGCATGCCGGCCAGGAACGTCTCGGCATCGGGCCCGGTGATGCGGTACTTGTAGAGCGGCGAGGTGTCGATGAGGGCCGCGGCGTTGCGGATGGCGAAGTACTCGAACTTCTCGGCCATCTGGTACTTCACGGCCGCCAGGCGACCCGACCAGTGGCTCCACAGTCCGGTCTCGTTCAGCGGTGCCAATCGCTCGTGGAACGGCGTCGTCGCGACCATTGCTCTCCCCCTCGTCGCCGCACCCTACTGCTTGTTGGACACTCGCGCAACAGGCGTAGGCTGCACGCATGGCCCGAATGGCTCCCGCAGCACGGCGCGACGCCATCGTCGAGGCAGCCCTCGCCGTGGCATTGCGCAAGGGCTTTGCCTCCACCACCGTGCGCGATGTGGCCACCGAACTGCACTGCTCGAGCGGCCTCATCCACCACTACTTCGCGTCGATGGACGAGGTGCTCGCAGCCGCGTTCGAACGAGCCGCCGGACGCGACCTGGCCGACACCGAGGCGGCGGTCGCAGAAGCCACCACACCCGAGGGGCGCCTCAGCGCCTTCTTCGGCAGCTACGCCCGCGCCGATCAGGACTGGTCGTACCAGCTGTGGCTCGACGCCTGGGCCGACGCAGTGCGGCGCCCAGCGTTGGGCGACACGTCGCGGCGGCTGAACACGGCGTGGCAGCAACTGGTGTTGCGCATCATCCGCGACGGCGTGGTGGCGGGCCGGTTCCTCTGTGCCGACCCGGACGCGACGGCATGGCGGCTGCTCTCGCTGCTCGACGGCCTGTCGCTGCAGGCGGTGGCGCACCGCGGCCTGATCGACCGCGCCACCGTGCTGGCGTGGGCCATCGCGGCAGCCGAGGACGAACTGCACCTCGACAGAGGTGCACTCCCCCGGCCAGTCACCAGCCCGGTCACCAGCCCGGTCACCAGCCCGGGCGCAGGCTGAGCTTCTCGCCGTCGATCGGCACCACGGCGTTCCAGTCGAGTTCGGTGCGGATGCGCTGCTGCAGCGCCAACGATGCCGACTCCTCACCGTGCACCACGAACACCCCGGTGGGTTCACGCTCAGCAGTGCGCAGCCAGCCCATCAGTTCGTCGGCGTCGGCGTGCACCGAGAACCCGGTCAGATCGCACACCTCGGCCCGCACCGGCACGTAGCGGCCATGGATCTTCACCGCATCCGCCCCCTCCAGCAGCGTGCGCCCACGGGTGCCCGCGGCCTGGAACCCGACCAGCACGACGGTGTTGCGCGGATCGGGCAGGAACCGCGCCAGGTGGTGCACCACGCGGCCTCCCGACGCCATGCCGGCGCCAGCGACGATGATGGCCGACCCGTGGCGCGCCGACACGGCCTTCGACCCTTCGGCGTCGAGCACCTCCTCCAGATCGGGCAACTGGAACAGGTCGCCGCAGCCGCGCAGTTCGGGCCGGATGTCGGCGGCTCCGTCGGCGAGCGCGCCGCGGTACACACCCAGCGCGGCCAGCGCCATGGGGCTGTCGACGAACACCGGCACCTTGGGCAGGCGCCCGGCGTCGGCCAGTTGCCGCAGGTGGTACAGCAGCACCTCGGTGCGGTCGACGGCGAAGGCGGGGATGACCACCACACCGCCGCGCTCGACCGTGCGGTCGATCACCTCGGCGAGCCGTTCGACGGGGTCGCTGTCGTCGTGCACCCGGTCGCCGTAGGTGGATTCGACCAGGATCCAGTCGACGGACCCGACCGGTGCGGGCGGCAGCAACAGCGGATGCTGCTGGCGGCCGAGGTCGCCGCTGAACAGCACCGTCGAGTGCTCGTCGCGCGGCCCGGCAACGGCGAGGTGCACACTCGACGAACCGAGGATGTGCCCCGCCACCCGGAACGTGGCGTCGATACCCGGCGCCACGGTGATGGCCTGGTCGAACGACGCAGGGCGCAACAGGTCGAGCGCCCGCCAGGCGTCGTCCTCGTCGTACAGCGGCAGCGCCGGCCGGTGCTTCGAGTAGCCGGCGCGGTTCGCGTACCGCGCCTCTTCCTCCTGCAGCCGCGCGCTGTCGGGCAACACCACCGACATCAACTTGCCGGTGTCGTAGGTGACGTGCACCGGGCCACTGAACCCGGCGCGCACCAACCGCGGCAGGTACCCGCAATGGTCGAGGTGACCGTGGGTGATGACCACGGCATCGATCGACGTCGGCGGCACCGGGAAGTCGGCCCAGTTCCGCTTGCGCAGTTCGCGCAAGCCCTGGAACAGGCCGCTGTCGACCAGTACCCGGCTGCCGTTCGTCTCGACGAGAAAGCGGCTACCGGTGACGGTGCGCACACCTCCCCACGGGCTCAGTGTTCCCCACCGTTGCTCGCTCACACCGACAGCGAAGCAGCGTCGGCACATGCGCGCCAGGGCCGCAGGTCCCTGTTGCGGGCGGCCGGGCTCAGTCGTCGCCGGCGTCGGTGGCGAGCAGGTCGGCGCTCACGGCGAGTGCGGTGGCGAGGCCTGCGGCACGCTCGACCAGCGCGGCGAGGTAGTGCCCCGCCAGCACGCTCTTGTTGCCGAGCGGCGGGTCGCCGAGCGAACGCAGCAGCAGCGACGGGTCGGTGCTGGGCGTGATCTTGGCCGGCGCGGGCAGGGCGGGCGGCGGGCGCCACAGATCGAACGCCGAGGTGTCGGCGGGCCGCTGCTGGCGTGCCTGGCCGCCACCCTGATGGTGCTGACGCTTCTTGGCGCTCATTCGTCGTCCTCCGTCAGCAGCACATCGGGCCGCAGCCCGAGTGCCACGCGCAGTTGCTTGGTGTTCAGATCCGACAGCGAGCTCGACTTGGGCAGCACCAGATCGGCGATGTGCCGCTTGCCGAGCACCACTTCCTCCACTCGCTCGTCGACCGTGCCGGGGCACACCAGGCGGTGCGACACCACGGTCTTCTGCTGCCCGATACGCCAGGCACGGTCGCGCGCCTGGTCTTCCACGGCCGGGTTCCACCACCGGTCGTACAGCACCACGTGGCTGGCGGCGGTGAGGTTGAGGCCCGTACCGCCGGCCTTCAGCGACAGCACCAGCGCGCCCGCGCCGGGGGCCTTCTGGAACTTCTCGATCATCGCGTCGCGCGCAGTGCGGGCGAGGCTGCCGTCGTAGCAGTCGATCGGCCGCTCGAACCGCCCGCTCAGGTAGGTGGCCAGACGACGGCCCCACGAGGCGAAGTGGGTGAAGACGAGGATCTTCTCGTCGGCCTCGAACACCGACTCGACGATCTCCTCCAGGCGGGCCAACTTGCCCGACCGGCCCGCCAGAGGCTTGCCGTCGTCGTGGTACGCCGAGGGGTGGTTGCAGATCTGCTTGAGCGCCGTGATGGCGGCGAGGATGGCGCCCTGCTTGGGGTCGCTGCCCAATTCGCCACCGGATTGGGTGTCGATGAGCAGGCGGTCGAGCACCGCCTGGTACAGGCCGATCTGCTCAGGGGTCATCGTGCAGTGGTCGAGCTGGTCGATCTTGTCGGGCAGCTCCTTGGCCACCTCGGGTTCGGTCTTGGTGCGGCGGAACACGAGCAGGCCGTTCAGTGCCCGCAGCGCCGCCTCGCCCTCGCCCGACATCTGGGCGACGAACGACGGCCGGGTACCCACCAGGCCCGGATTGGTGAAGTCGAGGATCGACCACAGGTCGCCGAGGCCGTTCTCGATGGGGGTGCCGGTGAGAGCGATCTTCGAGCGGGCCTGCAGACGGCGCAGTTGCTGCGAGGTCTCGTTCGCCGGGTTCTTGATGGCCTGCGCCTCGTCGAGCACGACTCGGCTCCAGCGGCGGCGGGACAGGGCCTCGATGTCGCGCACGGCGGTGGCGTAGGTGGTGAGGATGACGTCGGCACGGCTGATCTCGGCGTCGAGCTGCGTGGCGCTGGCTCGCGAGGCGCCGTGGTGGACGATCACGCGCAGACGGGGCGCGAACTTGGCCGCCTCGGCCGCCCAGTTGCCCACCACCGCCGGGGGTGCAATGACCAGCGCCGGGTAGTCGGCGTCGGCTGACGTGCGGGCGATGTGCGCCAGCACCGTGGGGGTCTTGCCGAGGCCCATGTCGAGCGCCAGACAGCCGCCAAGTTCGGCGGTGTCGAGGAAGCCCAGCCAGGCCACGGCCTGGGCCTGGTAGCTGCGCAGTTCGCCGCGGAAGCCCTCGGGCTGGGTGACCGGTTCGGTGGAAGCGGTGGCCGCATGCCGCAGCAGGTCGGTGGCCCACCCCGAGCCCTGCACGCTCACGCCGCCGGCCAGGCCCGATCCCTCCAGCCCCACGCTGTGGCGCAGGATCTCGGCGCCGGTGAGCTGCGTGGTCCGCGACCGTTCGGCCAGCGCCGCGGCGGCCTCTTTCAGGTCGACGCTGTCGATCTCGATCCAGCGGCCACGCGACCGCACCAGCGGCTTGGCCTCCATCGACAGCCGGGCGATGTCGGCGGCGGTGAGCTCGACGTCGTCGAACAACACCGACCAGCGCACGTTGCTGAGCTGGTTGGCGCCCACCATCGACTGCCCGGTTGGCTCGGCCCACAGCTTCAGCGATGGCGACGCCTTGCGCCGCGACAGCGCCGGCACGCGCACCTCGAACCCGGCTGCCTCGAGTTGCGAGCCGAGCACCGTCATCAGTTCCCACGCCTCGGGTTGGCTCAGCACCACTCGGCCGCGACGCAGTTCGCCCGGCCGCAGCAGCGGCGGGTAGATGCGCTCGAGCCGGGCGAGCTCGTCGGCCAGCGGCTTGCTGTTGCGGGTGTCGCCGAGGGCCACTTCCACCGGCAGCATGCGGCCCTTGGCGCCCGGCCCGAACACCGACAGCAGCCAGGCGTCGCCGCTGTCGGGTGCGTCGAGTTGCATGATCAGGTGCGGCCGTTCGGCCGAGGTGGCGGTGCGCGTCCACTGGTCGAGGCGGCGCGACACATCGCCCACCAACCCGGCGGGCGCGGGGAACGAGGTTCCGTCGAGACGGGCGATCATCGCCTCGGCGAAGTCGGCCGGATTCGACACCATCGGCGGCGGTGCCGGCAGGTCGAGTCGGCTGGCGGTGTCGCGCACGATGGCGTCGACCGAGGCAGCCAGGACGGCGAGGGTGGTGGAGCGAGCGTCGACACGGGCGATGGCCGACACCGGGCCCGGCATCGCGGCGGCGAGTTCGCGCACCATCGTCTCGTCGAGCAGGGCTGGCTCCCAGTGCACTCGCGCGTTCGGCTGGCGCCCCTCGGCGCTGCGTTCGACTGCGATGGCCGGGGCGACCGCGCCTGCGGCGACCAGCCGCACTCCTTCGACGGCTACCCGGCCCAGCCAGGCAACGCTGGAACCGACGCCGGCCCGGCCCAGACCCGTACCCACGGCCACCAGCCAGCCCAGCGCATCGCGCACGGGGATGCTGAGCGCCTCGGCACGCGCACCCGACGGCAGCGGCACCCCGGGGTGCACGGCCCAACCGAGCGAGGGGCCGCCGATGGCCTCGAGTCGGTCGGCCAACTGATCGTTGGTCTCGGGAGCCGACTTCGGTCCGGCTGCCCACACCACCACGGTGCCGGTGCTCCAACTGGCCTGTAGGCGCACCTCGCCGGCCACCTCGGCCAGCACATCGGCGGCCACGGTGCCGAGCGGTCGCGACAGCAGATCGTGCAGGGCCTCGAGTTCACGCAGCGTGGAGGTGAAGTCGGCGACGATCTGCTCGCGCTCGGGGCCGGTGAGTCGCGTCACCGACTCGAGGCCTTCCTCGGTGTCGATGATCATCCGACCGAGGACGCGCAGCGAGGCCTTGGTGTCGGCCTCGAACGCGGCGCGCTGGGCCTTCGTCGCTCGGCCTTCGGCAACCGCCCAGGCCGCACGCTCCAATTCGATCAGAACTTCGGGCATCGTTGTTGTGGGGCGCCCTTCGCGCCGCGTGCACGTGGAATCGTGCACCTGCATCCATGTGGCGTCGTGGGAGGAACTCGGACCACGTTCCCCGACCGCATTCCAGCGGGACGGCGTCAGGCTACCCCCGTCGACCCGCCATCGGCGAACCGATCGGGCACACGGGTCACGGGTATTCGATGAGGGCATGGCGGCGCGCCAACCGGAGTGCCTTCAGGTCGACTCGGCAATACTCGTGCCATGAGATCGAGCATCGCACCATGACCGCCGTCGTCATCAGCGGCACCGGGCTGTTCGTCCCGCCGTTCACCATCAGCAATGCCGAGCTCGTCGAGTCGCTCACGGCGTCGGTCGAGCAGTGGAACGCCGAGCACGCCGAGGGCATCGCCGACGGCTCAATCGTCGCTCGCCAGACGCCCGACGAAGAGTTCATCGTGAAGGCCTCGGGCATCCGGTCGCGGTACGTGATGGAGAAAGAGGGTGTGCTCGACCCTGCCCGGATGCGTCCGCACCTCGAGCTGCGTGGCGAGGACCAACTGGGTATCCAGGCCGAGATGGCGTTGCCCGCCATCCATCAGGCGTTGGCCCAGGCGGGCCGCTC
>JBIKLX010000164.1:0-7215 GCA_044359565.1 Ilumatobacteraceae bacterium
GCCAGGCGGGCGTAGCGCGCGTCGTTGCGCGGGTGCTCGGGGCTGTCGAGGCCCACCGGCGGCGGCGGGACGTCGTAACTGCGCCGCCACAGCTTGGTCTGCTCGGGCCCATGGCGGTCGGTTGTGGCCTTCTTGTCGAGGCCCTGCAGGGCGCCGTAATGCCGCTCGTTCAGCCGCCAGTGGCGCTGCACCGGCAACCACACCATGCCCATCGCGTCGAGCGCGAGATTGCAGGTGACGACCGCTCGGGTGAGCAGCGAGGTGTGCGCTACGTCGAACCGCACCCCGGCCTCGGTCATTGTGTGGCCCGCCGCCGTGGCCTCGGCGAGGCCCTTGTCAGTCATCGGCACGTCGTGCCAGCCGGTGAAGAGGTTGAGCCTGTTCCACTCGCTCTCGCCGTGGCGGAGCATCACCATGGTTCCCGTCATGCCAGCGATCGTAGGGCCGCGATCAGCAGTCGAGACGGTCCTTGATGTCGGCCACGACACCGTTGATCTGGCCGACTGCCCGGTCGACCACCTCGGTGGCGCCCTGTGGGTCGCTGTCGTAGGCCTTCGACGCGAGATCGAGTTGATTGGCAGCATCGTCGATGCGCGCGTATGCGTCGCCGGGGATTGCGCCGAGCGGCAGTTCTTTCACCACCGACGCGACGGTGTGGGCCACACCGGCCAGGTTGGCGATGGAGTCGGTGGACAGGTTGCCGGTGTTGTCGAGGCCCTTGCCGGCGAGGTCGAGCCCGGCACAGCTGGCGGCACCGGCAGCCTCCGAGGCCGCCCTTTCGGCGAGGCCGCACGAGGTGGCACCGACGGTGAGCAGACCGAGCGACAGCACGAGGGCGACGCGATGGTGGGAACGCAGCACAATCATCTCTCCATACTGTCCGGAACGCAGGCCGTCGTGCCGTCGGGTGGCAGCGGTAACGTCGCAGGCCGTGACCAGCGCCTACGCCTTCGACCGTTACCTCCGTTACGACGAGTACACCCAGTTGCTGCACGAACTGGCAGCCCAGCACCCCGGCCTGCTCAGCATCGAGAGCTACGGCCGCTCGCACGAGGGTCGCGACCTGTGGTTGGCCACCATCACCGATGCCGACACCGGCGCGCACGACACCAAGCCGGCGCACTGGATCGACGCCAACATCCACTCGATCGAGGTAACCGGCGGCGTGGCGGCGCTGCACATCATCCACCACCTCGTCACCGGCTTCGGCACCGACCCGACGGTCACTCGGGCACTGCGCAGCCGCACCTTCTACATCGCGCCGCGTGTGAACCCCGACGGTGTCGAGTGGGTGCTCGCCGACTCGCCGCAGCACCGTCGCAGCAGCACCCGCGCCTGGCCGTGGCGCGACGCCCACCGTGCGCCCGGCCTGCACAAGCGCGACATCGATGGCGACGGCCGCGTGCTCACGATGCGGGTACCCGACCCCAACGGCGCCTGGACGGTGTCGAGCCTCGACCCGCGGCTGATGGCACCTGTGCCGCTCGACGGCACCGAGCCGGGCACCGTGCGGTACCGACTGCTGAACGAGGGCGAACTGCTCGACTACGACGGGTTCACGGTTCCCACCCCGGCACCCCCGCAGGCGCTCGACATGAACCGCAACTTCCCGGCTGGCTGGGGCACGACGGTGCCCGGCAGCGGCGACCACCCGCTGAGCGAGCCCGAGATCGACGGCCTGGTGCGGGCCATCGTCGCCCGGCCGAACATCTGCGGCTACAACGCCTTCCACACCAGCGGCGGCGTACTGCTGCGGCCGTCGAGCACCAAGCGCGACGGCGACCTGCCGCCCCTCGACGTGTGGGCCTGGAAGGAACTGGGTGTCCGCGGCACCGAACTCACCCGCTACACGGTGCACTCGGTGTTCGAGGACTTCACATGGGACCTCAGCGAGACCATGAGCGGCGCCGCCGACGACTGGGTGTACGAACACCTGGGTGTGTTCGGCTGGACCACCGAGTTCTGGGACCTGCTGCAGGTGGCCACCGGAACCAAGCAGTCGACGAAGATGTGGTACACCGGCCCCACCGAGGCCGAGGAGCACGCTGTGCTGCAGTGGGCCGACGTGCACCATCCGCAGATCTATGTCGACTGGTACGCGTTCGACCACCCGCAGCTCGGCCGAGTCGAGCTGGGCGGTTGGGACGACATCCAGTCGTGGATCAACCCGCCGATCGCCCTGCTGGCCGAGGAAGTGAAGGGGCACGCCGAGTTCGCGATCTACCAGGCGCTCGCCGCACCGGAGCTGGAGCTGCTGCACACCCGGGCGGTCGCCCTCGGCGGCGACACCTGGCGGGTGGAGGTGGGCATCGCCAACACCGGTTGGTTGCCCACCTACATCAGCGAGCAGGGCCTCAAGACCGGCCGAGTGCTGCCCATCAGCGCCACGCTGTCGGGTGCCACCGTCGTGGGTGGTCCGGCGCGTATCGAGCTCGGTCAACTGTCGGGCCGACTGCGGGCCCGCTTCGACTCGTGCAACGACGGCACGCCCGACCGGGCGCTCGCCACCTGGGTGGTGCAGGCCGCCGCAGGAACCAGCGTCGCCATCTCGGTCGCCCATCAGCGCGCCGGTCGCGTCGACACCTCCGTCACGTTGAACTGAGCCGTCACGTTGAACTGAGCCGTCAGGCCCGGAGGGGCAGGCGCACTGCCACGTCGAGACCGCCGCCCGGCCGGTTGGTCAGGGCGACCGACCCGCCGCTGGCGCGGGCGAGGTGGTCGACGATCGCCAATCCCAGCCCCGACCCCTGATGGGTGGCATCGGGCGCGCGCCAGAACCGGTCGAGGGCGTGCGCCAGTTGGGCCTCGGTCATGCCCGGCCCGCGGTCGAGCACGTGCACCGTCACAGTTGCGGGTGCGCTGCGGTCGACGGCCACCTCGATGGCGGTGCCGTCGCCCACGATGCTGATGGCGTTGTCGAGCAGGTTGTCGATGATCTGTTCGAGGGCGTGGGGTACGGCCGTTGCCATCGTGCCGGTGGTCGTCGCCGCTGGAGCAGCGTGCACCGTGATGCCGCGCTCGAGGGCGAGCGGCGCCCACATCTCGACACGCTCGGCCACCACGTTGCCCACATCGACGGGCTCAGCAGCCATTGTCGTCCGCTCGGCGCGGGCCAGCATGAGCAGTGCCTCGACCAGGCGTTGCAGCCGCTCGGTCTCGGCGCTCGCCGCCTCGATGCGTTCGCGCGCCCCGTCGGGGTCGGTGCCGATCATGTCGCCCGCCCGCTCCAGCTGCAGCCGGAGGGCGGTGAGCGGTGTGCGCAGTTGGTGCGACGCATCGCCCGCGAACGCCCGCTGCTGGTCGAGCAACTCGTTCACCCGGCCCGTCATCGTGTTGAACGAGTCGGCCAGTTGGCGCACCTCCGGCGGACCCTCGTCGTTCGCGGCGCGACTGGCGAGATCGCCCGCCGCCACCCGCTCGGTGGTGCGCTGCAGTCGGCGGATCGGCCCGGCGATGGTGGCGGCCATGAACAGGGCCGCCACACCCGCGCCGACGAGGGAGATGAGCGCCACGAGCACCAGGCCGCGCAGCTTGTCGCCGGCCCGGTCGTCGATGACCGACGCAGGAAACGTGATGCGCACCGAGCCCACCACGTTGGGGCCCGAGCGCACCGGCACGGCCACATAGGCGAGGTCGGTACCGAGCGTGTTCGAGTACCGCTCGCCCGTGGAGGGGAGGCCGGTGAGCGCCGTGGCGATCTCGGGGCGGTTCGAGTAATCGGCCCCCACTCGCGACTCGTCGTCGCTGACTGCGACGGCGATACCTGCATCGTCGGTGACCACTACCTGCGCGCCATCGCGGGCGCGGTACAGGTCGACGGTGGCCTGCAACTGGGCGGGGTCGCCGCCGTCTTCGGCCGACAGGACGTCTTCGGCCGAACCGCCGATGACGAACGCATCGCGTTCGAGGCTGGCCAGCAGACGGTCGCGCTCCACGCCTCGCACGTACGAGGCCAGCGGCAGATCGTGCGCCACCAGCACGACGATGGTGACACCCACGAAGGCGGCGAGCAGCCGCCACTTCACGCCGGCGGCTCCAGACGGAAGCCGACACCGCGGACGGCTTCGATCCAGCCGTTCGCGCCCAACTTCTTGCGGATCGACGCCACGTGCGCGTCGACGGTCTTGGTGGGTCCGTACCAGTGCTCGTCCCACACGTTCTCGAGGATCTCGGTGCGAGTACGCACCGCGCCCGGATCGGTTGCGAGGAACGCGAGGAGGTCGAACTCCTTCGCCGTCAACTGCACCTCGGCGTCGCCGAGATGCACGCGGCGCGTGCGACGGTCGATGCTGAGCGGCCCGATCGCCTGACGGCCGGCGCCCTCGCGGCCAGCGTTGTCGTCGGCACCTCCGTCGGCAGCGGCCGTGCCGGTGCGGCGGGCGACCGCACGGATACGAGCCACCAGCTCGCGCAGCGAGAACGGTTTGGTGACGTAGTCGTCGGCGCCGAGTTCGAGGCCGAGCACGCGGTCGAACTCCTCGCTGCGGGCCGTGAGCATGATGATGGGCACCGCTGTGCTCGCGCGCAGTTGGCGGCACACGTCGCGGCCGTCCATGTCGGGCAGGCCCAGGTCGAGCAGCACCATCTCGTAGCCCTGTGCCTGCACCGCCTCGGCGCCGGTGATGACGTGGGCGACCGTATGGCCAGCGGCCTCGAGCCCGTCGACCAGTGAGCTGGCGATCGACCGGTCGTCTTCCACGAGCAGGATCTTCACCTCGCCATTGTGGGCCGGTTCGGCAACTCGCGGCTGACTCTTGGACGTTTCTTGGACGAAGCCCCCCCGCCCGTTGGATCGGCCACCCGTACCGTGTCCTCATCGCATTCGACCCACTGGAGGACTCGATGAAGACGAAGATCGCCGCAGCACTGTCGCTCGCCGGAGTACTGGTAGCCGGTTCCGCCGCCGCGCTGGTGAACACCCAGGTGCTGCAGAACAACACCGACGATGCCATGACGGTGCCGGCCCTCGCCGCACCGGCCGGGTTGCTCGTCACGACAACCACCGGCGTCGAGACCTCGCTCCCCGTCGATGCCACCTCCACCACGGTGCTCGGCGGGGCACCGTCGACATCGGTCGACAGCACGGTGCCGGTCAGCTCGCTGCCCGTCGGTACCACCCCCACGGCCGGGGCCACCCCCACCCAGGCCGTGTACCGCATCGGCGATGCCGGCACCGTCACGCTCGACACCGCCGGCGACCGGCTGACGGTGGTGGCCACTGCCCCCGGCGCCGGCTGGCAGGTGGGCAAGGTCGAGCAGCGCAGCCCGCTCGACATCGAGATCTACTTCCGCTCGGCCACGGTCGAACTCGAGTTCAAGGCCAACTTGCTGTTCGGTGTGGTGAGCACCTCGGTCGAGTCGCGCAACGTGGGTGCCCCGCCCGCAGGCGGCACTGCAGCGCCGGGTCCGTCCACCAGCGTCCATCACGACGACGACGATGACGACGACGAGCAGTACGACGACAACGACGGCGACGACGACGGTGGCGACGACGGTGGCGGCGAGCAGGACGACGACGATGACTGAGCGACCGCAACCCTCGGCCGAGCAGCTCGCCCGTCTCGCAGCGCTCCGCCAGCCCCGGCCGGCCGAGGTCGCCGGCACTGCGGCGGTTGCGTCGCCGTCGACTCGACGTGCCAAGCCCGCCCAGTTGTCGAAGATCGTCACTGCCGGTCTGTCGACCTCACTCGTGCTCGGCCTCGTCACGGCGATGGGCTGGAGCGCCGCCAGCACCGGCGCATCCGACACCGGGTCCACGCCGCTGCCGACGGTCGGCCCCATCGTGCTGGCGCCGTCGCAACCGGTAGCCGACCCGGCGGTGCTGATCACCGCCCCGGTCACCGTGTCGGCCCCCGTGGTCGCGGCACCGGCCGGAGAGCCCGTCATCGTTCCGGCGACCGCTGCTCCTGTGACCGCTCCCGTCACCGCTGCGCCGGCGCCCGTGGTCATCGACGTCGCCGTGCCGGCACCGCAGCCCGTCGCCCAGCCCGCCCCCAGCGGTGGCAGCAACGGGCAGACCAAGCAGTCGAAGTGATCGGTCGCTCCCGGTGATCACGGAACCATCCCCTCGTCCTGAGGTCGCCGTCGACGGTGTGTTCACGGCCGACTTCCGGGCGATGGGGTGCGGTGTGCAGGTGCTGGTGCACGGCGGGGGTGCCGAACTGCTCGACCTGGCCCGGCGCCGGATCGAGCACTACGAACGCTGCTGGACGCGTTTCGACGCCTCGAGCGACCTGTGCCGCATCAACGCATCCGGCGGACGCGACGTGGTGGTCGACCCCAGCACCGTCACCCTGGTGCAGGCAATGGTGCGCGGGTGGGCGGCCACCGATGGCGCGTTCGACCCCACGCTGCTGGCCCCCCTGGTGGGCCTCGGCTATGTCGCCAGTTGGGACGACGCCACGCGGGTCACGCCCCTGGCCGCCGGCACCGCTGCACGAACGCTGCCCACGGCTGTGCTGGTCGACGAACAGGCGTCGGTGGTGCGCGCCCCGGCAGGCATCGGCCTCGACGCCGGTGGTATCGGTAAGGGCCTCGCTGCCGACCTGGTGGTGGCCGAGTTACTGGCCGCCGGAGCCGTCGGCGCGTTGGTGAGCATCGGCGGCGACGTGTGCGTGCAGGGACTCGCGCCGCAAGAGGGTGGCTGGTCGATCGGTGTGGCCGACCCGCACGACGACCGCATCGAGCAGTGCCGGCTCCGTCTGGTGGCCGGCGGCGTGGCCACGTCGGGCACCGCGCAGCGCGCCTGGACCACGGCCGACGGCCGTGCGGTGCACCACCTGCTCGACCCGATGACGGGCGAACCCCCGACGCATCCGGCCATCGATGCCGCGGTGGAGGCCACCGTGGTGGCGGGCACCGCCGCCTGGGCAGAGGTATGGACCAAAGCGGTGCTGGTGCGCGGGCCGCGCACCGCGCTGCCGATGCTCGACAGCCTCGGCTTGGCGGCGCGAGCGGTGCTGGCCGACGGCCACGAACTGTGCAACGACACCTGGGCGGCGTACGTCGTCGCCCGCTCCGAGGAGGACCGATCATGAATCCGCAACTGTGGTGGTACTTCGCTCGCGCCAGCGGCATGGTGGCGGCCCTGTTGCTGGTGGCCAGCCTGGTGTGGGGTGTGCTCATGGCCACCCGTGCGCTGAAGCCGGTCGACAGGCCGGCCTGGATGCTGGCGATGCACCGCTGGTTCAGCGGGCTGGCAGTGACCGGCGTCGT
>JBIKLX010000027.1:0-25308 GCA_044359565.1 Ilumatobacteraceae bacterium
GTCGATTGCCTTCTGGAAGCGGTGAGGCAGGATGATCTGGTTCCGTTCGGCGCCGAGGCGACCGTTCACCTGCGCCGGGATGTCGCGCCACATGATGATGACGAGTTCGTTCACGTTGCGGGGCATGTCAGGCGGCCTCCTCGGCAGGGTGCGGACGCAGCGCGACCGCGACGGAGTGGGTGAACGGCTCGAGGCCGGTGTCGTGGTGCTCGAAGCGCAGACCCAGTCGCTCGGCTGCGGCGCGGCCGGCGGCGAGCACGCTGTCGTCGGCGCGCTGGGTGAGCAGCAACACACGGGTGTAGTGCCCGAAGTACGCGTCGCGCAGTTGTGGGTGACGGTCGAGGCCGAGGCCCTCCCACACCAACGCGTCGAAGTGCTTGGCCAAGAAGTCGGTGAGGAAGAACGTGCCGAGTTCGGCTGCGTGCATCGAGGCGAATGCGTCGACGCCGGCGAAGAATGCGTAGCAGTGGTCGCCGGGGAGGCGCCTGACGTGCGGCATCTCGGCCAGCAGCGCGTCGATGCCGCCACCCGTGCCACAGTCGGAATATCCGAGCAGCACCGGGCGTGCGCCCGGGGTGCCGGCTCCTCGCTCGGCGAGCGCACCACGAATCGCATCGACGATGCGCTCGGGACGGTTGTGGAGTGGGGCAGGGAGGTACGCCACCTCGACCGCGTCGGTGAGACCGTTCGCGACGAGCACGGCTCGGAGTTCTGCCACCAGCGCACCGCAGGCCACGACGAGCGGCCGCGATGCCGCCGGTTCGGGCGCAGCGGCGCTCATGACGCGGTCAGACCGACGGGCCGGGGGGCTCGACGCGGCCGCGCCGCGCCTGCATGAACGACTTGGCGGTCTCGGCCGCGATGGCTGCATCACGGCAATAGGCGTCGGCGCCGATTGCGGCACCGAACTCCTCGTTCAGTGGGGCGCCACCGACGAGCACGATGTAGTCCTCGCGCAGGCCGCGCTCGACGAGGGTGTCGATGACCACCTTCATGTACGGCATCGTGGTGGTGAGCAGCGCCGACATGCCGAGGATGTCGGGCTTGTGCTCTTCGAGCGCAGCGAGGAACTCGTCGGCGTCGGTGTTGATGCCGAGATCGACCACTTCGAAGCCGGCACCCTCGAGCATCATCGCGACGAGGTTCTTGCCGATGTCGTGGATGTCGCCCTTCACGGTGCCGATGACAACCTTGCCGATGGGCTCGGCGCCGGTCTCGGCCAGCAGCGGCCGCAGGATCTCCATACCGGCCTTCATCGCGTTGGCCGACAGCAGCACCTCGGGCACGAACAAGATGCCGTCGCGGAAGTCGATGCCGACGATGCGCATGCCCTCGACGAGCGCGTCGTTCAGCACCTTGTCGGGGCCCCAGCCACGGTCGAGCAGGATCGTGGTGCCCTCGACGATCTCGGGGCCGAGGCCGTCGTAGAGATCTTCGTGCATCTGCGTGACGAGCTCGTCGTCGGACAGCGTGGCGAGATCGAGTTCGTCATTCGCATCGGTCATGGTGATTCCTTCGCACGTCGGGATCGGTGGGCACGCTCCTGGTACGGAGACTCCCGGGTGTGTTCCACGATGCGGAAACTATCCGCATAGTGAAACGCTAGCAGGTGGGATCGTCCGGATCGAAGCGATCGGTGCACTGCTCGACACGCGGTTCGCCGCAGGCGATCGGTGGCTCAGACTGCGTCGCGCACGGCGGCGAGATGCTCGGCGAACGCATCGGTGTCCATCAGCGTGCGGCACCGCTCGAAGCGCCCGACGGCATAGGCCCAGAAGTCGTCGGCCGGGTTGTCGTTCACGTGCTGGATCACACCCCACAGCGTCCACAGCAGGTCGCAGAGCGCCTTGTACAGCACCATTCGGCCCATCTGCTCGGCCGGCGGTTCGGTGCCGAAGTACCCGCGCAGCAGGGCCGCGTCCTGGGCGACGGTGAAACCACCCTCCACCGACAGGTCGCCGAGGTCCCACATCGGGTCGTTGTTGCCCGAGTACTCGTAGTCGATCACGTACATGCGCTCGCCGGTGTCGAGGAAGTTCTCGCACAGCGGGTCGCAGTGCGACGGCACCAGCGCAACCGGGTGCGCCTCGAGCGCGGCGCGGGCTGCTGCGGCCTGGCGTTCGGCATCGGCGTAACCGGTGGGCAGCGTGGCGCCCTTCGCCGCGAGCAACGCCTTGTACTCGTCGATCATCGGGAACAACCGGAAGTCGGTGGCGAACGGGGCGGCGGTGGTGTGCAGACGCCGGAACGCTGTGCCGGCACGCGCCACGGCGCCGAGGTCGGTGAACCGCTCGGCATCCATCGTGACGGCGCCGTCGACGAAGCGGGTGACCATCAACCCGTCGCTGTCGTCGAAGAAGACGACCTCGGCGTTCACCCCGGCCGCCGCCGCCGACCGTGCGGCCACGGCCTCGGCGCGTCGGTCGATGTACTCGCTGGTGCCCGCCCCGGGAATGCGCAGCACGAACCGCCCGCCGTCGCGCTCGACGAGGTGGTTCACGTTGGTGAGGCCCTTCAGCCGGCTGGTCGGCGAATCGGCGGCGAAACCGGCACGCACGAGTGCCGCGGCGAGTTCGTGGTCGACGGTGCTCATGAGCGAAGTTTCGCGCCCGTCGGGTCGTACAGCGCGCCGTCGTGCCGCACTGCGGGAATGGGTTCGCCGTACACCTCGACCACGAAGTCGGTGCGGTCGGCCAACTCGACGGGCAGGTAGCCGTACACAACCGGCTTGCCCACCGTGGGGCCGAAGTTGGCGGTGGTGGTGAAGCCCACCACGCGGCCATCGGCGATGATGGCCTCGCCGCTCACCGGGTACGCCATCGACTCGAGCGTGAACGTGCACAGGCGGCGCTGCACTCCGGTGGCCTGCTGGGTCACCAGGGCGTCGCGTCCGCAGAAATCGCCCTTGCCGAGGTCGACGCGCCAGGCGAGGCCCGCCTCCCATGGCGTGGTGTCGGGGGTGACGTCGGTGCTCCAGTACACGTAGCCCTTCTCCACCCGCAGACGGTCGACGGCGCGGTATCCGACGTCGGCAATGCCGTGTGCCTGGCCCGCCTGCCACAGCACCTCGTACACGTGCGCGGCGTACTCGGTGGGTATGTGCAGTTCCCAGCCCAACTCGCCGGTGTAGCCGATGCGCATCGCCAGCACAGGGGCAGCGCCGATAGTGATCTCGCGCGCCCGGCCGTAGCGGAACGCAGCGTTCGACACGTCGTCCTCGCACACCGCCTGCAGCACCTCGCGCGAACGCGGGCCGCACAGGTTGATGACGGCGCGGGCAGAGGTGAGATCGCGCACGATGACCGAGCCGTCGTCGGGCGACTGGCTGCGGATCCAACCCATGTCGTGCGCCCCGAAGGCCGCGCCGGTGACGACGTACCACGAGTCGGGCGCGGTGCGGGCCATGGTGAGGTCGCACTCGATACCGCCGCGCTCGTTGCACAGCTGCGTGTAGGTGACGGTGCCCACCGGTTTGTCCATGTCGGCCACCGACAGCCACTGCACGGCGGCCAGGGCGCCGGGGCCGGTGATCTCGAACTTGGCGAACGAGGTCTGGTCGATCAGGGCCACGCGCTCGCGCACCACTGCGGCCTCGGCGTTCACGTGGTCGAACCAGTTGGGCGCGCCGAACGACGGCCGGTCGACTGGCTCGACGCCCTCGGGTGCGAACCAGTTGGGTCGCTCCCATCCGCCACGGCTGCCGAACACGGCGCGCTTCGCGGCGAGTGTGTCGTGCAGTGGGCTGCGGCGCACCCCGCGGCTGGTGAGGTGCTCGCTACCCGGCGCAGCCAGCTTGTAGTGGTGGCCGTACAACTCCACCATGCGCGGCCCGATGAAGTGGCGCGTGGTGTGGTGGAACGAGAAGCGGCGCACATCGAGCGGCCACAGGTCGAGCGAGGGGCGACCTTCGAGCATCCACTCGGCCATCATCTTGCCCGCACCGCCGCCGGCAGCGATGCCGTACAGGAACCCGGTGGCGAGGTAGAAGTTGTCGAGTTCGGGGGCGCGGCCCATCACGAAGTCGGCGTCGGCGGTGTAGGGGATGGGGCCGTTGATGAGCGAGCGGATACCCGCCGTCTCGAGCACCGGTGTGCGCTTCACGGCCAGTTCGGCCAACTGCGCGAAACGGTCGTGGTTCGGGTCGAACAGCTTGCGCTGGAAGGGGTACGGGATGCCGTCGACTCCGAAGGGCACTGTGTCGGGCTCGTAGCCGCCCACCAGCAGGCCGGGGCCATCGGGCTTGTAGTACACGAGATGGTCGGGGTCGCGCATCGTGGGCATACGACCCAGTTCGGCCGGGGTGAACTCGCTGATCGGTCCGCTGAGCAGGTACTGGTGCTCGACCGCCACGGCGGGGGCACGCACACCGGCCAGGCGGGCCACCTCCATGCCCCACATACCGGCCGCGTTCACCACCATCTCGCAGGCGATGTCGCCGCGGGTGGTGTGCACGGTGGTGACCCGGCGGCCATCGACCGTGATGCGCTCGACCCGTGTCTGCTCGACGATGCGAGCGCCGCGCTGGCGCGCACCCTTGGCGATGGCCATGGTGACGCTGGCCGGGTCGATGTAGCCGTCGGTGGGCAAGAACGCGGCAGCCAGCACGTCGACCGTGCTCATCAACGGGAACAGCTCCTGGGCGCGCTGGGCCGAGATCACCTCCATCGGCAGGCCGAAGCTCTTGGCCATCGTGGTGAGGCGGCGCAGTTCCATCACCCGCTCGGGCGAGCACGCCAGGCGCAGGCTGCCGGTCTCGTGCCAGTCGACCGCTTGGCCCGTCTCGGCCTCGAGCCCGCGGTACATCTCGACCGACTGCTCGAGCATGCGGGTGGTGTTGCGCGACGAACGCAACTGGCCCACGAGTCCGGCGGCATGCCAGGTGGCCCCGTCGGTGAGGTGATGCTGTTCGATGAGCACGACGTCGGTCTCGCCGTACTTGGTGAGCCAGTAGGCGATGCTGCAGCCCAGGATGCCGCCGCCGATGATGACGATGCGGGCGCTGGAGGGGAGTGTCGGTTCGCTCATCGGTCAGGCCTTCACACGTGAGTTGGTCGGGTCGTAGAGGGGTGCGAGGGTGGCCTGCGCGGCGACGCGCCCGGTGGCCACCTCCAGTTCGTAGGTGCCGGCCAGCACCCAGTCGGCGGTGACCCCAGCCGGGTTGCGCACATAGCCGAGGCCGATCGACCGGTCGATCGTGTAGCCGAAGCCACCGCTGGAGAGCCAGCCCACCCGCTCGCTGTCGCGGTAGATGGTCTCGCGGCCGAGGAGCACCACCGATGGGTCGACGGTGAACGTGGTGAGCAACTTGCGCACTCCGTGCGCACGTTGCTCAGCGATGGCGTCGCGGCCGCGGAAGTCGATGTCGGTGCGCGACTTCACGGCCCAGCCGAGGCCCGCCTCGATGGGCGTGTGGTCGGGGCCGATGTCGCTACCCCAGGCGCGGTAGCCCTTCTCGAGCCGGCAGCTCTCGATAGCCCGGTATCCACCGTGGCGCAGGCCGTGCGCGGCGCCCGCTGCGGTGATCGTGTCAAACACCGTGGCGGCGTACTCCACCGGCAGGTGCAGCTCCCAGCCCAGCTCGCCCATGTACGTGATGCGCAGGGCGCGTACCGGGCAACCGGCGATGCCGATGGTCTGCATCGTCGCGAACGGGAACGTCTCGTTGCCCACATCGGCACGGGTGACCGACTGCAGGATCGTGCGGGCGTTGGGGCCCATCAGGGTGAGTACCGACCAGCCCGACGTGATGTCGAACAGCTGCGCGTTCATCCCAGCGGGGATGCTGCGCGCGATCCAGTCGAAGTCGTGGGTGGCGAACCCGGTGCCGGTGACGAGGTAGTACTCGTCGTGCGCCACCCGGCCGACGGTGAGGTCGGCCTGGATGCCACCCGTGTCGTCGAGCATCTGGGTGTAGGTGAGCGAACCGACGGGTTTGCGCACGTTGTTGGCGCAGATCCAGTCGAGCGCAGCACCGGCGTCGGGGCCCTTCAGCGCGAACTTGGCGAACGACGTCTGGTCGATCAGTACCGCGGCCTCGCGACAGGCGCGGTGTTCGCGGCCCACGGCGGCGAACCAGTTCTGGCGGCCGTAGGTGTAGATGTCGTGCGCTGCCTCGCCCGCAGAGGCGTCGGCGAACCAGTTGGGTCGTTCCCAGCCCAGTTTCTCGCCGAACACCGCGCCGGCGTCGGCGAGGCGGCTGTACAGCGGCGAGATGCGGCACGGGCGGCCGCTGTGGTGCTCTTCGAACGGCCAGGCCATCGTGTAGTGCTTGGCGTAGGCCTCGAGCGTGCGGGTGCGCACCCAATCGGTGTCGCGGTGTGGGCGACCGAAGCGGCGCAGGTCGACCACCCACAGGTCGTAGGGCGGTCGGCCGTCGTGCACCCACTGAGCGAGGGCCTGGCCAGCGCCTCCACCGGCAGCGATGCCGAAGGCGTTGAAGCCGGCGCCGACATAGAAGTTGGGCAGCTCGGGCGCTTCGCCGAGGATGAAGTTGCCGTCGGGGGTGAAGCTCTCGGGCCCGTTGATGAGGGTGCGGATACCGGTCTCGGCCAGCGCGGGCACCCGACCGATGGCCAGTTCCATGATGGGCGCGAAGTGGTCGTAGTTCTCGGCCAGCAACTGGAACTGGAACGGGCGGGGGATGCCGTCGACCGCCCACGCGATGGGGTTCGGCTCGTAGCCGCCCATCACCAGGCCGCCCACCTCCTCCTTGTAGTAGGTGAGCCGGTCGGGGTCGCGCAGCGTGGGCAGGTTGCGGGGCACCTCGGGCGTGAACTGCTCGGTGATCACGTACTGGTGCTCGACCGACACCAACGGCACGGCCACGCCCACGGTGGCGGCCAGGTCGCGGGTCCACTGTCCGGCGCACACGACCACCTTCTCGCACTCGATGCGACCCCGGTCGGTCACCACGGCGCGCACCACACCGTCGACCACTTCGATGGACAGCACCTCGGTGTCTTCGCACAGCGTGGCGCCGGCCATGCGGGCGCCACGGGCCAGCGCCATGGTGATGTCGCTGGGGTTGGCCTGGCCGTCGGTGGGCAGGAACGCAGCACCCACGAGGTCGTCGACCTGCATCAGCGGCCACAGCTCTTGCGCCTCGCGCGGTGTGAGCAGGTGCATCTCGAGGCCGAAGCTCTTGGCCGTGGTGGCCTGCCGCTTCACTTCGGTCCAGCGTTCCTCGTTGCACGCCAGGCGGAGGCCGCCGTTCATCTTCCAGCCGGTGGCCTGGCCGGTCTCGGCCTCGAGCGTCTTGTACAACTCCACTGAGTTGCCGAGCAGTTGGGTGATGTTGGCGCTCGTGCGCAACTGACCCACCAGGCCGGCTGCGTGGAACGTGGAGCCGGAGGTGAGCTTGTGCTTCTCGACGAGCACCGTGTCGGTCCAGCCGAGCTTGGCGAGGTGGTACGCGGTGGAGCAGCCGACGATGCCGCCGCCGATGACCACTGCCCGCGCCGAGGTGGGGAGATCTGCCATGGCGGCGATCTTCGCGCACCGCCGGTGGCGTTCCGACAGAAGTGTTGTTTTGTGTTGGAATGCTCACATGGCCGTCTACGAGCAGGAGGTGCTGAACGCTGTCGCTCTGCGCGGCACGATCAGCGTGCGCGAACTGGCGACGCTTCTGCACGTCAGCGAGCAGACCGTCCGCAGAGTGGTGAAGCCCCTGGTCGAGCGCGGTGCGGTCGACAAGGTGCACGGCGCGGTCGTGGGCCGCAGTCACCCAGGCGAGGCACCGTTCCTCGCCCGCATGGCGGTGCACCAGCGCGAGAAGGTCGCCATCGCAGGTGCTGTCGCGGCGTTGGTGCACGACGGCGACGCGGTCGCACTCGACACCGGCAGCACCACCGGCTTCGTAGCTCAGGCACTGCGCCAGCACCGCGGGCTGACGGTGGTCACGAACAGCACGTTCATCGCCACCACGCTGGCCACGATCCCAGGCAACCGGGTGCACATGGCGGGCGTCGAGTTGCGCAACCACGACGGCGCATCGTTCGACGCCACGGCGTTCTCCGTGGTGCGCAGTATGAGTGTTCGTGTGGCGATCCTCAGCGCCTCGGCACTCGTGGCGGAGCGCGGGCTGATGGTGAACGAGCGGTGCGAAGCGGAGATGTCGGGCGCAATGGGCGGCATCGCCGAGCGGCGGGTGTTCGCCGTGGACTCCTCCAAGTTCGGACTCGCCGGATTGGTGGTGCTGCCGCCGCTGCGGACCGGCGACGTGTTCGTGACCGACCGTGCGCCGGCGCGGGCGGCCCGGGCGGCACTCGGGCCGGCGGAACTTCTGGTGGTGTAGGGCGTTCGTTACGCTCGCCGCCGTGGAACCACTCGTACTCGGCCGCGACACCGTCGACTCAGGCACCGTCGCTCGATTCGCTTCGACGCCTTTGCGTGTCACCCTGCACCCCGACGTCGCCGCTGCCGTGCGAACCAACGCCCTGGAGGCGAACGCTGCCGCCGTCACCGGCGCTGCCTACGGTCGGACCACGGGCGTGGGAGCCAACCGCGACGTGGCGGCCGACGACAGCGACGACCTGCACGGCATGCGGCTGGTGCGTTCGCACGCAACCGGGGCGGGGACGGTGCTGGGCGTCGAGCTCGGCCGGGCGACGATGTTGATCCGTGCCCATCAACTCGCTGCTCCGGGTTCTGGGTTGCCGCTCGAGGTGATCGAGGCGTTGATGGCAGCGATCAACGACGACAGGGTGCCCCCGGTACGTGCCCTGGGTGGCATCGGCACCGGCGACATCGCCGTGCTCGGCGAGGTGGCCCTCTGCCTGTTGGGCGAGCGTCCGTGGCTGGATGGACAGGTGCACCCCTACCTCGGTCACATCGGCGGCAACGGCGCCCTCGCCTTCATGAGTTCCAGCGCACCCTCCCTTGCCGCCGCTGCGCTCGCTGCGGCCTCGCTGCGGCGGCTCACCCGATCGTCGCTGCTGGTGGCGGCGATGGGGTTGGCTGCCATCCGTGCCAACCCGCAGCAATGGTCGGCCGCAGCCGTCAACGCCCGCCCGTCCGCGGGAGTGGCCGACGTGGTGGCGCTGTTGCAGCGCACGCTCGAGGGTTCGCAGTGGCACGCCACACGCACACAGGATCCTCTGTCGTGGCGCACAATTCCCTATGTGGCGGGCCCGTTCTGGCAGGCCTCCGACGAGCTCTGTCGGGAGGTGGATGCGTGTGTCGATGCCCGGGCCGAGAACCCCCGGTTCGTCGACGGCGCGGTGTGGCACCACGGCGCGTTCATGCTCACGAGCCTCGGCCTCCGGCTCGACGCCGCCCGACTCGCGCTCACGCAGTGGACCGCCACCTCGGTGTCCCGGCTGGTGAAACTGCACGATCCCGCCTACACCGGTCAGCGTCGATTCCTCGCGTCGGGCCCTGACGGCAGTTCGGGTCACATGGTGCTCGAGTACACCGCCGCGTCGGCGCTCGACTCGGTGCGCGCGCTCGCCGATCCGTGCAGTCGCGGCACCGTGACGATCTCGCTCGGCAACGAGGACCACGCGTCGTTCGCCAGCCGAGGGGCGTTGGCTGCGATGGAAGCCGTGCGCTGCGCCGAGGTTGCCGTGGGCTGCGAGTTGTTGTCGGCTGCTCGGGCGCTTCGTTCGGCCCAGGGCGTGACGGTTGGCGCCCGGCTGGCCGAGGTGTTGGCGCGCTGCTCGGGCCTTGGGCAGCAGACCGACGATCACCCGTTGGTCGACGAGGTGCAGCTTGCCGTGACCGTGCTGCAAGCGCTGTCCGACATCGCGTGACCCGTCTATAGTCCGGCGGATGGGGGAGACGATGATCTCGGTTCGCGGCCTGTGGAAGGTGTACGGGCCCAAGCCCGAGCGAGTCATCGGCTCGCCCGATGTCGATCTGCCGCGGCGCGAGCTCGAGGCGAAGACGGGCAACGTCATCGCCATGCGCGACATCGACCTCGACGTCGCTCCCGGTGAGGTGTTCGTGGTGATGGGCCTGTCGGGCAGCGGCAAGAGCACGCTGGTGCGCTGCCTCACCCGGCTCATCGAACCCACGGCCGGTTCGGTGCACATCGCCGGTGTCGACGTGACGGCCGCGAACGACGAGCAACTGCTCGACATCCGCCGCAACACCGTCAGCATGGTGTTCCAGCACTTCGGCCTGTTGCCGCACCGCACGCTGGTCGACAACGTGGCGTTCGGGCTCGAAGTGCGCGGCAACGACAAGGCCGAGCGCCGGGCGAGGGCTGCGGCGCAACTCGAGTTGGTGGGCCTCGGAGGCATGGGCGACTACAAGCCGCACCAGCTCAGCGGCGGCCAGCAGCAACGAGTGGGCCTCGCCCGGGCACTGGCCACCGACCCACAGGTGCTGCTGTTCGACGAACCGTTCTCGGCGCTCGACCCGCTCATCCGTCGCGAGATGCAGGACGAGGTCATCCGTCTGCGCCGCGAGGTGAACAAGACGATGGTGTTCATCACCCACGACCTGTCCGAGGCGCTGCGCATCGGCGACCGCATCGCCATCATGCGCGACGGCCGGTTCGTGCAGGTGGGCACACCGGCCGAGGTGGTGCTGAACCCGGCCGACGACTACGTGCGCAACTTCGTGCGCGACGTGCCCCGCTCGCATGTGGTGCCGGTGGAGGCCGTGATGCGGCCCGCCGGTGATGGGCCGTTCGCCGGCGACGTGGCCGCCGATACGAAGGTGCGCGATGTGGTGAGCATGGTGGCCACCACCGACCTGCCCTTGCGGGTGGTCGGCACGACGGGTGCCGTGGTGGGTGCGGTCAGCCGCAGCGAGGTGCTGGCGGTCATCGCCGGAGGCGAGGTCTGACGTGGCGGTCGCCACGGTGCCACCGGCCCAGTCGACATCGGCGTCACTGCTGTCGCGCCGCTGGGTCGTTCCGACCCTCGTATTCGCAGCGCTGTTCGTGGTGGCTCTGGTGGCCAAGCCCGACGTGCCCGGTTGGCTCGACATCGGCCTGCAGAAGTGGGTGAAGGACCGCTACCTCTGGACGGTGCAGCACAGCGACAGCTGGATCTTCCTCTACATCTTCGACCCCATCGGCAGTGCGCTCGACTGGGCGGTGCGGCACACGATCGGCCTGTTCGAACTGCTCCGCTGGCCCGGTGTGGTGGCCTTGGCGGCTGCCATCGCTTGGCGCACCGGCGGCATCAGGGCAGCGATGAGTGCCGGACTGGCGATGCTCGCAGTCGGTGTACTCGGTGTGTGGGACCCCGCAATGATCACCCTGGCCGTGATGCTGGTGTCGGTGGTGATCGCGCTGCTGATCGGTATCCCGCTCGGTATCTGGACCGCTCGGTCCGATCGCGCCGAACGTGTGCTGCGCGGGTTCCTCGACACCGCCCAGGTGATGCCCGCCTTCGTCTACCTCATCCCCATCGTGGTGTTGTTCGGGATCAAGTACCCGCCGGCGGTGGTGGCGACGGTCATCTATGCCGTGCCACCGGCGGTACGGCTGACCAACCACGGACTGCGCAACGTGCCTGTGGTGAGCAACGAGGTGGCCGAGTCGTTCGGCTGCACGCCCATGCAGCAGCTGCTGAAGGTGCAGTTACCCATGGCCCGGCGCACCATCTTGCTCGGCCTCAACCAGGTCATCATGATGGCCTTCGGCATCGTCGTGATCGCCTCGATCCTCGGCTCGGCCGACCTCGGCGGCCTGGTGTTGAAGGGCCTGCAGAAGAACGATGTCGGCGCCGCCTTTGTGCCGGGCTTGGCCATCGTGCTGTTGGCGGTGGCCCTTGATCGGATGTGCACCGGCGAACGATCGGCATCATCACCGGTACGCCGCGGGCAGGTTCGTATCGCCGTCGCTGTAGTTCTGATCGCGCTCGTGGTCGGTCGCCTCGTCGGGCAGGGTACGTTCCCGGCGGGGCTCACGGTCGACATTGCCAACACCGTGAACGACGTCGTCGATTGGTTCCAGGGCGGCTTGCTCGACGTCACGACAGCCATCAACAACTTCCTCGTCACCGACCTGCTCGAGCCGATGCGGTCGTTCTTGGTCGATCTGCCCTGGTTGGTGGTCGTGGTGTTCGTCGCATTGGTCGCCTACCTGAGCAAGGGCTGGCGTCTGGCGCTGGGCTGCTCACTCTGCCTCGTCGCGATCGGGGCGATGGGGCAGGTACCGGGTGGCGAAGGCGGTCGCACGTCGATGTGGGACCTGGCGATGAACACGCTCAGCCAGGTGCTCGTCGCGATCGTCATCAGCGTGCTCATCGCTCTCCCGCTCGGTGTGTGGGCCGGTCGTTCCGTGCGAGTCGAGCGGGCCCTGCGCCCGTTGCTCGACTTCGCCCAGGTGATGCCGCAGTTCGTCTATCTCATCCCGGTGCTGTTCCTGTTCGATCCGGGCCGCGGCGCCGGGGTGGTGGCATCGGTCATCTACGCCGTTCCGCCCTGTATCCGCCTCACCAGCCTCGGGTTGCGTGAGGTGCCGGTGGCTCCGCGCGAGGCCGCCACGTCGTTCGGGGCAACACCGGCGCAGGAGCTGCTCAAGGTGCAGCTGCCACTGGCCTTCCGCTCGATCATGCTCGGCATCAACCAGACGATCCTGATGGTGCTGGCCACCGTCATCATCGCTGCGCTCGTCGGCGCCGGCGCGCTCGGCCTGGTGTCGTACGAGGCCTTCACCAAGCCGCTCCAGAAGATCGGCTCCGGAGCAGCGGGCGGGTTGAGTATCGTCTTGCTGGCGATCGTGCTCGACCGCATCACCCAGGCCTGGGGAACCAGCCGTCGTGACCGGAGCCAACCGTGAACCATCGCACCACCACAACACAGGGGGAAACCGAATGACCACCAGACGACGCAGTCTGAAACTCCTGGCGGGCGGCCTTGCGGTCGCCGGCCTGCTTGCCGCCTGCGGCAGCGACGACGAGGCCGCATCCACCACGGCTGCCGCTGCAGAGACCACGGCCGCAGCGGTCGAGACCACCGCCGCAGCGGTCGAGACCACGGCCGCTTCCGGCGGCGACACCACCATGCCGGCCGGCGGTGGCGAGGGCATCGTGCTCGCCGCCAACCCGTGGACCGGTTCGGCCGTGAACGCCTATGTCGCCAAGGTCGTGCTCGAGGCCAACGGCACGGCCGTCGAGGTGATCGACATCGACGAGAACTCCACCTGGGTGGGCCTCGACGACGGCAGCATCGACGCCGTGCTCGAGGTGTGGCCGTCGGGTCACGCCGCCGACTACGAGACCTACATCACGGGTAAGCAGTCGGTGGTCGACCTCGGCCTGCTCGGGCCCGAGGCGAAGATCGGCTGGTACGTGCCGACGTTCCTCATCGACGAGAACCCCGCCCTGGCCACCTGGGAGGGGTACTCCGAGTTCGGCACGCTGTTCTCCACCGCCGAGTCGGGCCCCGACCTCGGCCAGTTCCTGATGGGCGATCCCAGCTACGTCACGTTCGACGAGCAGATCATCGCCAACCTCGGTCTGCCGCTGAAGTACGTCGTGGCCGGCTCGGAGGCGGCGCTCATCACCGCCGTCCAGAAGTCGATCGACGAAAAGACACCCCTGCTGCTGCAGTTTTGGCAGCCGCACTGGCTGCAGAGCAAGGTCGACCTCACCGAGGTGAAGCTGCCCGAGGTAACCGAGGCCTGCACCGAGTCGGCCGCTGCTGCCGACGGCCTGTACGCCTGCGACTACCCGGTCGACAAGCTGTACAAGGCCGCCTCGGCAGGCCTGGAGGCCAAGAACGCGGCTGCATTCGCGATGCTGTCGAAGTTCCAGCTCACCACCGAGCAGCAGAACGAGATCGCCGCGATGGTCGACAGCGACGGCATGACCCCGCTCGACGCCGCCACGGCATGGGTCGAGGCCAACGCCGATGTCGTTGCCGGCTGGATGAGCTGAGCCGCCCACATCGACGTGGGCTCCGGCCCTGTTGACATACGAGCGAGGGGGCGGCTGCGGCCGCCCCCTCGTCGCGTCGACACTCAGGCGTGCGGCGCCCGGTAGAACTCGGTGTGATCCGGCGCCAGCGGGGTGTTGCCGAGGATCAGATCGGCGGCCTTTTCGGCCATCATCATCACCGGGGCGTAGATGTTGCCGTTGGTGACGTAGCGCATCGCCGAGGCGTCGCACACCCGCACACCCTCCACCCCGTGCACCTTCATGGTCAGCGGGTCGACCACGCTGTCGTCGTCTTCCCGTCCCATACGGCACGAGCACGACGGGTGCAGGGCGGTCTCGCCGTCCTTGCGCACCCACTCGAGGATCTGCTCGTCGGTGGCCACCTGAGGCCCGGGCGAGATCTCGCCACCGTTGTACGGGTCCATCGCCTGTTGGCCGAGGATGTTGCGGGCCGTGCGGATGGCCTCGGCCCACTCGCGGCGGTCCTCCGGTGTGGAGAGGTAGTTGAATTGGATGGCGGGCTTCGCTGTCGGGTCGGTGGAAGTGATCTGCACCGTGCCACGCGAGTTCGAGTACATCGGGCCGATGTGCACCTGGTAGCCGTGACCGCCCGCTGGGGCGGTGCCGTCGTAGCGCACGGCGATGGGCAGGAAGTGGAACATCAGGTTCGGGTAGGCCACCTCGTCGTTGCTGCGCGCGAAACCACCCGACTCGAAATGGTTGCTGGCGCCGGGGCCCTTGCGGAACAGCCACTGCAGGCCGATGAACGGCCGCTTCCAGAGCTTGAGGTTGGGCTGCAGCGACACGGGCTGCTTGCAGGCGTACTGCACGTACACCTCGAGGTGGTCCTGCAGGTGCTGGCCGACCGCAGGCAGGTGGTGCACCACCGGGATGCCGAGCGACTGGAGGTGCTGTGCGTCGCCCACGCCGCTCAGCTGGAGCAACTGGGGCGTGTTGAACGCTCCACCGCAGAGCACGATCTCCTTGGCGTTCACGGTGTGCTTGGTTCCACGCACGCTGTACTCGACACCCGTGGCACGGTTGCCGTCGAACAGCACCCGATGCACCAGGGCGCGGGTGGTCACCGTCAGGTTCGGCCGCTTCATCACCGGGTGCAGATAAGCGCGGGCAGCGCTGAGGCGGCGGCCGCGGTGCACGTTGCGGTCGAACCGCGTGAAGCCCTCCTGGCGGTAGCCGTTCACATCGGTGGTGCGCGGGTAACCAGCCTGTTCGGTGGCGGCGAGGAAGGCCTCGATGAGTGGGTTGTCGGACGGACCGCGCTCGAGCACGAGCGGGCCGTCACCGCCGCGGAAGTCGTCGGCACCGGCGAGGCAGGTCTCCATCTTCTTGAAATAGGGCAGGCAGTGGGCGTAGTCCCAGGTCTCCATCCCCGGATCGGCGCCCCAGCGCTCGTAGTCCATCGCATTGCCGCGCTGGAAGATCATCCCGTTGATGCTGCTCGAGCCGCCCAGCACCTTGCCGCGGGCGTGGTACACCTTGCGGCCGTTCATGAACGGCTCGGGCTCGGTCTCGTACTTCCAGTCGTAGAAGCGGCTGCCGATGGGGAACATCAACGCGGCCGGCATGTGGATGAAGACGTCCCACTTGTAGTCGGGGCGTCCGGCTTCGAGCACGAGCACCTTGTGCGCGGGGTCGGCACTCAACCGGTTGGCGAGTGCGGATCCGGCGGAGCCGCCTCCGACGATGACGTAGTCGTAGGTGGGATTCGTCATGGGTTCCTCGAGGTGGACGGGGGAGTGGGGCGGTTGAGTGGGACGGTGGTCAGGTCTTCTCGACGGCGGTGCTCAGCCTGTTGGCCGACGCCACCACGAGGGCGCCGACTTCGTCGGCTGAGCGGGTGCCGGGGAAGCGATGCGCCGGGCCGTGCGAGTGGACGGCGGCGATGACATCGCCGCGCTGGTTGCGGATAGGGGCCGCCACCGAGTTGGCGCCGTCGGAGAACTCTTCGAACACCCAGGCGAAACCTGCCTCGCGGATCTCGGCCAGGCGACGGCGCAGGCTGGCCGGGTCGGTGATCGTGCGGCTGGTGAACGCCTGCAGCGGCCCCTTCAGGTAGGCGTCGACGAAGGCCGGCTCGGCCCAGGCGAGGAACACCAGCCCCGACGACACGGCGTGCATCACGATGCGCTCGCCGGTCCAGTCGCGCACCTGCACCTGGTTGTCGGAGTCGGCCTGGTCGACGTAGTGAGCCATGCGCCCGTCGGGCACCGACAGCCCGGCTGCCTCGCCCGTGCGACGGGCGAGTTCCACCAGGTGGGGCCGAGCGCCGGCCACGAGCGACCGCCCGGGCATCACGGCCGTGGCGATCTCGATGAGGCCCGGGCCGATCCGGTAGTTGCCGCCGGCGGTGATCTGCTCGACCACACCCAACTCTTCGAGCGTCGACAGCAGCCGCGACACGGTGCTCTTCGGCAGTTCCACCTGCTCGGCCAACTGGGTGACCCCTGCCGGGCCCGACGTGAGCGAACGGAGCACGGCGAAGGCTCGGTCGATCGACTGCACGGTGCTCATACGTGTTCCATCATACGACACCGTGCCGCATCATGGAACAGCCAGCCCCCGCCCCCGCCCCCGCACCGACCTCTCGCGTTTGTGAGCAAACCCGTTCTGTACGGGGATCCACTCACAATCGCAACAGTTCACCGCCCCACCGAGTGCACGATTGTGAGCGGAGCCGTGTTGTACGGGGCCTGGCTCACAAACGCAGGGTGCTGGGCCGCACCGAGTCGGCGATTGTGAGCAGACCCCGGTTGAACAGGGTTCTCCTCACAAACGCTGGGGGCGCCGACCCGGACCGAGGCGGCGATTGTGAGCGGAGCCGTGATGTACGGGGCCGGACTCACAAACGCAGGGGTTGTCAGGCGGGGAAGGCGCCTTGCATGCGGGCGGCGGCGAGGGTGTTCTCCATCAGGCAGGCGATGGTCATCGGGCCGGTGCCGCCGGGCATCGGGGTGATCCAGCCGGCGATCTCCTTCACGGCGTCGAAGTCGACGTCGCCCACGAGGCCGGCCTCGGTGCGGCTGATGCCCACGTCGATGACCGCCGCGCCGGGCTTCACGTGCTGGGCCGTGATCATGCGGGCCTGGCCGGCGCAGGCGACGATGATGTCGGCCGCACTGCAGATCTCGATCATGTCGGCGGCGGGGGTGCGCGAGTGGGCGAGGGTGACCGTGGCGTCGCAGCCCTTGCGGCCGAGTAGCAACACCTGCGGCAGACCGGTGAGCGTGGAACGGCCGACCACCACCGCACGCTTGCCGACTGTGGGCACGTGGTAACGCTCGAGCAGACGCATCACACCGAGGGGAGTGCAGCCGACATGGCCCGACTGGCCACGCACCAGGCGCCCCATCGAGCGTTCGGTGAGACCGTCGACGTCCTTCTCGAACGGGATCTGGTCGAGGACCTGCTCCATGTCGAGGCCGTCGGGCAGCGGGAACTGGCACAGAATGCCGTGCACGCCGGGGTCGGCGGCCAGCGCCGCAATCGTGTCGTTCACCTGCGCCTGGCTGGCCGTGGCCGGCAGGTCGGTGTGGCGCGATTGGATACCCGCCTCGCCGGCCTTCTTCTGCTTCGAGCGGATGTAGCTCTGGCTCGGCTTGTCGTCGCCCACCAGCACCGTGGCGAGGCACACCGGCGGGTTGCCGGCAGCATCGATGGTGGCGCGGATCTCGGCGAGAATGGTGTCGCGGACGACGTTGCCGTCGATGACGATGGCCGTCACGACAGGCCCACGATCTCGCCGTGCTCGTCGAAGTCGATGATCGACGCGGCGGGCGCCGAGCCGAGGCCGGGCATGGTGGTCATGTCGCCGCAGATGGGGTAGACGAACCCGGCGCCCACGCTGGCGCGGGCCTCGCGCACGTTCACCGTGTGGCCGGTGGGCGCACCCTTCAGCGATGCGTCGGCGCTGATGGACAGGTGAGTCTTGGCGATGCAGACCGGCAGGTTGCCGTAACCGTTCTTCTCGTACCGGTCGAGCTGGGTGTTGGCCGCGGCCGAGTAGGTGACCTTGGCGGCGCCGTAGATCTTCGTGGCGACCTTCTCGATCTTGGTCTTCAGGCTGTCGGCGTCGTCGTAGCAGAACTGGAAGTTGCTCGGCTCGTCGCACGCCTCGACCACGGCCTGGGCCAGTTCGGTGGCGCCCTTGCCGCCCTCGCTGAAGTGGGTGCACACGGCCACGCGGGCGCCCACGCTCTCGGCGATCTCGCGGATGGCCTGGTGCTCGCTGGCGAAGTCGCCGGGGAAGGCGTTGATGGCGACGACCGGCGACACGCCGTGCACTTTCACGTTCTCGATCTGCTTGATGAGGTTGGCCGCACCGGCGCGCACGTCGTCGGGGTTCTCGGCCAGCAGGTCGGCGGGCAGGGGCTTGCCGGGCGTGATCTTGAACTTGCCGCTGTGCGCCTTGAGGGCGCGCACGGTGGCGACGAGCACGGCAGCGTCGGGCACCATGCCCGAGGTGCGGCACTTGATGTTGAAGAAGCGCTCGGCACCCATGTCGGCGCCGAAGCCGGCCTCGGTGATGAGGTAGTCGCCACCGCGGATGCCGATGAGGTCGCCGACGATCGACGAGTTGCCGTGGGCGATGTTGCCGAACGGGCCGGCGTGCACGATGACCGGGGTGTGCTCGAGGGTCTGCAACAGGTTGGGCTTCAGCGCCTCGCGCATGATGACAGCCATGGAACCGGCGGCCTTCAACTGCTCGGCGGTGACGGGTTCGCCGTCGGGGGTGTAGCCCACCACGATGCGGCCCATCCGGGCGCGCATGTCTTCCAGCGAGGTCGACAGGGCGAAGATGGCCATCACTTCGGAGGCAGCGGTGATGTCGAAGCCGGTCTGGCGGGTGACGCCGTCCATCTTCCCGCCGAGGCCGACGATGATGTTGCGCAGGCTGCGGTCGTTCACGTCGAGCACACGGCGCCAGGTGATGTTGTGCATGTCGAGGCCGAGCTCGTTGCCCTGGTGGAGGTGGTTGTCGACCATGGCCGACAGCAGGTTGTGGGCGGCGGTGACGGCGTGGAAGTCGCCGGTGAGGTGCAGGTTCAGCAACTCCATCGGGATGACCTGGCTGTAGCCGCCGCCAGCGGCGCCGCCCTTGATACCGAAGGTGGGGCCCATGCTGGGCTGGCGCAGGCTGATGACGGCCTTCTTGCCGATGTGCTTCATCGCCTGGCCGAGGCCGACCGTGGTGGTGGTCTTGCCCTCGCCGAGCGGGGTGGGGGTGATGGCCGTGACGACGACGTACTTGGCCTTCGGCCGGTCGCTCAGCTCGTCGATGGCCTCGAGGCGGATCTTGGCGAGCTCGTCACCGTGGGCCTCGAGCAGGTGCGGGCCGATGCCCATCTGCGCGGCGATGTCGGTGAGCGGTGCCAGCGTCGCGGCGCGAGCAATGGCGAGATCGGACGGAAATGACATGTGGGGACCCCCAGACACGGAACGTTCGTCCCAAGAATAGCAAACAGATTCCGGATGATGGAACCCTTCCACGATGCGGAACACGAACGTTCACCTCTGCGTCACCCACCGGTCCACATCCGGTGGGCGCGTCAGAGCAGGTGGCAGATCCGCAGCGCGTCGTAGACGGCGGCGTGGATGTTGCGACCGGCCACGGCGTCGCCGATGCGCAGCAGGCGATAGGCGCCGTCGGTGTTGCGCACGACGGTCTGGGGCTGCCCGGCTCGCAGGGCGTCGTGGTCGACCTCGCCGAGGTTCACCGACCCGGGCACGAGTTGGTGGTAGAGGTCGTCGTTGGCCAGCACACCATGGTCGGCCACCACGGCGTCGACCACCACGGAGCGCCGGTGGGTGCTGTGGCCGCTGCCGATCTCGGCCAGCAGGCGCCCCTCGTGTCGCCGCACCGCCACGACCCGCTGGTTCAGGCTGACACGAGTATCGGTCTCGTTGAACGCCCGGGCGTAGGGCACCAGGTTCATGCCGCCCACATCGATGCCGAGGGTGCGTTCGGGGGTGACGATCTCGAGTCGCACCCCCGAGCGGACGAGCATCTCGGCCGTGGTCATCGCCGAGTGCGAGCCGTCGTCGTCGTACAGCAGCACGTCGCCCGTGAGGCGCACATCGCCTCCCACCACATCCCACGACGAGGTGAGCAGATTCGCGCCCTCGTCGAGGTGCGGTAGTTGGGGGAGGCCACCGGTGGCGACGATCACGACATCAGGACCCAGCGATGCAATGAGGTCGGCGTCGGCGAAGGTGTCGTAGCGCACCGCTGCACCGAGGCGGTCGAGCTCGGCCACCCGCCAGTCGACGATGCCGATGAGGTCGCGGCGGCGAGGGTTGCGAGCAGCCAGGCGCAACTGCCCACCCGCCCACGGCATCGCCTCGAGCAGCACGACGTCATGACCGCGCTCTGCGCTCACCCGTGCCGCCTCGAGTCCAGCCGGCCCCGCACCCACGACCACCACTCGGCGGATGCGGTCGGCGCGCTCGATGACATGCGGCATCGCCAACTCGCGGCCGATGGCCGCGTTGTGGATGCACAGCGCCTCGCCCGCCTGGTAGATGCGGTCGAGGCAGTAGGTTGCGCCCACGCAGGGGCGGATGGTGTGCTCGGCGCCGATCTGGATCTTGCGCACCAGATGCGGCTCGGCCATCTGGGCACGGGTCATGCCGATGAGGTCGACCAGACCCTCGCGTACGGCGTGCCGTGCGGTGGCGACGTCGTCGACCTTCGCCGCGTGCAGCACCGCCACGTGCGGCGCCACCTCGGCGAGCAGTGCCTTCACTCGCCCGGTCACATCGAGGTGCGGCGCCGACGCCATGCCGTGGATGGGGATCACCTCGGTGAGCGCTACCTCGTCGGCCACGTTGCCGCGGATGACGTTGACGAAGTCGATCAGCCCGTCGGCGCACACCCGGCGCAACATCACCAGGCCCGCCGGCTCGTCGAAGCCGTCAGCCCCCGCTTCGCGCATGCGCTCGTCCACCGCCATGCGCAGCCCCAGCACTACATCGGGCCCGATCCGGCGACGCACGGCGTGCAAGACCTCGAGCGAGAAGCGCATCCGGTTCTCGACCGACCCACCGTACAGATCGGTGCGGCGGTTGGTGGCGGGCGACCAGAACTGGTCGAACAGGTGCCCGTACGACTCGATCTCGATGCCGTCCATGCCGCCCGCAACCATGCGCTCGGCAGCATCGGCGTACTCGCCGACGATGCGGTCGATGTCCCACTGCTCGGCTTCCTTTGGGTGGTTGCGGTGGGCGGGTTCACGCAGGCGCGACGGCGCCACCACCGGCAGCCAGTCGTCCTGCCCCCATCCGGTACGCCGCCCGAGGTGGGTGATCTGGATCATCGCTACGGCACCGTGCTCGTGGATCTCGTCGGTCATGGCCCGCAGCCACGGCACGATGTCGTCGTTCCAGGCGTGGAGGTTGCCGAACGCGGGCGGACTGTCGGGCGACACCACGGCGGACCCGGCGGTCATCGTCATCGCTACACCGCCCTTCGCCTTCTCGACGTGATAGGCGCGGTAGCGGTCCTTCGGCATGCCGTCTTCGGAGTAGGCGGGCTCGTGCGCCGACGAGAAGATGCGGTTGCGCAGCGTGAGGTGCTTCAGCGTGAAGGGTGCGAGCAGCGGGTCGTCGGCCATGGTTCAGTCGTACTCGTGCTCGATGAGGCCAGGCAGCGGCGGGTGGTAGTCGCCGTGCTCGGCCATCCAGATCTGCGCCGTGGTGTGCAGGCCGGTGGGTTGGTCGAGACAGCCGGCGCTGATGGAGACGAGGTCGGAACGATCGGCGAGTCGCCAGAACAGCGACGAACCGCACTGCGAGCAGAACCCGTACTCGATGCCCTCGGCGGGGGAGTGCCACGACACGGCGTCTTCGCCCGATTCGAATCTGAGCTCGTCGGGCGACGTGGCCGTGGCTGCCCAGTAGTGGCCGCTCCATCGCCGGCAGCGGTGGCAATGGCAGTTCACCACCGGGCGGAGTTCGCCGGTGACGTCGAAGCGCACCGCGCCGCACATGCATCGTCCGTGGGCGCTCATGTCAGTACCACTGGTCGGGCATCTCGGCCTTGCGGCGGGCGATGAACTCGCGGAGCTCTTCGTCGATGGCGTCGTCGATCGGTGGCGCCTCGTAGTTGGCCAGGGTCCGCTTCCACAGCGCCGTGGCGCGCACCTCCGACGGTTGGCTGCCCGAGTCGCGCCACTGCTCGAACGAGTTGTTGTCGCTGAGCGGCGCGTCGTAGAACGCTGTCTCGTAGTGCCGCAGGGTGTGCTGCGAGCCGAAGAAGTGCTTGCCCGGGCCCACCTCGGCGAAAGCGTCCATGGCGAACTGGTCCTCGTCGATCGACACGCCCTTCAGATACGTGTGGGCGGCACCGCACAGATCGAGATCGAGCATGAACTTCTCGTACCCCATCGACAACGCCCCTTCCAGCCATCCGGCCGAGTGGAGGATGTAGTTGGCCCCGCACTGCAGGGCCGACATGAAGCTGACGGCGCTCTCCATCATCGCCTGGCCGTCCGGCAGCTTCGACGAGGTGAACGCGCCTGCGCAACGCAGCGGCAGGCCCACCCGACGCGCCAACTGACCGACGATGAGCGAGCCGAGCGCCGGTTCGGGCGTACCGAACGTGGGGCTGCCACTCCGCAATGCCATCGACGACAGGAAGTTGCCGTAGATGACGGGCGATCCGGGCCGGACGAGTTGTCCGAGCGCCACACCCACCATGGTCTCGGCGTGCGACTGGGCCACCGCACCGGCCGTGGTGACCGGCCCCATCGCGCCACCGAGGATGAACGGCACCACGATGGGTGCCTGGTTGGCCAGGGCATAGGTCTTCAGCGCGCCCGTCATGGTGGCATCCCACACCAGTGGCGAGTTGGCGTTGACGTTGCCCATCACCACGCACGAGGTGTCGACCACGTCGGCGCCGAACACGATGCGGGCCATCTCGATGCTGTCGGCGGCCCGGTACGGCGCGGTGACCGACCCGAGGAACCCCTTGTCGCTGTAGCGGAGGTGGGCGTACACCATGTCGAGGTGGCGCTTGTTCACCGGTACGTCGACGGGTTCACACACAGTGCCGCCGCTGTGGTGCAGGTACGGGGTGGCGTAGGCCAACTTCACGAAGTTCTCGAAGTCGGCAATGGTGCCGTAGCGGCGACCCTGCTCGAGGTCGTGCACGAACGGCGAACCGTAGGCGGGGGCGAGCACGACGTTGTTGCCGCCGATCTGCACCGACCGATCAGGGTTGCGGGCCAACTGGGTGAACTCGCGCGGTGCGGTGGAACACAGAGCCCGCACCATGCCCGGCTCGAAGCGGACGGTGATGCCATCGACCTGGGCGCCCGCAGCCCGGAAGAGCGCCACGGCTTCGTCGTCGCCACGGATCTCGATGCCCACCTCGGCGAGGATGCGGTCGGCGTGTGCCTCGACCACGTCGAGGCCGTCGGACGACAGCAGCTCGTAGGGCGGGATCTCTCTGGTGATGTATGGGGGAGTGTCGGCCGACCCGCCGGCGCGCGCAGCGGCGCGGGCAGCACGACCTCCGCTGCGTCGTCGCGGTGCTTGCTGTTCGTCGATCGTCACGGCTCGGTCTCCCTGGTGATGCGGCGGAGGCGGCGGCGCCTGCCACTCTGCCGGCGAGCCGGATGCTAGACGCAGACCTCCCGCGCGGTGGGGGGTCGTTGACCCGCCACACCGGCCAGCACTAGTGTAAAAGTGACCGAAGTTTCAATACTTCGGTCCACTCACTTCCAGGGGGATACATGACATCAGAGTTCGACAAGTTGCGCGGCTCCATCGGCCCGCTCCAGCAAGAGGTCGTCGATGCGTTCGCGAGCGGTTCCGTCTCGCGGCGTTCGTTCCTCGTGCGTGGCAGCGTCGTCGGTTTGAGCGCGGCGTTCATGGGCTCGGTCATCGCTGCGTGCGGCGACGACGACGAGAGCACCAGCACCACGGCCGGCGGTGGCACCGAGACCACGGCGGCTGGCGGCACCGAAACGACAGCCGGCGGCACCGAGACAACCGCCCCCGCTCCGAGCGGTGGCGGCATGCTGCGCATCGCGGCGCAGCGCCCCGGCAGCCCGCTCGACCCGGTGGCCATGGACAACCTCGGCGCCTACACCCCCGTGGTCACGGCCTTCGAGTACCTCTGCGGTCCTGGTGAGGGTGCCGCGTTGGCGCCGATGCTCGCCGAGTCGTGGGAGCCCAACGCCGACGGCAGCGTGTGGACCTTCAACCTGCGCAAGGGTGTGAAGTGGCACGACGGAACCGACTTCACGTCGGCCGATGTGGTGGCGACGATGGATCGCATGATCGAAGCCGGCAAGTTGTCGGCGTACATGGATCCGGGCGGCTGCACGGCTGTCGACGACCACACGGTCACCATGACGCTGACGGCGCCCGATGGCCAGTTCCCGTACAACGTCTGCCACTGGAACCCGCAGACCGTCATCACGCCGGCCGCGTTCACCACCGGCACCACGCTCGACCAGGCACCCAACGGCACCGGCGCGTTCAAACTGGCGAAGTACGACGTCGCCATGGGCGCAACGTTCGAGGCCAACGCCGACTACTGGGGTGGCCGTCCCGTCCTCGACGGGCTCGAGTTCATCTTCAGCGACGACATCGCCACCCAGGTCACCGGCCTGCAGGGCGGCGCAGCCGATGCCATCGTGCAGTTCTCGATGGTCGGTGGCGAGGCCATCGTCAACAACCCCGACTTCACTGTGGTGGCCATCCGCGGCGCGGCG
This sequence comes from Ilumatobacteraceae bacterium, assembly GCA_044359565.1. Lineage (GTDB taxonomy): Bacteria > Actinomycetota > Acidimicrobiia > Acidimicrobiales > Ilumatobacteraceae > VFMC01. The sequence continues at coordinate 24,578 of JBIKLX010000027.1, forward strand.
CACCGCCAGCTGTGGATGAACGTCCGCGAGGGCACGTTCACCGATGTGAAGATCCGCGAGGCCATCGCGCTGGCGATCGACCGCCAGGCCTGCATCGACATCGCCCTCCAGGGCAAGGGCGACCTCGGCAACGACCACCCGATCGCTCCGGTGTACGAGTTCTTCGACAGCGCCCAGCCCCAGCGCGAGCGTGACATCGACAAGGCCAAGGCCCTGCTCGAAGAAGCCGGCAAGCCGGGCCTCGCCATCACCATGCATGTGCCGAAGCTGCAGGAGATCCCGCAGCTGGCCGAGGTGATGCAGAGCCAGCTGAAGGAGATCGGCATGGACGTGACGCTCAACGTCGAGTCCACCGACACCTTCTACGACCGTTGGTGCAAGGTGTACGACAGCACCAACGAGCCGGCTGGCTGCGACGGCGGCGAAGAGTTCGGCATCGTCGACTACGGCAACCGCGGTGTGCCCGACGTGTACCTGGTGAAGGCGTACTCCACCGGCGAGTGGAACTCGGCGCACTACAACAGCGAAGAGTTCAAGCAGGCAGTGAAGGACTATCAGGCAGCCCTCACTCTCGAGGACCGCAAGGAGCCGGTGTCGCGTATCCAGACGATCGCCAACGCCGACATCCCCTACGTGATCCCGTACTTCTACAACTCGCTGTACGCCACGTCGAACAAGGTGACCGGCATCGTCGCCACCGGCCTCGGCCACTACTACTGCGACAAGGCCAG
>JBIKLX010000165.1:0-7171 GCA_044359565.1 Ilumatobacteraceae bacterium
GTCGTCGGAGGGGCTGACGCGCAGCACACCGCCACCGTCGGCCAAGAGACGACCGAGTCGGACCTCCGTCGTCGCCGGCAGCGATGCCGCTGCCGGATCGGCTCCGATCGGTCGCCCCACGAGGGCTCGCACCATCGAGTGTGGGCTAGCCGTGGCGAGCAGGGGCCGCGGTCGACCGGCGGCCCACCGGTGAGCTGCCCACGATGCGAGTTCGATTACCTCGGCAGACGGGCCATGCCCAGACCAGATCGCGATGGGCAGCAGCCGAGCGACGTCGACCGACGGGTCGGGTGGACCGATCCGCACCACCCAGCCGCCGACCCGGCGCCCGTGCAGGGGCACGCGCACCATCGAGCCCACCTGTACCCGGTCGCGCAGCGCGTCGGGGACGATGTAGTCGAACTGCTTGTCGAGACCGGTGACGTCGGGAACAACCGTCGCGGTCAGCAAGGTGTCAGCCGAGGCCGACTTCACTCGTGAACGCGTCGAGGCGCGAGAGGTGCTCCCAGCTGAAGTTGGGGCGGTGACGACCGAAGTGCCCGTAGGCGGCGGTGTCGCGGTAGATGGGACGCTTCAGGTCGAGGTCGCGCACAATGGCGGCTGGGCGCAGATCGAACACAGCGCGGACGGCCTGCTCGATGGTGGCCGGGTCGACGGTGTGGGTACCGAAGGTCTCGACCAGGATGCTGACCGGGTGGGCCATGCCGATGGCGTACGCAACCTGCACCTCGCACCGGCTGGCAGCACCCGCGGCGACCACGTGCTTGGCCACCCAGCGGGCGGCGTACGCAGCCGAACGGTCGACCTTACTGGGGTCTTTTCCGCTGAAGGCGCCGCCACCGTGACGGCCCATGCCACCGTAGGTGTCGACGATGATCTTGCGGCCGGTGAGGCCGGTGTCGCCGTGTGGCCCGCCGATGACGAACTTGCCGGTGGGGTTGACGTAGATGTCGTACCCGTCGTCGGCGAACTGGGCGGGCACGGTGGGCAGCACGACCTGCTCGATGAGGTCGGGCCGGATGACGGTGTCGCGATCGATGCCGTCTTGGTGCTGGGTGCTGATGAGCACCGCCGACAGCCGCACCGGCTTGCCGTTCTCGTACTCGAAGGTGACCTGGGTCTTGCCGTCGGGCCGCAGGTACGGCACGGCGCCGGTCTTGCGCACCTCCGACAACCGCTCGGCCAGGCGGTGTGCGGTCCAGATGGGCAGCGGCATGAGGTCGGGGGTCTCGTCGCAGGCGTAGCCGAACATCATGCCCTGGTCGCCCGCGCCCTGGCTGTTGAGGTAGTCCTCGCCTGCTTTGCCGCCGCGAACCTCTTCGCTGGCGTCGACGCCCTGGGCGATGTCGGCACTCTGCTCGTCGATGCTGACGATGACGCCGCACGTGTTGCCGTCGAAACCGTAGGCCGCATTGTCGTAGCCGATGGAGTTGATGACCCCGCGGGCCAACTTGGGAATGTCGACGTAGGCCGAGGTGGTGATCTCGCCGGCGATGACACACAGGCCCGTAGTGAGCAGCGTCTCGCACGCCACACGTCCGTTGGGATCCTCGTTGAGAATCGCATCGAGCACCGCATCGCTGACCTGGTCGGCCATCTTGTCGGGGTGGCCCTCGGTGACGCTCTCGGACGTGAAGGTGAACTTGCTCACGGGGTGAGTCTCCTCGGTGACGATCAACCGGCCGAACCGGCTACACGAATGGCTGACACGCTATCCAGTACCACCGCTGCGATGGCGCGCTTGTCGCGCAGCGAGACAGTGACCGGGTCGGCATCGGGGCGGAGCAGGGTGACGGCGTTGGTGTCGTGTTGGAACCCGACACCAGGGGCGCCGACGTCGTTGGCCACCATCAGGTCGAGATGCTTGCGACGCATCTTGTCGGTGGCGTTGGCGACGAGATCGGAGGTTTCGGCTGCGAAACCAACCAGCACCTGCCCAGAACGCTTGGTGGCGCCGAGACCGGCGAGGATGTCGGGAGTCGGCTCGAGGACGATCTGCGGGACGCCGTCGTGCTTCTTGATCTTCCCCTCGGCCTGATGCACCGGGCGGAAGTCGGCCACTGCAGCTGCCATCACCACCACGTCTGCGGCAGCGGCCAGTTCGGTGATTGCGGCCTGCATCTGTGCGGCTGTCTCGACCTGCACCACGGTGGCTCCCGCAGGCATCGGCAGGTCGACGGTCGACACGAGCGTCACCCGTGCGCCCCGAGCCGCTGCTTCGGCCGCAATGGCATAGCCCTGCTTGCCGCTGCTGCGGTTGGCGATGACCCGCACTGCGTCGATTGGTTCGCGCGTGCCACCGGCGCTGACCACGACATGCAAGCCCTGCAGCGGGCCGTCGCCCAAGACGCGCTCGACCTCGGCGACGATGCGCTCGGGCGCGGCGAGACGGCCTGTGCCGAGATCGCCACCGGCGAGGCGGCCCTCGTCGGGTTCGACGATGTGTACCCCGCGGCGACGCAGAACGGCCAGGTTCTCGACCACGGCCGGGTGCTCCCACATTTCGGTGTGCATCGCCGGGCACACCACCACAGGGGCCCGAGTGGCGAGCAGGGTGTTGGTGAGCAGGTCGGTGGACAGACCAGCGGCGTAGGCCCCGATGAGCCGGGCCGTTGCAGGCACCACGAGCACGAGATCGGCACTCTGGCCGAGGCGGGTATGCGGAATGGGGCTGGCCTCATCCCACAGCGACGTCTGCACCGGTTCGCTGCACAGCGCCGACAACGTGGTGCGACCGATGAAATGCTCGGCGCCCTTGGTCATGACCGGTACGACGTGGGCACCTGCGTCGACGAGACGGCGGCACACCTCGACCGCCTTGTACGCAGCGATGCCACCAGTGACACCGACGACGATGCGACGCCCCGCGAGCACGGTGCGGCCCTGCCTGCCGGAGATCAGTCGGCGTCGTCGGCCGTGGCGTCGGCGGCCTCGTCGGCCTCCTCGACCTCGTCGACCCGCACGATCTTGCCGGCCGCGATCTCTTCGAAGGAGATGCTGAGCGGCTTGTGCCCGGGGCCCGTGACGACCTGCGGGGGAACCATGTGGCCGAGGCCGTCGCTGAGCGAGTTCACGTAGGTCTGGATCTGTCGTGCGCGCCGGGCGCCGAGCGTGACGAGGCTGAACTTCGAATCGACCGTCGCGAGCAGATCCTCGATCGGCGGGGTCATCATGGTGTCGTGCGTGCGCTGCATAACGGGTGATCCTCCTGAAGGGGCACGGCAGCCTACCTGGTTCAGACGCCGGCGTGGTGCTCGCGGCGACGGTTGCGGTGGTTCTGGATGAGCCCGATCATCTCGTCGACGGTGCGTCCGAGATCGTCGTTCACCACGATGTGGTCGGCCAACGCCCGACCGATCGGCTCTTCTTCCTCGGCCTTCCGTACGCGTTGGTCGACCTTGTCGTCGGGATCGCCGCGACCGCGCAGGCGGCGCGCCTGTTCCTCACGCGAGGGGGGCAGCACGAAGATGAGCACGGCATCGGGATGCAGTGCTTTCACCTGGCGTGCTCCGTTCACCTCGATCTCGAGCACGACGTCGCGCCCGGCGAGCGCCGGGCTGTCGAGGTCGGGGGTAGGGGTGCCGTAGTAGTTGTCGAGGAACGATGTCCACTCGAGGAACCCGCCATCGGCGATGCGACGCTCGAAGTCGGCCCGCGACGAAAACACGTAACTGTCGGATGCTTCGCCAGGGCGTTGCCCGCGAGTGGTCCACGACCGACTGAGCCACAGCCCAGGGTCGCGTTGGACCAACGCGCGGACAATCGTGCCCTTGCCGACCCCACCGGGGCCGGAGACGATGAAGATCAGTGGCGCCGAGGCCGCCATGGCCTCACCGACTCACTTGCCGAGTTGCTCGAGCAGTGCTGCCTTTTGCTGCTGGCCGAGGCCCTGGACACGGCGGTTGTCGGCGATGCCGATCTCCTCCATGAGCTTGCGGGCCTTGACCTTGCCCACGCCAGGCAGCGACTCGAGCAGCGAGACGACCTTCAACTTGCTGATGGTCTCGTCGGTGGATGCGAGCGCTTCGGCGAGGGTGATGGAGCCGAGCTTCAAACGGTTCTTCACTGCGGCGCGAGCCGTGCGGACCTCGGCGGCCTTTGCAAGGGCAGCGGCGCGCTGTTCGGGGGTGAGTACAGGGGGTGTAGCCATGACGTCCACCCTAGCCGTGCGACCCCCGTATCGACCGGCATCTCCGAGCGCTGGCTCAGATGGGCCGATTGACAGCGCCGGTGAGCAGGGAGAGCGCCGTCACCCGTCGGTCGACCGCCCACGACGTCATCTCGGCGAACACACGTGCCGCCGCGCGCGGATCGGCGAAGGTAGCCGTTCCCACCCCCACGGCCGAGGCACCGACCAGCATCAGTTCGATCGCGTCCCAGCCTGTCGACACCCCGCCGAGCCCGACGATGGGCAGATCGGGTAACGCCGCATGCACGTCGTGCACCACCCGAACTGCCACCGGGTGGATCCCTCTGCCCGACAGGCCGCCGCCGCCCGCACCGAGCGCTGGGCGCAGGGTGCGCTCGTCGATCACCATGCCGAGCAGCGTGTTCACCAGCGTGACGGCTTCGGCACCCGCGTCGCGCACCGCCAGCGCCACCTCCACCACCCGGTCGGTGTTCGGGCTGAGTTTCGCCCAGCGCGGCCGAGCACAGCCTGCCGTGGCCGCGACCACCGCAGCCGAGAGGTCGGCATCGTGGGCGAAGATGCCGCGCCGACCCTCCAGGTTCGGGCACGACAGGTTCACCTCGACGGCCACCACGCCCGACGGGGCGTCGGCGAGCATGTCGGCGGCACGTCGGTAGTCGTCGAGGCTGCGACCCCAGATGCTGGCCACCACCCGAGCACCGCGATCGAGCAGCGCAGGCAGTTCCTCGCGCAGCCAGTGCTCGACACCGGGCCCCTGCAGCCCGACGGCGTTGATCATCCCGAACCCTGCGGTGTGCACGCGGGGCGGAGGATTACCGTCCCATCGATAGGGCGCGAGCGATTTGGTGACCACGGCGCCCACCTCGGCGAGGTCGAGGTAGTCGGCCAGTTCGGCGCCGTAACCGGCGGTACCGGAGGCGAGCAGCAGCGGGTTCGGCAACTCGACAGAACCGACGTTCACCCGGGCGTCGAGCCCGGGGGGCACGGTGAACCGTCCCCGCCGCCCTCGGCCGATGCTCACCGGGCGTGATACTCCTGCAGCGACCGCACCGAGATCTCGCGGCCGGCCTGTTCGGCCATGCCCTGCACCGCCGCCAGCGCGGCCTCGACCGTGGTGACCGAGCTGACGTGGTTCGAGTTCGCGGCCTTGCGGATCTGTTCGCCGTCGGTGCGGCCTCCACGGCCCTGCGGGGTGTTGATGACGAACACCACCTTGCCGTCGGCGATGAGGTCGACGGCGGTGAGGTCGGCACCTTCGCTGACCTTGCCCACCACCAGGTCGACCGGCTGGTCGAAACGGGCGAGGTAGGCGGCGGTGCCGCTGGTGGCGGCGATGCCGAGGCCGAGCTGGCGCAGGCGTTTGGCCACCACTAGGCCGGCAGGCTTGTCGCCGTCGGCCAATGACAAGAACACCGTGCCGCTGGAGGGCAGCACCGTGCCTGCGGCGAGCTCGGCCTTGAAGAACGCCTTGCCGAACGTGGCGTCGATGCCCATCACTTCACCGGTGGATCGCATCTCCGGCCCGAGTGCCGTGTCGACCTCGGGGAACCGGCTGAACGGCAGCACGGCCTCCTTGATGGCGACATGGCCGTGGTCGGACGGGGTGCGCAGCAGCCCTTCGGCGCGCAGTTCGACGAGCGTGGCGCCGAGCATCACCCGGGTGGCCACCTTGGCCAGCGGCACGCCCGTCGCCTTGGCCACGAAGGGCACCGTGCGGCTGGCGCGCGGGTTCGCCTCGATGACGTAGACGGTGGTGCCCGATACGGCGAACTGCACGTTGATGAGGCCGCGCACGTCGAGCGCGCCGGCGATGGAGCGCACGTACGCCTCGATCACCTCCACCACCCACGCCGGCAGCGTCTGCGGCGGGATCGCGCACGCCGAGTCGCCGCTGTGCACGCCGGCCTCCTCGACATGTTCCATGACCCCACCGATGAGCACGTCGCCGGTGTGGTCGCGGATGGCATCGACATCGACCTCGGTGGCGTCTTCGAGGAAACGGTCGATCAGCACCGGCCGCTCGGCCGACAGCCCGCCCTCACGGCCCAGCGTGCCGAACCCGGCCAGCTCGGCCATCGCCCGGGCGAGGTGGTTGCGGTCGTGCACGATCTGCATGGCCCGACCGCCCAGCACGTAGCTGGGACGCACGAGCACCGGGAAGCCGATGCGGTCGACGATCTGCAACGCCTGCTCCAGGTCGCTGGCGGTGCCTCCCGGTGGCTGCGGGATGCGCAGTTCGTCGCAGAGCGCGTTCCACTTCTCGCGGTCCTCGGCCAGGTCGATCGATGCAGGCGAGGTGCCGGCAACGATGTCGGCGGGCAGCAGGCCGGCCAACTTCAGGGGTGTCTGCCCACCGAGCGACACGATGACCTTGGGTGCCACTCCCCCGCTGGCCACGGTTTCGGCGGCGATGACGTTCAGCACGTCTTCGCGGGTGAGCGGCTCGAAGTAGAGACGATCGCTCGTGTCGTAGTCGGTGCTGACCGTCTCGGGGTTGCAGTTCACCATCACGGTCTCGTAGCCGGCCTCGCGCAGCGAGAACGACGCGTGCACACAGCAGTAGTCGAACTCGATGCCCTGCCCGATGCGGTTCGGGCCGCTGCCGAGGATGACCACCCGCGGCCGGTCGCTGGGGCGCACCTCGTTCTCGTCCTCGTAGGTGCTGTAGTGGTAGGGCGTGGTGGCGTCGAATTCGGCGGCACAGGTGTCGACCGTCTTGTAGGTGGGTATCACCCCGGCGGCCTCGCGCTCTGCGCGTACCGTCAATTCGTCGACCTGCCAGAGGTATGCCAGCTGGGCGTCGCCGAAGCCGAGTCGCTTGGCCCGCCGCCAGGCGCGCGTGTCCATCGCCGCCAGGCCGAGTTCGGCCAGCGCCTCGCGCTCTTCGTGGATGAGGCTCATCTGGTCGAGGAACCAGGGGTCGATACGCGTCGCGTCGTGCACCCGGTCGACACCGAGACCGCGGCGCAGCAGTTCGCCGACCTGCTGGATGCGATCGGGGGTGGCGATGGATGCCGTGGC
>JBIKLX010000028.1:0-25282 GCA_044359565.1 Ilumatobacteraceae bacterium
GCCGGCTGCTCACGCAGGACGGCCCTGAGCCGCTCGAGCGCCGTCGGGGTGCGCACACCCCACCACAGCAGATCGCGCCCGTCGACCAGCATCACCCGGCTCGATGACAGAAGTCGCTGCACCTCGGCCACATGGCGCTCGGTGAAGGGATACGGCTCCGACGGCAGCACCACCAGATCGGGCTGCAGCGCGGTCATCGCCTCGGCGTCGAGTTCGGGATAGCGCACGTCGACATCGACCGGAACGGTGCGCACACCGAGTGCGCTGAGCAGCGTGGCACCGTAGGTGTCGGGCCCGAGCACCATCCAGGGCCGCCGCCAGATGGGCACCAGCGCCGTCGCCCACGGCGCATCGGCCGACGGCGGCACGGCGGCACCGACCTCCTGATCGACGTCGACACCCACGGCCGCGGCCAGGTCGCGCAGCATCGCCGGCACGTGCACCACGTCGGTGACGTGGGTGACATGCACTGCCAGGCCGGCAGCGCTGAGCGCCTCGGCATCGTCGCGGCGGTTCTCCTCACGGTCGACCACCACCACATCGGGCGCTAGCGCAATGATGCCCGCCACGTCGGGATCCTTCGTCCCTCCCACAGTGGGCAGCGACGGCTGCTCGCAGAACCGGGTACAGGCGACGACCGGCACACGCCAGGCGAGCAGTGTCTCGGTGATCGACGGGACGAGGCTGACGACGCGCACGCGCCCGTCAGCCGCCCAGCAACTTGCGCTTCTGCGACTCGAACTCCTCGGCAGTGAGGGTGCCGCGCTGCAGCATCCCCTCCAGGCGCTCGAGTTGATCGGCGACATCGACCGACGGCGCCGGCTCGGCGGCCGGACGGCCGTTGCTGCGGTCGACCGCCGCCTGCTGCTGCACATGGATCATGCGCTGCACGTTGTCGGGGTGGCGGATGTCGGTGAAGCGCGACTGTCCGTCCTCGCCACCCGACTCGATGAGCAGGTCGCCGGCACCCACCATGCGCTCGAAGATGCCCTGGCTGAAGTTCACGTTGTTGACGCGGCCGACGGGGATCTCGACGCCACGCTTGGCGAACAAGCCCGAGCGGTAGATGACCCGCTGGTTGGTGACGACGAAGTTGGTGGTGGCCCACTTCAGGTAGCGGCCGAGCAGCCACAGGGCGGTGCCCACCAGCAGCGCGATCGACAACCACGAGAGCAGCTTGTTGATCGTCCCGTCGCTGTCGTTGGTGAGCACGATGATGCCCAACACGATGGAACCGAGCAGCGCGAACGCCGGCTCGGCGAAATACCACCAGTGGGGGTGCATATCGACGGCGATGGTCTCGCCCGGGTTCAGGTTCTTCGATGCGTACGGCACGGCTGAAGCGTAGCCCTATCGTGACGGCGTGGGAACGGATCACATCGTCGCCGGGCTCGACGATCGCCAGCGTGAGGCGGTCGTCACCGACGCGTCGCCGCTCGCCATCATCGCCTCGGCCGGTTCCGGCAAGACACGTGTGCTCACCCGGCGGATCGCCTACCGCATCGGCAACGGCTCGGCCGATCCGCGGCATGTCCTCGTGCTCACGTTCACCCGCGATGCCGCTGGCGAACTGCGCCGCCGACTGCGCCGCCTCGACATCAGCGAGCGCATCGAATCCGGCACGTTCCACTCGGTGGCGCTGCGGCTTCTCCGCGACCGGGCAGCAGCAGCGGGAACGACCGCACCGGCAGTGGCGCCCGACCGGATGAGGCTGGCCCGCGAGGTGCTCACCGAAACGCGCATCGCCGTCGAGCCGGCCGCCGCGCTGGCCGACCTCGATTGGGCGCGTGCCCGCATGGTGGCGTCATCCGACATAGCCTCCGCGAGCCGCATGGCGAAGCGCCGACTGGCCCTCACTCCCGAGCAGCACGTGCGGTTCGCCGAGCGGTACACCGCGCTGAAGCGCCGCCGGGGAGTACTCGACTTCGACGACCTGCTCGAGGGCCTGCTCGACGCGATGCGCCGCGACGCCACCTTCACCGACATCGTGCGTTGGCGCTTCCGGCACCTGTTCGTCGACGAGGCCCAAGACCTCAACCCGTTGCAGTTCGCGCTGCTCGAGCACATCCGTGGCGGACGCGCCGACATCTGCCTGGTGGGCGATCCGCGCCAGGCCATCTACGGCTGGAACGGCGCCGACCCCACCCTGCTCGACGAGGTCGAACGCCACCTGCCGGGCGTCACCATCGTGCGTCTGCAGGGCAACTACCGCTGCACACCCCAGGTGGTGCGGGCCGGGGCCGCAGCGCTGGCACCCATGGGGGTCGCCGACGACACCGTGTCGCGACGCAACGACGGCCGCATCCCGACGGTGCACTCGTTCGCCGACGAGCAGGCCGAGGCCCGCTGGGTGGCCGATTCGGTGCGCCCGCTGATGGTGCGCCACGGCGCCCGGCAGGTGGCGGTGCTGGCCCGCACCAACGACCAACTCGCCGTGCTGTCGCGGGCGCTGGCGCGGGTTGGAGTGCCGGTGTTGCGCACGGTCGGGGCCTCGCCGCTCGAACGCTGCGTCGCCGAGGCAGTGCGCACCGGCGGACGCGAACAACTCGCCGCCTGGATCGACGCGGTGTGGGCGAGCGACGACGCCGACCCCATCCGGATGCGTGTGGCCGAGGAGGCCGACCGTTACCTCACCAGCGGCGATTCCGGCGGCCTGCAGTCATGGCTCGATGCCCGCCAGCCGTTCGAAGACCTCGAGACCGACGACGGGCAGCCGGCGGTTGCGCTGCTCACGTTCCACGCAGCGAAGGGCCGCGAGTGGGGCGCCGTCGTGGTCACGGGCGTCGAGGCAGGCCTGGTGCCACATTCCTCGTCGGGCTCGACCGCCCAGCGGGCCGAGGAGTCGCGGCTGTTCCACGTGGCCCTCACACGCGCCGCCGACGAACTGGTCATCACCTCAGCCGACACACGCGGCGGCAAGACCACCGGTCCCAGCCCGTGGCTGGCGGCAGTGAACGATGCGTTGGTGGCACCCACGCCTACCGGTCCACCGCCCGAACAGCGTCGCACCACACCGGTCGACCCGTTCGACACGCTGCGCGCCTGGCGCGCCGATGTGGCTCGGGCCGCCGGTGTTGCCGACGTGGCCGTGTGCTCCACCTCGGTGCTGCGCTCGCTACTCGAACGTCCCCCGGCCGATGCCGCCGAACTCGCTACCCGCCTGGGTGTCGGCCAGGCCGCGGCTGAGCGCCTCGCGCCGCGCCTGCTGGCTGTGCTGGCCGACCTCAGTCGGCCTGATGCATCGGCTCGTGCCTGAGCCGACGACCCACCGGCTCAGCTGACAGCGTCGACCAGGTCGACCAGCACGGGGGCGTGATCGGAGGGTGACTGGCCCTTGCGTGCGTTGCGGTCGACGACCGACCACTGCAGCCGGTCGGCCACCGAACGCGTGCCGAGCACCAGGTCGATGCGCATACCGCGGCCCTGGTGGAAGTCGCCGGCGCGGTAGTCCCACCAGCTGTAGAGCCGGGGCTGTTCGTACCGCAGCCGGAACAGGTCGATCATGCCCCAGTCGCACAGGTCGGCGAGCAGATCGCGTTCGGCCTGGCTGACGTGGGTGGAGCCGACGAGCTTGGCGGGGTCGAACACGTCGCGGTCGTCGGGGGCGATGTTGAAGTCGCCGGTGACCACGACAGCATCGTCGGGTGTGGCCAGCGAGTCGACGTGCCGACGCAACTGCGCCATCCAGCCGAGTTTGTACTGGTAGTGGTCGTGGTCGAGCGAGCGCCCATTGGGCACGTAGACGCTGCTCACCAGCACACCGCCGCACCGGGCAGTGACGATGCGTGCATCGGGATCGCGGTCGCCCGATGCGGGCGTGAAGTTGGCGACGACGTCGTCGAGGCCCACCTTCGACAAGATCGCGACGCCGTTCCACTGACCCTGGCCGTGATGGGCCGACTCGTAACCGAGGGCGGCGAAGGTGAGCGCCGGGAAGGCGTCGTCGCTGAGCTTGGTCTCCTGTATGCACAGCACATCGGGCTGCACCTCGGCCAGCCACTCCTCCACGCGGGGCAGGCGGGCCTTCAGCGAGTTGACGTTCCAGGTGACGATGCGCACGCCGACGACCGTATCCGTCGATCAGGCCTTGGCGCGGCGCCGAGGCCTGGCCGGGGCTGCCGGTTCGACGGCGGGCTCGACGACGGGCTCGACGGCCGGCTCGACCGGGGCAGCGGCCTTCTTGCGCGTGCGCGGCGCAGGTGCGGCCGGAACCTCGGGCACCGGCTCGGGTGCCGGTGCCGCCGCCTTCTTGCGACGGGCCGGCTGCTTCGCCGGGGCTGCCTCGACCGGTGCCTCGGCGATCTCGGCGACAGGCTCGACGGGCTTCGCCTTGCGGCGCGACGGCTTCGCGGGCTTGGCCGGAACCTCGGCGACCGGAGCCTCGGCAACCGGCGCCTCGACGACCGGCGCCTGCTCGGCCGCAGCCGCAGCCGCAACCGCAGCCTTCGTGCGACGGGGGCGCTTGGCCGGGGCCACCTCGGCCGGGGCACGGTGCGTGGCCATCGCGGCCAGGGCGAGGTCGACGCTGCGCCGCTCGGGCGAATAGCTCTCGACCACCAGGGTGACGGCGTCGCCGATCTTCATGAACTCGCGAGCCGAGCGGGGTGCCGGGTCGGCCATGAGGCGCAGGGGCACGTAGCCCCGCACATCACCGATGTTCACGTAGGCGCCGTGCGACGAGTAGCTCTCGACCACGGCGTTCACGCTGGTGCCGAGCGGGTGCTCGGCCACGAACGCCAGGAACACATCGGCCTCGTTCACCGTGCGCGTGCCGCCGGTCGGCGCCGGCGCAGGACTCGGTGCGGGTGCGGGTGCGGGTGCGGGTGCCGCGACCACCTCGGCCACCTTGCCCCCTCGGCCACCGCGGCGACGGCTGCTGCCCGCGGCCTTGTCAGTGGCCTTCTCGGCCGACGCGACCGCAGCGGGACCGGGTGGTGGTGCCGTGGGAACCGGCATCGGCTGGCTGGCTTCGGGGCTCCCCACACGCACGGTGCCGGCCGTCGCCTCGTCGCGCTTGCGCCGCGACTGCTTCACTGCGCTGCGGCTGACCGCGCCCCGCACCGGCAGACGCGGCACGAACACCCAGCCCACATGCGGTACCGGCTTGCCCCCCACGAGGCGACCCTCGTCGAACAGCCAGGCGTAGGTGCCGTGGAACTCCTGGAACGAGTCGTTCGACAGCACGACGGCGTTCACCCGGTTGGCCACCGCCAGCACGAACGCGTCGCCGCGACCGATGGCACCAGCGGGAGGAGCGACCAACTCGTTGTTGGCCACCGCCTCGTCGAACTCGGGCACCTCGCGCGGGTCGATGCGGTGACCGAAGGTGGCATCGACCACGACGGTGACGAGCACGCCGGGGTGCTCGGCCATGTAGGCGAGCACCGCTTCGTTCAGTTGGGCAAGGCTGGGATGCGAACGACCCTCGGTGGCCAGGTTCGATCCGTCGACGACGACATGACGAGTCATAACCCCGCTAGTCAACCACGGACAGGGTGCGTTGCAGGTGTCCCTGGGTACAGTGCGCCACATGGTCAGCGCCGTGCTCTGGGATTTCGGTGGGGTCATCCTGTCGAGCCCGTTCGATGCCTTCAACCGTTACGAGCGCGAGCGCGGCCTGCCGCTCGACATCATCCGCGCGGTGAACACCACCGAACCGCACACCAATGCGTGGGCCCGACTCGAGCGCAGCGACATCACGCCGGCCGAGTTCGACGCAGCGTTCGCCGCCGATGCCGCCGCGCACGGCCACTCCATCCCGGGCCGCGATGTGCTGGCCCTGCTCAGCGGCGATGTGCGCCCCGAGATGGTCGCGGCGCTCGACACGGTGAAGGCCGCCGGCTACCGCATGGCCTGTCTCACCAACAACATCTCGGGCGAGCACGCCTCGGCCGAACGGTCCGACACCATCGCCGCCATCATGGCCCGCTTCGACGCGGTCATCGAGAGCAGCAAGGTGGGGGTGCGTAAGCCCGAGCCGCGCTTCTACGAGATCGCCTGCACCACTCTCGGGGTGCGGCCCGACGAGTGCGTGTTCCTCGACGACCTCGGCATCAATCTGAAGCCGGCCGCGGCCATGGGGATGACCACCATCAAGGTGGTCAGCGCCGCGCAGGCACTGGCCGATCTCTCGGCAGTCCTGAACCTGTCGCTCGGCTGAGCAGGCCGCCGGGTTGCGCCGGCGCGGCCCCCGGACTCAGAACGCGCCGAGCGCCTCGTCCATCAGGTCGGCCAGTTCCTGGTCGTGGATGGCCTTCGACCCGGTGGCCGGGCTGCCGCTCTCGACACGCGCTGCGTGCCGCAGGTCGTAGCCGCGGTCCTTCAGGCGCCAGATGTTGTGCTCGACGAAGCGCCACGGACCCATGTTCTCGGGCTCTTCCTGCAGCCACACCAGTTCGCGGGCGTTGGGGTAGCCCTCGAGGATCTGCACGATCTGCTCGATGGGGAACGGGTAGAGCTGCTCGACCCGCACGATGGCGGCGGCGGCACCGCGCTTGGTGCGGTCGGCGAACGCGTCCCAGGCCACCTTGCCCGAGCACAGCACCACTCGCTGCACTGCAGCGCGGTCGGTGACGAACGGGTCGTCGAGCACCTCGGCGAACGACCCGGCCGTGAGCGCGTCGACGTGGCTCATCGTCTCTTTCATGCGCAGCGGCGACTTCGGCGCGAACACCACCAGCGGTTTGCGCACGTCGCGCAGCACCTGGCGACGCAGCAGGTGGAAGTACTGCGCGGCCGAGGTGGCGTTCACCACCTGGATGTTGTCTTCCGCGCACATCGTGAGGAACCGCTCGATGCGGGCCGAACTGTGCTCGGGACCCTGGCCCTCGTAGCCGTGCGGTAGCAGCAGCACGAGGCCGTTCTGCTGGCCCCACTTGTCTTCCGCCGCGACGAGGTACTGGTCGATGATGATCTGCGCGCCGTTGACGAAGTCGCCGAACTGGGCCTCCCACAGCACCAACGCCTCGGGGTTGGTGTGCGCGTAGCCGTACTCGTAGCCCAGCGCGGCGTACTCGCTGAGCAGCGAGTCGTACACCCAGAACTGGGCCTTCGAGCCGGGCAGGCTGGCAAGCGGGATGAAGACATCTTCTGACTCGTAGTCGATGAGTGCAGCGTGGCGATGGCTGAACGTGCCGCGGCGGCTGTCTTCGCCGGCGAGGCGAACCGGCACGCCGTCGAGCACGAGCGACCCGATGGCCATCGCTTCGGCCGTGGCCCAGTCGATGAGGCCGGTCTCGTCGTATTGCTTGGCCCGCGCCGCGAACTGGCGCAGCAACTTCGGGTGCGGCGTGAAGCCGTCGGGGTACGCCGTGAGGCTAGTGAAGATGGAGTCGAGCACGCTGCGGTCGACGCCGGTTTCAATATGCGGCAACACACCGCGCGGCTGGGGCGGCCGGGCCGCCTTGATGACACCGGGCGCGTGGGCACGGGTGTCGTCGAGCGCTGCCTGCAGTTTCGACTGGAAGTCGTCGAGCGCCCGCTCGGCCTCTTCCAGCGAGATGTCGCCGCGCTTCACCAACGACTCGACGTACACCTTGCGCACGCTGCGGCGCTCGGCGATCGCGCGGTACATGAGCGGCTGGGTGTAGCTGGGGTCGTCGCCCTCGTTGTGGCCGTGGCGGCGGTAGCACACCATGTCGATGACGACGTCTTTGTGGAACCGCCGGCGGTACTCGAACGCGAGACGGGCCACCCGGGCGCAGGCCTCGGGATCGTCGCCGTTCACGTGGAAGATGGGCGCCTGCACCGTCTTGGCCACATCGCTGCAGTACAGCGACGAGCGCGAGTGTTGCGGCGAGGTGGTGAAGCCGATCTGGTTGTTGATGATGAGGTGCACGGTGCCGCCGACGCGGTAGCCGCTGATGTCGCTCATCGCCAGACACTCGGCGACGATGCCCTGGCCGGCGAACGCGGCGTCGCCGTGGATGAGCAGCGCCAGCGCCGGGAACGACCCGGGCGGGTCGATCTGGTCCTGCATGGCGCGCACCATGCCCATCACGATGGGGTCGACGGTCTCGAGGTGGCTGGGGTTGGCGGCCAGCTCGATGTCGATGGTGTTGCCGGCAGCCGACTCGTAGGTGCCTGCCGCGCCGAGGTGGTACTTCACGTCGCCCGAACCCTGCACCGAACTGGGGTCGAGATGGCCTTCGAATTCTTTGAAGATCTGGTCGAAGCTCTTGCCCATGATGTTGGCGAGCACGTTCAGGCGGCCACGGTGGGCCATGCCCAGCACCGCCGCCTGCACACCGGCGTCGGCCGCCTGCGACAGCACCTCGTCGAGGATGGTGATGGCCGACTCGGCGCCTTCGAGGCCGAAGCGCTTGGTGCCGACGTACTTCGTGGCCAGGAACTTCTCGAACGACTCGGCCGAGTTGAGCGATTCGAGGATGCGGTGCTTCTCGGCCTTGCTGAACTCGACGTGCACGCCCTCGAGTTGCTCCTGGATCCAGCGCTGCTCTTCGGTGTTCTGGATGTGCATGTACTCGACACCGATGGTGCGGCAGTAGGCGTCGCGCAGCACGCCCAACAGCTCGCCCAGGGTGAGGCGGTCGACGCCGCCCACGCCACCGGTGAGGAACTCGCGGTCGAGGTCCCAGATGGTGAGGCCGTAGGTGGCCGGGTCGAGTTCGGGCGGCATCTCGGGCTCGCGCCAGCGCAGCGGGTCGAGGTCGGCGATGAGGTGCCCGCGCACGCGGTGCACGCGGATGAGGGTGGCCACCTGCATCTGCTTGTGCAGCATGGCCTCGTCGCGACCCACCGGGTTCACGTCGGAGCGCCACTCGACCGCCTTGTAGGGCACGCCGAGGCTGTGGAAGACGTCTTCGTAGAAGTTGTGCTCGCCGAGCAGCAGTTCGTGCACCCGCTTCAGGAACATGCCACTCTCGGCGCCCTGGATGATGCGGTGGTCGTAGGTACTGGTGACGGTGACGACCTTGCTGATGCCGAGCGAGCCGAGCGTGTGCTCGTCGGCGCCCTGGAACTCGGCCGGGTAGTCGATGGTGCCGACGCCGACGATGACGCCCTGGCCGGGCATCAGGCGCGGCACGCTCTGTACCGTGCCGATGGTGCCGGGGTTGGTGAGCGAGACATTGGCGCCCTGGAAGTCGCTGACGGCGAGCTTGTTGCCCTTCACCTTGCGCAGCAGTTCCTCGTAGGCGGCGAGATACCCGGCGAAGTCGAGTGTGTCGGCGTCGCGCAGCACGGGCACCACGAGGGTGCGACTGCCGTCGGCCTTGGCCACGTCGACCGCAAGACCCATGTTCACATGGGGGTTGCGGATGAGGCGCGGCTTGCCGTCGCTGCCCTCGGCGTAGCTGTTGTTCATGGCGGGCACTGCGTCGGCGATGGCGCGCACGATGGCGTAGCCGATGAGGTGGGTGAAGCTCACCTTGCCCTGGCCGCTACGGCTGCGGTAGCCGTTGATGACCTTGCGGTTCACCTCGAGCAACTTGGCGGGCACGTTGCGGAAGCTGGTGGCCGTTGGCACCGACAGGCTGCGCTCCATGTTGGCGGCGATGGCCACGCCCGCGCCGCGAATGGGCTCGCCGGGCTCGTCGCCCGCAGTGGTGGTGGCTGCGGCCGGGGCCGGAGCCGCTGGCGGAGCCGGCGCAGTGGCAACGCTGCCGTCGGCGACAGCAGGGCTGTTGGCGACCTGGCCGTTGGCAGCCGGGCCTCCGAAGGTGACCGGGGCGGGGCGGTAGTCGGAGAAGAAGTCTCGCCACGACTCGCCGACCGACTCGGGGTCGGCCAGGTAGCGGGCGTACATCTCGTCGACCAGCCACGAGTTCGCGCCGAAGTCGGGGCCGGTGTGTTCGATCGCAGTCATCGTGGCTGATGGTACCGGGTGGTCATGAGCCTGACCGTGCGGTTCGGCGGCCGAGCAGCAACAACGTGGTGCTGTCGGCAACTGGATCTACGCCTGCCGACACGACACCTGTGCTCGTACACTGCTGGCCATGCGTTTCCGCTTCGCCACCCCCCTCGTCGTCGCCGCCACGCTCGCCCTCGCCGCCTGCGGCGGAAGTAGCGGTTCCGACACCTCCACACCCAGCGATGCCGACGTCGTGGTGAATGCCGTCGAAGGCATCCTGTGGGAGAAGGATGCCTACACGGCGACGGCCGGCGAGGTCACCATCGAGGCCGTGAACAATTCGAGCGCCCCGCACAACCTGCACCTGCTCGACAGCGCGAACGTCGACCTCGGCATCAAGCTCGACATCCCGGTGAAGGGACGCTCGGATTCGGGCACCCTCACGCTGCAGGCCGGCACCTACACCATCATCTGCACCATCCCCGGCCACAGCGCCATGAAGGCCACGCTCACCGTCAGCTGAGGCACCGTCAGCTGAGGCACCAGTCGATGCGGTGTCGTCAGCCCACGGCGCGTACGGCGACGGGGATGGCGCTCATCACGGGCATACCGGTGAAGCGGTCGTAGCCGCTGTCGGCGTCGATGAGGGCTGCGGTGGTGGAACCGAACTCGCTGAGCGGCGAGGGGTCGTCGGGTAGGCCTCCCCAGGCGTGGGCCATGCTCACCGAACCGGGCCGCACATCGGCGGCCGCCTTCACGACCGCGCGGATGGTGCCGCGTGGCGACGACACCTCCACCTGGCCGCCGTCGGTGGCACCGAGCGCGGCGAGATCGTCGGGGTGCATGTGGGCGAAGTTGGTGCCCTCTCTCTTGCGCAGCACGTCGAGTTCGCGGCCCGACGAGTTGAACACGCTCTTCAACCGGCGCGACGTGAGGCGGAACGTGTGGCGGGTCGGGTCGAAGCCCTGCACCACCTGGGCCGACGAGGTCTCGCGCAGCACCTCGGCCAGTTCCTCGGCGATGCCCTCGGGCGCCAGGTCGAGTCGGGCGGTGACCGAGTCGTCGGCGGCCACCACCACGGTGGCCAGTTCGGGCCGCAGCGTGGCGCCGTCGGCGCGCACCTGTGCCATCGGCACCTTCGAGGTGGCGTAGATGAGGTCGAGCACATCGTCGGCATCGACCGGGGCGCCGGGGTCGATGGCACCACCGGGCAGCGTGATGGTGACGCCCAGCCGGGCCGCCACCTCGGTGTACAGCTGCCACTCCTGGCGCATCTCGGGTGCCGGCTCGATGATTGCCGGGCTGTAGTTGGTGTACGCCTCGGGGAACCAGCGGTCGATGGTGGTGGGCACGTCGGGGCGTTCCAGGCTCAGCGTGCTGGCGATGACGTAGTGGGCCAGTTCGGCCGTGGCCGACAGGTTGGCATCGACCGCCACGTGCAGGTCGAGCGTCTGCAGCGCGGCGACGGTCTTGTGCTGGTCGGGCCAGGCCACCACCGGGTTGCCGCCCAGGGTGAACAGGGCCCGGATCTGGCCCTCGCCCTCCAGCAGCATCTCGTCGGCCAGCGTGCTGGTGGGCGCCTCGCCACGGAACGAGTGCAGGCCACGGATGCGCGACTGCACCCCCTTGGTGAGCACATGCGGCACGGGCGGCGACGGCTGGGCGCGCACCGGCCCGGGGGGCGAGAGTGCGCCGTTGGGGTTGGCCAGCGTGTCGCCGGCCCGCTTGTAGCGGCCGAGCATCGTGTTGATGCTGATGGCCAGGTGCTCGCTGAGCGTGCTGTGGGGCGCCATGTTGGGCCCGGTGCCGGTGCTGACCGCACCGGTGCCACGGCGACCGAACTGCCGGGCGGCCTCGATCACCTGCTCGGCGGGCACGCCGGCGCGGGCCTCGACGAACTCGGGGGTGAACGGGTCGACCGCGGCGGCCAATGCGTCGGCGCCGGTGACCCACCGCTCGCAGAACTCGTGGTCGAGCAGGTCGTCGACGAACAACTGGCGGATGATGCCGGCGAGCAGCGTGGGGTCTTCGCCTGGTCGCACCTGGAGGTGCAGGTCGGCGTAGGCCGCCATCTCGGTGCGGCGCGGGTCGACCACGATGAGGTACAGCCCCTTCGCCTTGGCGGCGCGCAGGCGCACCAGAGGGTTGTAGCTGGGCAGGCCACCGGGGAACGAGTAGGTGCTCACCAGCGTGTTGCAGCCGATCACCATGGCCGTGGCACTGGTCTCGAAGTCGTGCACCCCGGCCTGCCAGGCGCCGTGGCGCATCGGGGCGATCATCTTCGCCGGCTGGTCGATGGAGCTGGAGGTGTAGAAGCTGGGCGAGCCGATGGCCTGGTGGAAGGCCTTGGCCACGGGCAGGCCGGTGGCGTTCTGGTAGGCGGCGGTGCCGCAGTAGGTGGCCAGGCTGCGCGGCCCGTGGCGTTCGAGGATGCCCGCGAGGCGGTCGGCGATCTGGTCGAAGGCGAGGTCGGTGGCGATGGGCTCGAAGCCACCGGCGGCGCGCACCAGGCTGGTGGCCAGGCGCCCCGGATGGTGGTGCTGGTCGCCGAGGTGGCGGCCCTTCACGCACGTGTACCCGCCGTACATCGGGTCGTCGTTCACCCCGTGCACCGCCAGCACGCGGTTGGCCTCCACGTCGACGTCGACGTCGATCGCGCACCCCGCATGGCAGAACCGGCAGAACGACCGCCGTGTCTCGACCGTCATCGACCCCTCCCGATGGCTCGTATCCCCGCTGCGCACCGTACCGCGCACCCGACCCCGCACGCGCAACGGGCCGCCCCTAGGGGCGGCCCGTCGGCAGTTCGATCGGTACGGATCAGAGCTGGAAGAAGATCTCCGTGAGGATGAGGAAGATCACCCACAGGCCGAAGGCGGCGATGAGCGGGTTGCGCACACCCTTGCCGTCGTACAGCAGGTTGAGGCCCTTGTTGGGGGCGGTCTTCCACGGCATCAGGCCGAGAGCGTTGATCTCGAGGACGGCAATGATGATGAGCGTGATGGCCCAGAAGGCCCCCATCTCGCCGCTGCTGAGCGTTGCACCCGTGGTGGGTGCGTGACCCTTGTAGACCATGAAGTACAGCATCGCCACCGAGAAGACGGCGTTCTGACGCGAGGCCATCACGGCCCGGCGGCCAGCGGCGGCAGCGTTGGGATCGGGCTCTCCACCGGCCAGCACGTTGGCGGCATTGGCCAGCACCACCTTCTGGTTGCGCCAGATGACGCCCCACACGTTCAGCAACATGATGATGCCGAGGATCATGCCGGTGCTGATGGCGATGCCGCCGGCGTTCTTGCCGAAGCCGTCGGTGAAGTAGTCGGGGGTGACGAGCGTGATGAGGATGCCGGTCACGAACGTGAACACGGCCGCCCAGCGGAACCACCACAGCGCCTTACGGGCCACCTTGTCGATGGCGATGTTGCGGGCGCGGGCCTCGTCGCCGAACGCAGCGAACGCAGGCACCTGCACGAAGTTGAAGTAGTAGAGCAGGCCGATCCACATGATGCCGCCCAGGATGTGCAGCCACCGGAAGCCGAAGTTGCCGAGTGCGGCCCGGCTGAAGAACCCGTCGTATGCGAGCATTGAGATAACTCCCCTGTTGATGACGACCTGACGAAGCAGGAAACGGGGCGAACGTAGCACCCCTGCGGAGGGCTCGGTGTGATTCACCCACCTCCCCCGTCGCCGTGTGCCCGCAGTAGCCTCACAGGCACCGCGGAGGACCCTGATGGCGCACGAATTCATCTACACCTGTTACAAACTGGCCCGGCACTACCCGCCCGATCGAACGGTGCTCGAGAACATCTCGCTCAGCTTCTACCCGGGCGCGAAGATCGGCGTGCTCGGCGCGAACGGCTCCGGCAAGAGCAGCCTGCTGCGCATCATGGCCGGCCTCGACGACGGCTACTCGGGCGAGGCCCGCCTCACACCCGGCTTCACCGTCGGCTACCTGGCCCAGGAACCGCAGCTCGATCCGGCCAAGGATGTGCGCGGCAACGTGATGGACGGTGTGGCCGCCGTGCAGGGTCTGATCGACCGCTACAACGAAGTGATGGCGATGTGGGGCGACCCCGATGCCGACTACGACAAGGTGGGCGCGCTGCAGGCCGAGTTGGAGGACAAGATCGCCGCCGCCGATGCGTGGAGCCTCGACCGCAACGTCGAGATCGCCATGGACGCGCTGCGCTGCCCGCCCGACGACGCCGACGTCACCACGCTGTCGGGCGGCGAGCGCCGCCGCGTGGCGCTGTGCCGTCTGCTGCTGAGCCGCCCCGACCTGCTGCTGCTCGACGAACCCACCAACCACCTCGACGCCGAGAGCGTCGAGTGGCTGGAACGGTTCCTGCAGGACTACAACGGCACGGTCGTCGCCATCACCCACGACCGCTACTTCCTCGACAACGTGGCCAAGTGGATCCTCGAACTCGACCGCGGCCGGGGCATCCCCTTCGAGGGCAACTACTCCAGCTGGCTCGAGCAGAAGCAAGAGCGACTGGCTCGCGAAGAGAAGAGCAACGAGGCCCGCAAGCGCACCCTCGAGCGCGAACTCGAGTGGGTGCGCATGGCCCCCAAGGCCCGTCAGGCCAAGGGCAAGGCCCGCCTCGCCGCGTACGACAAGTTGCAGGCCGAGGCCGAGCGCGCCGACGGTGGTCCCGACAAGTTGGAGATCACCATCCCGGTGCCCAAGCGCCTCGGCGACACCGTCATCGAGGTGTCGCACCTGAAGAAGGGCTTCGGCGACCGGCTGCTCATCGAAGACCTGTCGTTCTCGCTGCCGAAGGCCGGCATCGTGGGCATCATCGGCCCCAACGGCGCCGGTAAGACCACGCTGTTCAAGATGCTCACCGGGCAGGAGCCCGTCGACGACGGCACCGTCATCGTGGGCGACACGGTGGAACTGGCCTACGTCGACCAGAGCCGCGACAGCCTCGACAGCGACGCCACGGTGTTCGAGGAGATCACCGGCGGTGTCGAGCACATGAAGATCGGCAACGTCGAGATCCACGGCCGCGCCTACTGCGCCAGCTTCAACTTCAAGGGCAGCGACCAGCAGAAGCGGGTGGGCGATCTGTCGGGCGGCGAACGCAACCGCGTGCACCTGGCCAAGTTGTTGAAGACCGGCGGCAACGTGCTGCTGCTCGACGAACCCACCAACGACCTCGACGTCGACACACTGCGGGCACTCGAGACTGCGCTCGAGAACTTCCCCGGCTGCGCCGTGGTCATCAGCCACGACCGCTGGTTCCTCGACCGCATCGCCACCCACGTGCTGGCGTTCGAGGGCGACAGCCAGGTGCGCTGGTTCGAGGGCAACTTCAGCGAGTACGAGGCCTGGCGGCGCAAGGAACTGGGCGTCGGCGCCGACCAGCCGCACCGCATCAAGTACAAGCCGCTCGCCCGGTGACCGAGTCCGACGCGGATCTGGCTCGCCGCCTGGCGGTGGAGGCCGGCCAACTGCTGGTGCAGGTCCGCGAGGAGATGACGGCGCGCAACGCGTCGAGCTGGCAGGTGATGGACACCGGCGACATCGCCAGCCACCGCTTCCTGGTCGAGCAACTGCGCATCACCCGGCCCGACGACGCCGTGCTGTCGGAGGAGGGCGCCGACGACCCGCGCCGAGCGACGGCCGACCGGGTGTGGATCGTCGACCCGCTCGACGGCACCAACGAGTTCGGCGAGCGCGGCCGCCACGACTGGGCAGTGCACGTAGCCCTGTGGGAACGCGGCGAATTGACCGCCGCTGCAGTGAGCCTGCCCGCGCTGGGCGCCGTGTTCGGCACCGACCCGGCGCCGGTGCTGCCCACCCCCACCCGCGAGCGACCGCGGCTGATCACCTCACGCAACCGCGCTCCGTACGCGGCGGTGCTGGTGGCCGACGCGCTCGACTGCGACGCCGTGCGCCTCGGTTCGGCCGGCGCCAAGGCGATGGCCGTGGTGCTGGGCGAGGCCGACATCTACGTGCACGACGGCGGGATGTACCAGTGGGACTCGGCGGCCCCGGCCGCGGTGGCACTGGCCGCCGGCCTGCACGCCACACGTATCGACGGCTCGCCACTCGTCTACAACGAGCGCGACGCGTGGCTGCCCGACTTCCTCATCTGCCGCCCCGAACTGGCCGACCCGGTGCTCGACGCCATCTGGGGCGAGCGCCGCAAGCGCTTCCACCGCATCATCACCTGATGGACCTGAAGGCGACGCGCTTCGAGATCGACGGTCGCGTGGCCACGGTGTGGCTGCACCGTCCCGACCGCCACAACGCATGGACGGGCCGCATGCACGCCGAGTACCGCTGGGTGCTCGCCCACCTCGACACCCAGCCCGAGGTGCGGGCCGTAGTGGTCACCGGCACCCCGCCCGCGTTCTGCGTGGGCGGCGACAGCCAGGCCCTGGCCGGCCACGCCGAACGCGGCGGGTACGACCCCGGCATGCCCGCCGACGCCGCCCGCCCCGGCTACGGCGTGCGGCCCGAGTTCGACCACGACTTCGCGTTCCAGTACGCGCTGCGCTTCCCCGTCATCGCCGCGGTGAACGGTGCCTGCGCCGGGGTGGGCCTGGCCGTGGCGCTGTTCGCCGACCTGCGCTTCGGCTCGGCCGCCGCCAAGTGCACCACTGCTGCGCCGAAGCTGGGCCTGCCCGCCGAGTACGGCATGAGCTGGGTGCTCCCCCGCCTCGTCGGTGTCACCCGCGCCACCGACCTGTTGCTGTCGGGCCGGGTGTTCACCCCGGCCGAGACCGAAGGGTGGGGCCTGTGGAACGGCGTCGGAGCCGACGGCGATGCGACGCTGGCGATGGCTCACGGCTACGCCCGCACGCTGGCCACGACGGTGGGGCCCAACGCGTTGCGCACCACCAAGGCGCAGATCTACACCGACCTGTTGCGTCACGACGTGGGGGCAGCGCTCGACGACGCCCAGCGCCTCCTGGGCGAAGCGATGGCCACCGCCGAGTACCGCGAAGGCGTCGATGCCCTCAGGAATCGGCGCCCGCCAGCGTTCTAGGCCATCTGGCCAACTAGCATCGCTCGAACTCATCGCATCTTGGGAGCAGCCATGACGATTGCGGCAGACCCGTCCGATTTCGGACGTCTGGCAACCTCACCCACCGACGTGTCAGTCGATCAGACCACTCGGCGTCTGCCGGGTCTGGCCGTCGCGGCTGTTGCCTCCATCGGCGCCGGTGCCATCCACGCTGCCGCCGCCGGCATCCACGCCGAGCACGTCGGATTGACTCGCATCTTCATCATCGGCGCCATCGCCCAGATGGGCGCCGGCCTGCTGGGCCTGCTGCGGCCCAACCGGGTGTGGGCGTTCGCCGTTGCCGCCGTCAATGCGGTCGCCGTCGGCGGATGGCTGGCCACCCGCATCACGGGAATCTCGTGGATCGAGGGCCTGCAGACCGCTGAAGCCCCGCAGTTCGCCGACACCGCCTGCGCCCTGCTCGGCGCTGTCGCCGCCGGTGCCGCCATCGCCTCGCTGCTGGCCGGATGGCAGACCGGCAAGCCGGTGCGTCTGCTCGCCCCCGGCGTAGCCGTCGCCCTGCTCACCGTGCCCGCCATGGTCGGCGCAACCTCGCACGTGCACGACCACGGCAGCGGCGCCACGGCCACGGCGGCCGACGGTCACAGCGACCATGCGCACGACGACGGCACGACCGCAGCCGCTGGTGTCGCGGCCGGCGACGGCTCGGCCGCGCTGGCTGCCGATGGCCACGACCACAGCGCTGGCGCCGACGGCAGCGGCGCAGCAGCCGCCACTGCCGACGACGGCCACGCCCACGACCACGCCTCCGCCGCGGTCACCGACTCGAACGGCACGGTCGTGTGGCCGCGCCCGTGGGATCCCGCCCAGCCGATCGATCTGGCGGGCGTTCCAGGTGTGACCCCCGAGCAGGAGGCCCGTGCTCTCGCTCTCGTGCAGGCCAGCCTGAAGGAACTGCCGAGGTACGCCGACACCGCCGACGCCATCGCCGATGGCTACCGCTCGATCGGCGATGCCGGCACCGGCTCCGAGCACTTCATCCGCTACGACTACATCGGCGACGACAAGTTCCTCGACGCCACGGCGCCCGAGTCGCTCGTCTACACCGTCGACGGCGACAAGCGCATCCTCGCCGGCGCGATGTACATCGCCAGCGCCCGCCCCACCGACGACCCCACCCTCACCGACTTCGCTGGCCCGCTGATGCAGTGGCACAACCACGGCGACCTGTGCTGGGACCGCGTGAACGGCGTGGCCAGCGTGGTGGGGGTTGTCGACGACGTCACCGGCACGTGCGCCCGCGGCGTGAACACCGGTGGCGAGAACCCGATGGTGCACGTCTGGGTGACACCCCATCAGTGCGGTGTGTTCGCCGCCCTCGACGGTGTGGGCGCCGGCCAGGCCGCCGTGCCCGATGCCCAGAGAGTCGACATGTGCAACGAGGCGCACGGCGACCACGGTGGTCATGGCAGCGCTGCTGCAGCACCCACCCCCAAGCCGTACGACCCCACCCAACCGATCGACCTCAGTGGCACCCCGGGCGTCACCCCCGAGCAGCAGGCCGCCGCCGAGAACCTCATCGCCGTCACCCTGGTGCGCCTGCCGCAGTGGAGCGACTACAAGGTCGCCGAGGCAGCAGGCTTCCGATCCATCGGCGACGCTCTCACCGGTCATGAGCACTTCATCAACTGGGACTGGATCAACGACGACACCGTCCTCGACCCCGACTACCCCGAGAGCCTCGTGTACGAGCCGCTGCCCGACGGCTCGAAGAAGCTCGTCAGTGCCATGTACATGCTGCCCGACACGGTGAAGCTCACCGAGGTGCCCGACATCGGTGGCGCCCTCATGCAGTGGCACATCCACGACGACCTGTGCTTCACCAACGACCCCGACGCGCCTCGCGTGGCGGGCATCACCGCCGTCGGCGGCGCCTGCCCCAACGGCCTCACGAAGTTCCGCCCGGCCCCGATGATCCACGTCTGGATCACGCCTCACAAGTGCGGCCCGTTTGCCGCACTCGAAGGCGTGGGTGCCGGGCAGGTGGCACCGGGCGAAGAGCACCTCTGCGACCACGCCCACGGCACGGGCGGCTTCTGACCCACCCGAGTCCCCCGGCCCCACCCGAGTCGGCCCGGCCCACCCGAGTCGGCCCGGCTCACCCGAGTCGGCCCGGCTCACCCGAGGCTGTTTTGCGCACCTGGGGTACAGACAACCCTCGGGTGGCCTACCCGGACTCGGCGGCTCCGTCAGAGGGAGTCGTCGAGTTCGGCCAGCACCTCGGCGGTGTGCTGGCCGAGTCGGGGCACCGGCCCCGGCCGGAACGTGTAGCCCCCGAAATCGACCGGGCCGTTCACGGCGCGGTACGGGGCCTCGTCGGCGTGCGGCGTCATGTCGATGAACGCACCGGCCGCCTGGGCCTGCGGATCGGCGATGACGTCGTAGATCGAGTTGAGTGGCGCCCACCACACGTCGTGGGTGTCGAAGCGGCCGACCAGGTCGTCGAAGTCGAAGCGGGCAAAGGCGTCGTCGAGCGTGCTGATGAGCGCCTCGGCGTGCTGCAGTCGGGCACGGGCATCGACGAACCGTTCGTCGGTGGCCAGATCGGTGCGGTCGATGGCGGCCAGCAGTTTCGGCCAGTGACGGTCGGCTTCCAGCAGCAACAGCCAGAACGCGCGCCCGTCTCCCGCCCGGTAGCAGTTCATCAACGGGCCGCGGTTGCGTTGGCGCGGCCGGGTGCTCTCGCGCTTGCCGTACCGCAGCACGATGCCGATATCCCAGCCCAGGGTGTACATGCCGGTGCGCAGCAGGCTGGTGGCCACCAGGCCACCCACGCCGGTGCGTTCGCGTTCGAGCAGCTTGGCCAGTACCCCACTGAGCAACGAGATGCCGGTCACGTGGTCGCCCATCCCGCTGCGCAGACCGGGCGGCAGTTCGTCGGGCGGCACCATCGTGTGCGCCAGGCCACTGCGCGCCCAGAACGCCCCGATGTCGTACCCCGCCCGGTCGCGCTCGGGGCCTTCGAGGCCGTAGCCGGTGAGGCTGGCGTACACCAGGCGCGGGTGGCGGGCGAGCACCTCGTCGTGGTCCAGGCCCAATCGGCCCAGCGCCTCGGGTCGAACGTTGGTGACGAACACGTCGGCTGTGGCGAGCAACCGCTCCATCTGCGCCCGGCCCTCGTCGGTCTGCAGATCGAGCACCACCGAGCGTTTGCCACGGTTGTCGATCTCGAACGGCGGCACACCCTGCTGGTCGGCCACACCCAGCGCTCCGAACACCCGCCGCTGCGGGTCGCCAGCCGGCGGCTCGACCTTCACCACATCGGCGCCCCAGTCGGCCATCAGCCCGGCCGCAGCCGGCCCGGCCACCCACACCCCCAACTCCACCACCCGCATCCCGGCGAGCGGCCCCGTTGCAGCAGCATCCTTGGTCATGTGGTGCTCCTCACCATCGTGGGCGCAGCATCACTGTCGCGGATGAACCAGGCTGCCAGTGCGCCGAGCAGTGCGAACGCCGTCGCCAGACCGAACGCCACCCGGTATCCCGTGAGCGCATCGGCGATTGCTTCCGGAGTCGTGGGTGGCTGGCTGAGCGACATGTACGACGCCAGCACGCTGGCCAGCACGGCCACCCCGATCGACACCGCCACCTGACGCTGGGTGCTGAAGATTGCCGAGGCACGGCCGTTGTCGGCCGGCGCGATGGTGGCATAGCTGGCTGCCTGCATGGGCACGAATGCGAAGCCCATGCACAGCCCGCGGGCGAACATCATCAGTCTGATCAACCACAGGTTGGTGTCCTGGTCGATCCCGATGAACATCGAGATCACCAGGCCCGCTGCGAACAGGCCGCCGGTCATCAATCGCCGCGGCCCGATACGCGCGTACAGGCGTCCGGCGAACTGCGACGAGATGAGCACACCGAAGGCCTGCGGGAACGTGGTGAGACCGCTGATGAGCGGGCTCTGCCCACGTAACAGTTGGAGGTACAGCGGCATCACGAACAGCAGGCCGAGGAAGCTCATCGTCGACAACGCGCTCACCACGTTGCACTGCCGGAAGATGCGGTTGGCGAACAATCGCAGGGCCAGCATCGGTTGGTCGACATGGGTCTCGACCCACACCATCGCCACACCGCATGCCAGACCGACCAGCAATGTGACGAGCACGGGGGTGCTCGACCAGCCCTGGCGCGGGCCTTCGCTGAGCGCGTACACCACCAGCGCCAACGCCGCACCCGACAGGAGGAACCCGGGCAGGTCGAGCCGACCGGTGGAGGGCTCGCGCTGCTCGCGCAGGTAGCGCATACCGAACCACAGGCCGAACACGCCGATGGGCACGTTGATGAGGAAGATCCACCGCCAACTGGCGTGGGTGACCAGCAGACCGCCCAGGATGGGCCCGAGCGCCGGGGCGAGCAGCGTGGGGATCATGATGTAGGTGCTCGCCTTGGCCCGCTCGGCCGGCGGGAAGGCCCGGAACAGCATGGTCACACCAACCGGGGTGAGCATGCCGCCGCCAACGCCCTGCAGCACCCTGAAGGCGATGAGTTGCTCGATCGACTGCGCGAGCGCGCACGCCAGCGACCCGGCGACGAACGCGCCGAAGGCGAACATGAACACCCGCTTGGTGCCGAACCGGTCGCCGAGCCAGCCCGACACCGGAATCCACACCGCCAGACTGAGCGTGTAGCCGAGCACGATCCATTCGGCGTTCTCGGTGGCGAACGTGCGACCGAGTTCCGGGATGGCGACATTGACGATCGTGACGTCGAGGATGTCGAGGAACAGCGCCACCACGTAGACCATGGCAACGATGTACTTGTACGGCAGCACCCGGCCGAAGATCTCGACCGGCATCGACCCAGCGCCGACGGCCGGGGTGGCGGTGGATGCGGTCACAAGATGGTGACCGTACCCGCCCCACCATCGAGTTCGATCATTGCACCGTCGGCGATGCGCTTGGTGGCGTCGACCACGCTGACCGCGCACGGCACCCCGAGTTCGCGGCTGACGATGACCGCATGGCTGTTCATCGCCCCCACGTTCACCACCACACCACCGGCAGGCACGAACAGCGGGGTCCACGACGGGTCGGTGTTGGGTGCCACCAGGATTTCGCCCGGCTCGAGGCCGGCAGGATCGGACGGATCGAGGACGACCCGTGCCCGGCCACGCACCACACCCGCGCACCCCGGTGCACCGACGAGCACGTCGCCCGCAGCGGCGTGGCCCGTCGAGCCGGCCGACTTCGCCGCCAACGACTCGAGCGTTGGCACGCCCTTGTCGGTCTGCACGAAGTAGGGCGGCTCGAGGGTCCAGAGGTGCTGCCAGGCGGCGCGGCGCTCGGCGATGAGCCCGACCATCGAAGCCGGGTCGGCCACGAAGGCATCGAGTTCTGCGTCGGTGAGCATGCAGATGTCGCGCTGGTCGGCCAGGTGGCGGCGACCCAACTCGAACAAGGCGACGCGCTGTTCGTGGATGACCTTGATGCAGTTGGTCTTGGTGCGCTCGCGCCAGGCGTTGAACCGCAGCGCCGACGCGGTGGCGGCGTGCACCATTCCCGTGGCCTCGTCGTTGCCCGCCACCAGGGCGAGCGCCTCGGCCGTGGCAGCCTCGCGGTCGGCCACTACTGCTGCGAACCGCGTGGCCGGGTCGGCGTCGGGCCCGGCGGCGCGCATCGTGTCGATGAGCGTGAGCGCGAGCGCGGGCTTGGTCTCCCACACCTCGCTGTAGGCGTCCCACTCGTTCGGGCCGCGGCTGCCGTACTCGCGCAGCAGCGCTTCGAACCCCGCTGCGAACTCGTCCGAGGAAGGGTCGAGCCGCGAGAGAGCCCACATCGCCGACGACGGGGCCGCCGAGTCGACGTCGCCGGCGCCGCTGATGAGGCGCAGCAACAGGTGGGGCACGATGCCGCCGAGGATGGCGGGGCCGATGGCCGTGTTCGACGACGAGATGACGTGGTCGTCGAACAGTTCGCGCAGCAGCGGCACCAGGCTGCGGGCCCGCTCGACCAACTCGGCGTCGGACAGCGAGGCGAGGTCGGGACGCGAGGCACGGGCCGCGTCGGCACGACGCTTGTTCTCGTCGAGTTCGGGCCACTCGGTGGCGGTGAGCACCCAACCCACCCGCTCGCCGAGGCGGGCACCGGCCTCGGCGCTGGCGTCGTCGGGATGCGCCACGTACGGCGGCGTGTCGGGTCGGTTGCCGAAGAACGCCGCGTCGATGCCTGCTGCACCGGCACCGCTGCGCTCGCCGAATACGCGCACCACCGAGGCGTTCACGTAGAAGAAGCCGTTGATGAACCCACACGTGGGGTTGATGCCCTCGGCCGTCAACTCGTCCATGGCGAACGCGCCGTTGCGCACGTTGCCGTCGCGCCAGCCCTCGATCACACCGGGCTGCCACGACAGGGTGGCCCCCATCGGGCTCACCGGATCGGGCAGCACATCGCTGGCGTTCGAACGGGTGTAGACCGGGAAGCGAAGGCTCACCGGAGTGTCGGTCATCCAATTGCTCATCTCGTCCCCCAGACGAATCGATGGTGTGTCGGTGCTGCGGTGCAGCGTGGCAGGTATGTCAGCCCTCGACGAGGGTGACCGTACCAGTTGTGCCATCGACGGTGACCAGCGCACCATCGGGGATGCGCTGGGTGGCGTCGAGCACGCTGACCACGCACGGAATGCCCAACTCGCGGCTGACGATGACGGCATGGCTGACCTGTGCCCCGACGTTCACCACGACTGCCGCGGCCGGCACGAACAGCGGCGTCCAGGCCGGGTCGGTGATGGGGGCGATGAGCACGTCGCCAGGCTCGAGCGCCAACGGGTCGGCCGGGTCGAGGATGACCCGGGCCCTTCCGGTGGCGACCCCGGGGCTGCCCGGCACGCCCGACAGCACATCGCCCACGACCGCCTTGCTGGCTTCCGGGCCGCCACGGCGAGTCCACTGCGACAGCGGCTTCACCGAACCGTTCACGATGAACGGCGGGTCGAGTTGGAACAACTCGAGGTACTGCTCTTCACGCGCGGTGAGCCGCGCCCGGAACTCGTCGGGTGCGGCCACGAAGGCATCGAGTTCGTCGGCCAGCAACATGCACACCTCCGACATCGTGTAGTCGTGGCGGACGGCCAGTTCGCGCATCGCCATGCGCATCTCGTGGATGACCTTGATGATGTTGGTCTTCGCCCGTTCGCGACCGGCCATATAGAGGTGGGCGCTGCGCAGCGCCAGTTCGAACGTGCCGAGCGCCTCGGGTTGATCGGCCAGCGCGGCACGGATCTGCGCTTCCAGCGCCTCGCGCTTGGCCACGTTCTTCGCGTTGCGGGCGGCCGGCGACTCGCTGTCAGCTGCCGGACGCATCGCCTCGATCAGCGCCAGGGCGAGCGCCGGCTTGGTCTCCCACACCTCGCTGCGGATGTCCCACTCGTTCGGACCGCGGCTGCCGTACTCGGCGAGGAACGCCTCGAACCCCTGCCGGAACTCGGCCGAGTCGGCCGGTAGCCGTGACAGTTCCCACATCGCCAGGCTGGGCAGCGCCGAGTCGACGTCGCCGATGCCGGTGATGAGGGTGAGCACGATCGTCGGATCGCCCATCGCCTCGGCGATCGCTCCGAGCGCGCCCGGTCCCACCGACGTACCGGCCGTCGTGTCGAGATGGCGCCAGAACAGGTGCCGCACGAACGGAATGAGTGAACGGGCTCGCTCGACCAGTTCGGCATCGGTGAGGGCGCCGAGATCGCCACGGTCGGCGCGGGTCTGGTTGGCCCGCGCCTGGTCGTCGCGGTGGCCGAGAAGATCGGCCGCGGTGAGCACTTCGCCCATCCACGCACCGAGCTTCTCGGTAGCGGCGGGGTCGTCGTGCCAGTCCTCGTGCACGTACTTCGGCACGTCGGGGTGTTCGCCGAAGTAGACGAAGTCGATCATCTCTGCCGTGAGACCAGGCCCGCGCACGCCGAACAGTCGTGCCAACGAGCCGTTGATGTAGAGATAGCCACCGAACAGGCCCACCACCTCGGGCGGCACGCTGGTGAACTCGGTGCGCACCACCGTTCCGGCCGACACGTTGGCGTCGGCCCAGCCCTCCACCACACCGGGCTCCCACACCAGCGTCCAGGCCAGTGGGCTGGCCGGGTCGGGCAGCACCTCGCCGGCGTTGGCCCGGGTGTACACCGGGAACTTCTGGCTCGGTTCGAGATCGGTGATCCAGCGGTCGGCGACCATGTTCAGTTGACCTCCAAGACGGTGACGACACCGGTGTTGCCGTCGACGCGGATACGGGCCCCATCGGGGATGCGGCGGGTGGCATCGGTGGCCGACACCACGCACGGGATCCCCAACTCGCGGCTGACGATGATGGCGTGACTGAGCATGGCCCCCACGTCGACCACCACACCTCCGGCGGGCACGAACAGCGGCGTCCACGACGGGTCGGTGATGGGCGCCACCAGGATGTCGCCCGGCTCGAGCGCGGTGGGGTCGTGCGAGTCGAGC
>JBIKLX010000029.1:0-25269 GCA_044359565.1 Ilumatobacteraceae bacterium
ACGCCAACCCACGATCCGCCAACGTCTTCGAAATCGCCGCCGTCAACGTCGTCTTCCCATGGTCGATATGACCCATCGTGCCGATATTCACATGCGGCTTCGTACGCTCGAACTTCGCCTTGCTCATTGCAGTCTCCGTTGCTCTTCCGGATCAGTGGGTTGTCAAAGAACCCAGGCAGTGTAGCGGCCAGGGGGGCCACCGCACCAACCCGCCGACGCGAGATACCCCGAACGAGGTGTACGAAAAGTACAATCGCCGCATGCACCTCGCCACCCGCCTGTCCAACCTCGGCACCGAGACCGCCTTCGCCGTGTCGCTCGCCGCCGCCGACTGGGCGGCCAAGGGGAACCGGGTGTTCCCGTTCCATCTCGGCGACATGAACCTGCCCACCCCTGCCAACGTGGTGGCCGCGATGGACCGAGCCATCGCCGACGGCAAGACCGGGTACTGCGCAGCAGCCGGCATCATGCCGCTGCGCGAAGCACTCGCTGCCGACGTCGGCTCGCGCCGCGGCCTGCAGTTCTCGCCCGCCAACGTCGTCGTGCAACCCGGCGGCAAGCCCGTCATCGGCAAGTTCATCCAGACCGTGATGGAGCCCGGCGACGAGGTGCTGTACCCGAACCCCGGATACCCCATCTACGAGAGCCAGATCGAGTACTTCGGCGGTACCGCAGTGCCGTACCGCTACATCGAGACACCTACCGGGTTCGCGCTCGACCTCGAGTACCTAGAGTCGCACATCACACCACGCACCACGGCCATCTTCTACAACGACCTGCAGAACCCGCTGTCGGCCGAGAGCAGCGATGCCGAGATGGAGGCCGTGGCCGCACTGGCCCTGAAGCACGACCTGTGGGTGCTGTCCGACGAGGCCTACTTCGAGATGCGCTACAGCGGCACAAGCCGCAGCATCGCCAGCATCCCCGGCATGCAGGAGCGCACCGTCATCCTGTACACGTTCTCCAAGAAGTTCGCGATGACCGGCTGGCGCCTCGGTGCCGCTATCGGCCCCGCCACCGTTGCCGAGCAGATCGCCAAGCTCAACACCAACGACGAGTCGTGCACCGCGCACTTCGTGCAATGGGCCGGCATCGAGGGCGTCACCGGCGACCAGTCGGGGCCGGCCGCCCTGGTCGACATCCTGCGCACCCGCCGCGACGCCGCGGTCGATGCTGTGAACGCCGTGCCCGGCATGCACACCGCCCGCCCCGAGGCCACCTTCTACCTGTTCGTCAACGTCACCCAGGCCATGGCGGCCAAGGGCTTCACCGACGTAGGCGAATTCGCCACCGCCGCCCTGCACAACACCGGCGTGTCGTTCTGCACCCGTCGCCACTTCGGGCGCCCACAGCCCGGCGAAGAGCAGCAGTACATCCGCCTCGCCTACTCGGGCATCTCGGCCGACGACATCACCGAGGGCCTCGGCCTGCTGCGCCGGTGGGTGGCATCATGAGCACGGTCGTCGTCACCGGTCGCATCCCCCAGCCCGGCATCGACCTGCTGCGCGCCGCAGGCCACCACGTCCTCGACTGGGACGAACCCACGCCCATTTCACGCGACGAACTGCTGCGCCGCGTGGCTGGCGCCGACGTGGTGGTGTCGTTGCTCACCGAACGCATCGACGCCGAACTGCTCGACGCCGCCGGGCCACAACTGAAAGCCGTGTGCAACGTGGCGGTCGGCTACAACAACATCGATGTGGCGGCCTGCCGCGAGCGAGGCGTCGTCGCCACCAACACCCCGGGTGTGCTCACCGACGCGACGGCCGACATCGCCATGGCGCTCATCCTCATGTCGACCCGCCGCCTGGCCGAGGGCGAGCGGCTCATCCGTTCACGCGAGCCGTGGCAGTGGGGCATGTTCATGATGCTCGGCACCGGCATCCAGGGCGCCCGCCTCGGCGTGGTTGGCATGGGCCAGATCGGCGCGGCGCTGGCCCGGCGTGCCAAGGCGTTCGGCATGACCATCGCCTACAGCAACCGCAGGCCGTGCGATGCCGCACTCGCCGCCGAACTCGACGCCACGTACCTGTCGATGGACGAACTGCTGGCCACCAGCGACGTGGTGTCGCTGCACTGCCCGTACTCGCTCGACACACACCACCTCATCAGTACCCCGCAGTTGCAGGCCATGAAGCGCACCGCCTTCCTCGTCAACACTGCCCGCGGGCCTGTGGTCGACGAGGCCGCACTGGTGGCGGCGCTCGAGGCGGGCGAGATCGCCGGCGCGGGGCTCGACGTGTTCGAGAAGGAACCCGAGGTGCACGCCGGGTTACTCGACCGCGACGACGTGGTGCTCATCCCTCACCTCGGGTCGGCCACGGTGGAAACTCGCACCGCGATGGCCGCCCTCGCCGCACGCAACGCCCTCGGCGTCCTGGCCGGCACCGGCCCCGTCACCCCCATCACCTGACCCCCGGCCCGCGCGCCCCTGCGCGTGTCGACTTCGGGCCGCGACGCGGCCGCAACTCGACACACCCCGGCTCACCGAAGGCGCACCGACCCACCGCGTGTCGACTTCGGGCCGCGCCGGGGCCGCAAGTCGACAATCGCCCTGGGTGGGCCGGCGGCCTACGGGTGGTGGAACTCGGTGGCGGTAGCGAACAGCGCCGCGGTGTCGGCAGGTGTCGCGGCGCCCACGAGCGCATCGACCCAGCCGTGGAAGCGCTGGCACGGCCCCTCGTTGCGACCGAACAGGAACTCGGTCTTCGCCCCGGTCTTCACGGCGCGCTGGATGCGGTTGCCGGTGTAGTAGTCCTCGTCGCGCACCACCCGCAACAGGAAGTCCATCTGCTTGTCGATGAGCGCGAGTTGCTCGGCATCGGGTTCGAACGTGGCGAGGAAGTGCTGCGTGGTGACCGACGTGTCGGGCGTGTCGCCGGGGAACAGTTGCGACACCATGTACAGGCGGCCGCCGGCGTCGAACCCAGCGATCGACACGTGCGGGAAGATCGTCCAGATGCCACCGTTGATCTTGTTGATGGGCCACTCGTCGTCGGGCTGGTCGGCGAGGCCGAGTATCCGTTCGTCGGGCTGGGTGTTGCGCTGGTGCGGGCCCCACGCGTCGTTCACGGTCTTGTTGTTGTACTGCGGACCGAAGGTGTTCTTGTGCAGGATGGGCAGGTGGTAGAAGTCGAGGTACCCGTCGTAGGCCACCTTCCAGTTCGGGCCGTCGGCGCTCTGGCGACCCACGAACGTGCAGTCGGCCAGGCCGAGGTGCTCGAGCATCTCGTCGTAGCCGCACAGGTATGCGTCGATGTCGAAGTCCATGCCGGGGGTGATGCCGCCGAACACGATGCCCGCTCGCTCGGCCACCGGCAGCGGGGTGAGTCCGAGGCAACTCATGTCGACGTCGCCGAAGTTGGCCTTGTCGAGGATGCCCACCAGTTGCCCGCCGGTGTCGTACGTCCATGCGTGGTACGGACAGGTGAAGCGCCGTGCCGAACCGCTGCCCTCCTCCATCACCTGTGCACCACGGTGGCTGCACATGTTGACGAACGAGCGCAGCAGACCGTCGTCGCCGCGCACGAGCAGCACGGGCGTACCCATCACGTCGAGGGCTCGGTAGCTGTTGGGTTCGCGCAGTTCACAGCTGAAGCCGAGCACCAGCGGCAGGCGCCGGAACACGCGGTCCATCTCGGCCTGCCAGCGCTGCGGGTCGTAGTAGTTGGCGGCTGGCACACGCTTGACGTCGTCGTCGAGCGGCACGGTGCCCGCCTGCGCGTGACGGATCGTCCGCTTGGCCATCGCCACGAGTTGGTCTCGGCTCATGATCGCCTCCCGAGCCGCATGGTACCGACCCACCGGGCATGCGGCCGGAGTCGGAAGGCGGCGGCCGCGATGGCACCGATGCCGTGACGCGACACGACCCGGGCCGATGGGCCCGGGGCGGCTCAGGTCACTCGCCGCGGACCCGCTTGATGATGTCGGTGGCAATGTTGGTGGGCACTTCCTGGTACACCGCGAACTGCATCGTGTAGGTGGCCCGACCCTGGGTGCGCGACCGCAGGTCGGTGGAGTAGCCGAACATCTCCGACAGCGGCACCTGGGCACGCACCACCTGGTTGGTGCCCTGGGCCTCCATGCCCTCGATACGGCCACGGCGGCTCGACAGGTCGCCCATGACGTCGCCCATGTAGTCCTCGGGGGTGACGACCTCGACAGCCATGATGGGCTCGAGGATGACCGGCTTGGCCATCTCGGCAGCCTTCTTGAACGCCATCTGACCGGCGATCTTGAACGCCATTTCCGACGAGTCGACGTCGTGGTACTGGCCATCGGTGAGGATGGCCTTCACATCGACCGTCGGGTAGCCGGCGAGCACGCCGGACTCGAGTGCACTCTGCATGCCCTGGTTGGCGGGCTGGATGTACTCACGCGGGATGCGGCCACCGCTGACCTTGTCGACGAACTCGTAGCCCTTGCCCGGGTTGGGCTCGAGCGAGATCTTCACGACGGCGAACTGACCCGAACCACCGGTCTGCTTGATGTGGCGGTACTCGACGTTGTCGACGCTCTTGGTGATCGTCTCGCGGTAGGCCACCTGCGGCTTGCCCACCGTGGCGACCACGTTGAACTCGCGCATCATGCGGTCGACGAGGATCTCGAGGTGCAACTCGCCCATGCCGGAGATGACGGTCTGGCCGGTCTCTTCGTCAGTGCGCACCCGGAAGG
Organism: Ilumatobacteraceae bacterium; assembly: GCA_044359565.1. Taxonomy (GTDB): domain Bacteria; phylum Actinomycetota; class Acidimicrobiia; order Acidimicrobiales; family Ilumatobacteraceae; genus VFMC01. The sequence continues at coordinate 4,675 of JBIKLX010000029.1, forward strand.
TGGGGTCTTCGTCGGACAGCGACTTGAGCGCCTTGCCGAGCTTGTCGGAGTCGTCCTTGGTCTTGGGCTCGATTGCCACGTGGATGACCGGCTCGGGGAAGATCATCCGCTCGAGGATGACCGGGTTGTTGCGATCGCACAGCGTGTCGCCCGTGGTGGTCTCTTTGAAGCCGAGACCAGCCACGATGTCTCCGGCCATGGCGATGTCGAGGTCTTCGCGCTGGTTGGCGTGCATCAGCAGGATGCGGCCGAGGCGCTCCTTGCGCTCCTTGGTCGAGTTGTAGACCTCTTCGCCCTTGCTGATCTGGCCCGAGTACACCCGAAAGTAGGTGAGCTTGCCGAACGGGTCGGCCACGATCTTGAATGCCAGCGCAGCAAACGGCTCGGACTCTGACGCCTTGCGTACGACGACCTCGTCCTCGTGGTTGGGCCTCACGCCCTCCGCGGGCGGGATGTCGACGGGGCTGGGCAGGAAGTCGACGACTGCGTCGAGCATCGGCTGCACACCCTTGTTCTTGAACGCCGAGCCGCACAGGATGGGCACGAAGTCGAACGCAAGGGTGCCCTTGCGGATAGCGCGCTTCACCTCGTCCTCGGTGAGTTCTTCGCCGCCGAGGTACTTCTCCATCAGTTCGTCATCGCTGGTGGCGATGGTCTCGAGCAGCAGTTCGCGGTACTCGTCGGCCTGGTCCTTCATGTCGGCCGGGATGTCGATCTCGTCCCACTTGGCGCCGAGTTCTTCGTCGCGCCAGATGAGGGCCTTCATCTTCACCAGGTCGATCAGGCCGGCGAAGGGCTTGTTGCTCTCGGGACCACCCGCACCGACGGGGAGGTGGAGGATGGCCGGCACGGCCTGCAGGCGGCTCTTCACCATCTCGACGGTGCGGTAGAAGTCGGCGCCGATGCGGTCCATCTTGTTGACGAAGCACATGCGGGGCACGCGGTACTTGTTGGCCTGGCGCCACACCGTTTCGGTCTGCGGCTCGACACCGGCCACCGAGTCGAACACCGTGACTGCACCGTCGAGCACACGCAGCGAGCGCTCGACCTCGATGGTGAAGTCGACGTGGCCGGGCGTGTCGATGATGTTGATGCGATGGTTGTTCCAGATGCAGGTGGTGGCAGCCGACGTGATGGTGATGCCACGCTCTTGCTCCTGGGCCATGTGGTCCATGGTGGCGGCGCCGTCGTGCACCTCACCGATCTTGTAGCTCTTCCCGGTGTAGTAGAGGATGCGCTCGGTGGTGGTGGTCTTGCCGGCATCGATGTGGGCCATGATGCCGATGTTGCGGGTGCGCTCGAGGGGGAATTCGCGCTTGGCCATCTCGGGTTCTCGTTCCTCTGCTTCGTCGGTGCGACTGCGTGTGCTCTGGGCTGCGTGCGGCTGCGCCGTGGGCGTGCCGGCACCTGCAAGCGCGCCGCAAGACGGCCGCAGGCACAAGGTCCGATGCTACCGCCCGGTGCCGCCGCGTCGCACCCTGGGGCGCAGGGTGGCCCAGACGACGGCTGCGATGGTGGCCATGGCCACCACGAACACGCCGATGACGAATCCCTGATCGACCGGGCCAGAGGGAAGCGGCACCGCCACCCCGCCGTCGCTGGCGATGCTGAGATCGACGGGTGTAGTAGCCAACCCCACGCCGAGGAGCACCACGACGGCCGAGAGACGTACCGCGAGCCGACGCGGTCCGGGCGCCGGACGGGTCGTGGGCTGCGTGGGCGCCGGACCGCCGGGAGCAGATGTCGTCACTGCCAGCAGCGACGCCTGAGCGCCGTACACCACTTCGCAGAACTCGTAGATCGCGTCCGACGACACGAAATCCATCCCAGTGAACTCCAGGCCGCACAGATAGCCCTGCGGAGTATGGCGGGTGCTGCGCACCACCGCGGTGCCGGTAGCCCGGGCACGGCGACCCGACAGGGTCGCAACATCGAACAGGAACGTCACCTGGTCGCCACGAAGCACCGGCGCTGCTAACCCCAACCCGTCGACCAGAACACCCGCACCGTACGGCGTGAGGTCGACGAACACGGCCGGGAAGTCGCCGACCCGACCGGGTTCGGCCAGCGGAACACGCGTCGAGCGACGCAACTGCGACGATGCAGTGAGACAGCGAAGGACGTCGAGCATCAGCACGATCGACCAGATGGTGGCAGTCAACAACAGCGCCCGTTCCTGTGTCGCCATGGCGGGCAGCCACCCGGTGAACCGATCGGAGACAGCGACGAGGGGCACGATGAGGGCCAGCGTCAGCAGCGAGACAGTGAGTGCCCGGTTGGCCGACAACGCGGCGCGCCCGCCCAGGCGGGGCGAGGCGGTATCGGCCCCGATGAGACTCTTGCCCGGGCCGAAGAGCCCACTCGCCGCCGCACCCATGGTGCTGAAACTCCAGCGAGCAGCATCGCCGAAGACCAACGATCCACTGCTCATCCTGCGCCAAGCCAGTATGTGCAGCACGAGATACGGCAACCACACCGTGGCGAGACCCGTCAGCGACACCGACAGCGGGAGACGGCCCACCAGCAGCGATGCCACCAGTACCGCCAGGAACGCTGCCCGACGGATACCGGCCAGCGGCCGAACGGTGGTGCTGAGGAGCGCTACGCGATCGCGCCACGAGACACCCTTGGTCAGTAGCGGGCTGTCGTTCGACCGGAGCCACTCGAGCGCACCGGCCGTCTCGCGTCGACGGATCGACCGCACGGCGACGGCGTTGTTCACCGCACGCTCCCACACGACCACCGGTGCCGCCGGCGCCACCACGTGCAAGCCGGCGACGCGGAGACGTGCCGACAGGCGCATCTCGACACCGCGCCGCGACCCGGAGGGCACGCCCACATGGGTCACGGCCCACCGTCGCAGCAACACTCCGGAACCCTGGATGGTTGCTGCCGAGCCAGTCGACGGCACGAGCAGTTCGCGCTCGAATCGACGTTCGTGGAGACCCGACAGATCGTGTTCGGCCGAGTCGACCGAACGGCTGTCGAGTCGGCCCACCACGGCGGCCACGTAGCCGTCGTCGGCGTACCGCACCAACACGCCGAGGAAGTCGGGCGTGGGAACGTCGCCCGCATCGAGCACCGCGATGAACGGAGAGGTGCCGATGGACACGGCGGCCTGCAGGCCGGCGGCATCGGTGTCGGGAGACACCTCCACCACCTTCACCCCGTAGTCGTCGCCCATGCCCACGATGTCTGGACGCGGAGCGAACAGGGCGATCGTGGTCGATACCACACCCTCGGCGTGGCGGACGCCGGCCAAGGTGGCGAGGAGATGCGGTGTGGGTTGGCCATCGACCCGGATGATCACATCGGCGAGACCACCGACCCTTGGCGGTGCCGTGGTGGGCCCGGCAGGGGGACGGCGCACGACGGCCAGAACCGTCGTGAACGCCAAAAATCCGAGCACCTCCACCAGCAGGGCCGGCAGCGAGAGCCAGAGCGGAACACCGCCCAGGGTGGCAGCGGCACGCCAGACCAGGTACGCGAGACCGGCCGTGATGGCCGCCGCACTCCACTGGTCTCGTCGGGTCTGCATACCGGTGCCTTCGGGTGAACGCTGCCTGGAGGCAGCCTGATCATGGGCGTCGACGATGACGCTCGTGTTCTCTATCGTCAAGAACGACCCGCCGCGTGAGTGGTATTTCCCACCTGACCTACTCGGACCAGTACCGTCGGCCCATCACATCCGCCGCTCACACCGCTCCTGCACCGCTCACGATGCGTGTTCGCGTCGCACGCCTGGTGGTGTCGTGGGTGCTCGTCGGCATCGGCGTACCGCTGCTACTGCGGGCCGAACTGGGCGTGTCGCCGTTCGACGTGCTCAACACCGGGGTCGGCAACGTCACCGGCTGGAGCCTGGGAACCGCCTTCATCGTCGACTCGATCGTGCTCTTCGCCACCGGTCGGCTGCTGGGCGGTCGGCTCGGCCCGGCCTGTGTGCCCGGCACGGTGGTGATCGGTCTCATGGTGAATGCTGTGCTCGCAGCGATCCCCGAACAGCATGCCCTGGCCTCGCGGACAGCGATGCTGGCAGCCGGGCTGGTCGTCATCGCGGTCGCCATCTCGCTGGTGGTCACCACCGAACTCGGCCCTGGGCCCACCGAGGTGCTGATGCTCGGCTTGGTGCACCGTGGAATGGGCATCGTGCCCGCCCGGTGGCTGAGCGACGGCCTTCCGGTGGTGCTGGGTGCCGCCCTCGGTGGCTCCATCGGTGTGGGCACCGTGGCCTTCGTGCTCACGATGGGTCCGATGGTGAAGTTCGGGCTCCGCCTGCTCGGCTACCAGCCCTCCACGCGCACCACCCTCGACCTGCCCATCGTCGGCCCCTGACCGAACGACCCCTCACCGCGCAGGCCGTCGATCAGTTGTCCTCGGCGGCGACGGCGAGCACGGCGCGGGCGTGGAGGTCGGCCTCGTCGGCCGACAACGTCGGGCCGAGTTCGACGATGAACGCCACACCGGGGTCGAGTTCATGGCGGGCCCAGGTGGCGGCAACCCCGGTGTAGGTGCCGCCGGTGATGTCGACCAGCGGCAGCGCGGTGAGTTCTGCGTAGCGGGCCCGGATGGCCCCGTTCCGGCCGGTACCCGGGTTGATGCGGTAGAGGTCTTGGTGGTACCAGATCACCAGGTCGGGCCGGATCTCGCTGATGAATGCCACCATCGCCTGGGTCTCGGGTTCGCTGGCCGGGCCGGTGCCGGCGTACTGGCCATCACCGGGCTGGCCGATCGGGCCCCACTCATAGGGGAAGTTGCGGTTCAGGTCGACCTGGTTGGCATTGTGCCGGTCGTTGGCAGCCAGGCCGTCGGGGTTCATCGCCCGCACCGTCCACAGGTCGACACCACCCGCGACGTCGAGTTGCGCCAGTCGGTCGACGATCGCGGCGCCTGCCGGTTCATCGCCGTGGATCACTCCAATCACCAACGCCACCCGACCACCGGGTGTGCCGCGGCGCACCGCATCGATGGGCAGCCCGCCGGCCGACGTGCCGAGGGTGCACTGCTCCAGCGCGGTCGACACAGCGATGGGCGCGACCGTCGTCGCCGGCGCCGTCGGAGTTGGCACCGTCGTGGTGGCCGGTGCAGCCGTGCTTGGCGCGACCGTCGTCGTCGGCCCAGCCGTGGTGGCCGGGGCAGCCGTGTTCATGGGCGACATCGTGGTGGCGATGGCGGTCGGCTCGGCCCGCTCACCAGAAGCGCACCCTGCCAGCGCCAGCACCACGGCGACGACGACAACGACCGACCGGTTCATGGCCGGCCACGGTATCGGCGCCGCGGTCAGGCGGCGTAGAAGTAGCAGCCGTACTGCTCGGGCATGCCCCACCGCACGGCCCCGCGCACGGCCAGGGTGGCCCGGTCGCTGAACTGCACCTGGTCGAAACCGATCGTCGCCAACTCGCTGCCGATGACGACGGCTCGCTGCAGCGGGTTCCAGCACGGCCCTGCGCCGGTGGCCAGCTCGTGTTCGATGACACCGCGTGCCGACAGGGTGGTACCGCGCAGTTCGGCGACGATCACACCACCGGCCGGGCTGGTGATGTCGGCGCCGAGGCAGCGCACATCGGCCGCGCAAGGGCCCCACATCGGGCTGCTCGGGACGACGATCGTGCCCACCGTCTCACCGGTGGCCGGGTCGGTCTCGGGCCAGTAGAGGAAGGCGTGGTGATCCCACTCGGCCTCGCTCGAACCGCCCAGCAGCAGCGTCGACAACTGCACCGGGTTCGCCGGGTCGCGCACGTCGAACAGGCTCAGCTGAGTGCCCTGCGTGACCCCTTCGAGGGTGGCGCTCTGGCCCACGCCCAGCAGCAGTCCGTCGCCCACCGGGTGGAGGTAGGCCGAATAGCCGGGGATCTTCAGTTCGCCGACGAGGCGGGGCGCGGTGGGGTCGGCGAGGTCGACCACATACAGCGGGTCAACCTGCTTGAACGTCACCACATAGCCCTGCGTGCCGAGGAAGCGGACCGCGTAGATCTGCTCGCCCTTGCCGAGGCCGCCCACCGACCCGATCTCCACCAACCGGTCGCCGTCGGGGCGCAGCACCTTCACGAACGATTCGCTCGCTCCGTTGCCGGACCAGTCGTTCACCGTCGTGGCCACGCGCAGGTCGCCACCGAGTTCGCTCATCGCGAACTGGTTCAGCAACTGGCCGGTCACCTCCCCCGACGCCAGGTACTTCACACCGCCGTCGGCGCCGAGCGCGAACTGGTGGATGTAGGTCGGCGGTGGCGACGACGGCGCCGGCGACGGCGACGAGGAATCGGACGCCATCGGGTACCAGACGTCCCACGGCACCGTGGCCAGGTAGAGGTTCGACGCACTCTGGTACACCGTGCCGCCCTGCGACACCACACCGGCGCTGGCCCGCACCGGCGTGTCACTCGTGCCCGCCAGGTCGATCGATGCCACCCAGGTGATGCCCAGGCCAGCGAACTCGCTCGGCGCGGCAACGGCACTGCAGTCGAGGGCGGTGGCCACAGCGCTGTAGCTGCCATCGGCACCTTCACGGAAGGTGCGCGGCATCCAGTCGTCGATCGGGGTCTCCTCGACGACGCGCTGGTTCTCGGCCAGAGCGCGCTCGGTGGTGTACCCGAACATGCCCGGGTTCACGAAGGGCAGGCGTGTGGCCAACTGCGATGTCAGCACCAGCCGAGCAGTGCCGTCCGAGGCGCGTGCGGCAACCAACGAGCCTTCGAGGTGCTGGCGTTCGAGCAGCACCGGTGCGGCCGGATCGGCAACGTCGAACAGCGACACCACGATCTCCTGGCCCGAGTTCCACGGTTGGGTGGCCACCATCAGGCGCGTCCCGTCGAGGATGAGTTGGTGGCTGCCCTGCGGCACGGCCAGCGTGGCCGCCACATCGGACGCGGCCACATCGACGATGCGCACCCCGTCCTGCCCGGCGACGAACAGGTGCGTGCCGTTGGTCTCGACGATGTCGCCCTCGTCGACGCCCACCTCCTGGGTGTTGGTCTCCGAATAGGTCAGCCCCGTGGCCGCCGGTGCGGATTCCATGCCGCCGGAGCTGTCGCCCGCCGCGGCCGTGGTCTCAGCGGCAGCCGCCATGTCGCCACGGGCGTACGGGTAGTAGCCGTAGCCGAGCCCCCATTCGGTCACTCGCTCGAGCGTGTGCTCGCGCAGATAGCCGAGCAGTTGCGGGCAGTCGGAGAAGAAGCCCATACGCGACGACCCGAAGCCACCGAACCGCGGTCCGTCGTTCGATGCCGGCGGTGTCTGCTCACCGGTCGCCGACACCGACGTCGTCGACCTGGGCGGCGCTGCGTCGGGGTCGTCGGCGATGCAGCCGGTCAGACCGGCCAGGGACACAGTGAGCACGAACACTCCAGCAGCACGTCGCATGGGGGTGTGACGACGCGACACCGCCCCCGGTTCCCCGGGGGCGGTGGAAAAGTTCTCCGCAGCCGACGGACGGCGGCGGATCACCAGCGGTAGTGGGCGAACGCCTTGTTGCTCTCGGCCATCTTCTGCATGTCGTCGCGGCGCTTGATGGAAGCACCCAGACCGTTGGCGGCGTCCATCAGTTCGCCGGCGAGGCACTGGGCCATGGTCTTTTCGCGGCGCTTGCGGCTGAAGTCGACCAGCCAACGGATGGCCAGCGTGTTCGAGCGACGGGGACGCACCTCGACGGGCACCTGGTAGGTGGCACCACCGACGCGGCGGCTGCGCACCTCGAGCGGGGGCTTCACGTTGTCGATGGCGCGCTTCACCGTGGCGAGCGGCTCGGAGCCGGTCTTTTCCTCGATGATCTTCATCGCGTCGTAGACGATCTTTTCGGCAATGGTGCGCTTGCCGTGCAGCATCACCTTGTTGGTGAGCTGAGTGACGAGGAGCGAGCGGTACAGCGGGTCGGGGCTGAGCTCACGGCGCTGGGCGGGACCTTTACGGGGCATCGTGGATCATGCTTCCTTGACTACTTGGCCTTCTTGGCGCCATACCGGCTGCGGGCCTGCTTACGGTTCTTCACGCCGGCAGCGTCGAGCGCGCCGCGGATGATCTTGTAACGCACACCCGGCAGGTCGCGCACTCGGCCACCACGCACGAGCACGATCGAGTGCTCCTGCAGGTTGTGGCCTTCACCAGGGATGTAGGCCGTGATCTCGACACCGCTCGACAGACGCACACGGGCCACCTTGCGCAGCGCCGAGTTCGGCTTCTTGGGGGTGTTGGTGTACACGCGGGTGCACACGCCACGACGCTGCGGCGACCCCTTGAGGGCCGGCGTCTTGGTCTTCGAGAACTTCGTGGACCGCCCCTGGCGGACCAACTGCTGAATCGTGGGCAACGTGGTGCCTTTCGCTGACGAGAACGTGCTTGCCGCCGCGCCACGACGGCGAGACAGGACTTGGTAATGCTAGAGGTTCGTCAGCAGGGGCGGCAACCTCGCGGGCGCGGAACGCCGCCGAGGTTGCAGCAGTTCAGCCGTCGAGTTTGTCGACTGCGTCCTTCGCCGCGTCGGCGGCCTGCTTCACTGCGCCGTCCACCTGATCGGGGGTCTTCTCCTGCACCATCTGGGCAGCCTTGTCGATGCCCTCATCGATGGTCTTCTTGTTGCCCTTGACCAAGCCCTTGATGCTGTCGAGCAGACCCACGTCGTCCCCCTTGTCGATGGCGCGACCCCGCTGGCCGAGCGGGGAGACGCTAACACGCGACAAAGGCCGCCCTGCGCACTTCGGCGCAGAGCGGCCTTCGCCACATGTGATCAGCCCTCGACGGCGGGAGATTCCGGCGTGTAGGTGCCGTGGACGTTGCTCAGCCAGGCAGCCGGATCGTCGTCGAAGTCGCTCGAGTAGGTGGTCATCGGCTGGTACTCGGGCGCATCGACCGCGAACTCGCGGTAGCGAGGCATGCCCGTGCCGGCGGGGATGAGCTTGCCGATGATGATGTTCTCCTTCAGGCCGAGCAGGCCGTCGGACTTGCCATCGATGGCAGCCTCCGTGAGCACCCGGGTGGTCTCCTGGAACGAGGCCGCCGACAGCCAGCTCTCGGTGGCCAGCGAGGCCTTGGTGATACCCATCAGCTCGGGACGGCCCTCGGCCGGCTTCGAGCCTTCCTCGACCATCCGACGGTTGGTGTCGCGGAAGGTCTTCGCATCGGCACGCTCGCCGGGCAGGAAGCCGGTGTCGCCGGGCTCCTGCACGCCGATACGCCGGGTCATCTGGCGCACGATCAGCTCGATGTGCTTGTCGTGGATGCTCACACCCTGGTCGCGGTACACCTTCTGCACCTCTTCGACGAGGTACAGCTGCGTCTCGCGGATGCCCTTGATCTCGAGCAGTTCCTTCGGGTCGAACGGGCCGTCGGTGACCGGCTCGCCGGCCTTCACTTCCTGACCGTCGGACACGATGGGGCGGCTACCCGACGGCAGCAAGATGGTGTGCTCTTCACCCTGGTCGTCGACCACGGTGACGGGCAGACCCTTGCCGTCGTCGTCGTTGATGCGCACCACGCCCGAGGCGCGGGCCAGACGGGCCGCACCCTTCGGCGTGCGGGCCTCGAACAACTCGACCACGCGGGGCAGACCACCGGCGATGTCTTTGCCGGCCACACCACCGGTGTGGAAGGTACGCATCGTCAGCTGGGTACCGGGCTCGCCGATCGACTGAGCAGCAATGACGCCGACGGCTTCACCGAGTTCGATCGATTTGCCGGTGGCGAGCGAGCGGCCGTAGCACAGGGCACACACACCGAGTTCGGCGTCGCAGGTGAGCACCGAGCGGACTCGGATGCGGGTCACCGATGCGTCGTCGCGCAGCGCTGCCATCTCGGGGTCGCCGACGAGGATGTTCTTCTGCAGCACGGTGCCGTCGGACAGGGTGATGTCCTGCAGCAGCGCACGGCCGAACAGCTTGGTCTCGAGGTAGGCGCGCTTGTTGGCAGTGTCGGCGCCCACGTTCTCGACCCACACGCCAAGCGTGGTGCCACAGTCGACCTCGCGGATGATGAGCTCTTGGGCCACGTCGACGAGACGACGGGTCAGGTAACCCGAGTCGGCGGTACGCAGCGCGGTGTCGACCAGACCCTTGCGGGCGCCCGGCGTGGCGATGAAGTACTCGAGGGTCTCGAGGCCCTCGCGGAAGTTCTTCTTGATCGGCCGGGGGATCATGTCGCCGCGAGGGTTGGCCACGAGGCCGCGCATACCGGCGATCTGACGCATCTGGGTCATGTTGCCGCGGGCCCCCGAGCCGACCATCATGTCGATCGGGTTGAAGCGCTGGGCCTTGAACTCGGCCTCCATCGCCCGCTGCACCTCGGCGGTGGCATCGGTCCAGATGCGCACTTCCTGCTGCCGGCGCTCGCCGTCGGTGATGATGCCGCGCTTGAACTGCTTCTCGACCTTGTCGGCCTGCTCTTCGTGGCGGTCGAGGATCTCGCGCTTGGCCTTCGGCGTCTTCACGTCGTCGATCGACACTGTGAGACCGCTCTGGGCAGCCCAGCGATAGCACACGTTCTTGATGGCATCGAGCGCTGTCGCCACCTCCGACTTCTTGTAGTTGTCGGAGAGCCGTTCGACGATGACTCCCATCTCCTTCTTCTTGATCAGTTCGTCGATGTGGCCAAAGCGCGCCGGGTAGTCGGCGGGCAATGCCTCTTCGAACAGGAGCCGACCGGGAGTGGTGCGGAACTCGGTGCTCTCGACACCGTTCACCACCTCGCGGCGACGGACGGTGACCTGAGCGTGCAGGTTCACGCTGCCCTCGTCGAGCGCGCGCAGCACCTCCCACAGGTGGCGGAACACACGACCCTCACCCGCGGTGCCCTCGACCATCTCGGTGAGGTAGTACCCACCGATGATGAGGTCTTGGCTGGGGGTGACGATCGGGCGACCCGATGCCGGCGACAAGATGTTGTTGGCGCTGAGCATGAGCACGCGGGCCTCGGCCTGGGCCTCGGCGCTGAGCGGCACGTGGATGGCCATCTGGTCACCGTCGAAGTCGGCGTTGAAGGCGGTGCAGACCAGCGGGTGGATCTGCAGGGCCTTGCCCTCGACCAGCACCGGCTCGAAGGCCTGGATGCCGAGACGGTGCAGCGTGGGCGCACGGTTCAGCAGGACCGGGTGCTCCTTGATGACGTCTTCGAGCACGTCCCACACCTGCGGGCGGCGGCGCTCGACCATGCGCTTGGCACTCTTGATGTTCTGCGCCAGTTCGAGGTCGACGAGGCGCTTCATCACGAACGGCTTGAACAGTTCGAGCGCCATCAGCTTGGGCAGACCGCACTGGTGCAGCTTCAGCGTCGGGCCGGCCACGATGACCGAACGGCCCGAGTAGTCGACGCGCTTACCGAGCAGGTTCTGACGGAACCGGCCCTGCTTACCCTTCAGCATGTCGCTGAGCGACTTCAGCGGACGGTTGCCCGGACCGGTGACCGGTCGGCCACGACGGCCGTTGTCGAACAACGCATCGACCGCTTCTTGCAGCATGCGCTTTTCGTTGTTCACGATGATCTCGGGGGCGCCGAGGTCGAGCAGTCGCTTGAGGCGGTTGTTGCGGTTGATGACGCGGCGGTAGAGGTCGTTCAGGTCGGAGGTGGCGAAGCGGCCACCGTCGAGCTGCACCATCGGGCGCAGTTCGGGCGGGATGACCGGCACCACGTCGAGGATCATCGCCTTCGGATCGTTCACCAGGCGACCGTGCTCGTCGCGCTTGTTGAACGAGGCGACGATCTTCAGGCGCTTGATGGCCTTCTGGCGGCGCTGGGCGCTGAGCGGCTTCTTGCCACTCGTGGTGGTGTCGATGGCCTCGCGCAACTTGCGCTCTTCGTCGCCGAAGTTGATGCGATCGATGAGTGCCTTGATGGAGTCGGCGCCGGTGCCGCCCTCGAAGTAGTCGCCGTAGCGGTCGCGGAGTTCGCGCCACAACAGTTCGTCTTCGATGATGAGGCGGCCGTGCAGCTTGCGGAACTCGTCCCAGGTGCGCTGCAGCAGTTCGAGCTCGGCCTCGTACCGCTCGCGAATGCCCTGGACCTCTTTTTCGGCCACGTTGCGCAGCTTGCGCGCGTCGGCGCCTTCGGCCTCGCTGCGAGTGGCCTCGTCCTCGAGTTCTTTGTAGCGACGGTCGATCTCGAGGTCGAGTTCTTTGCGGATGGCATCGCGCTCTTCGAGGTACTCGGCCTCGAGCGACGGCAGGTTCGCGTCGCGACCCTCCTCGTCGACCCAGGTGACGAGGTTGGCCGCGAAGTAGATGACCTTCTCGAGCTGCTTGGCCTTCAGCTCTTCCTTCGGCTCGATGCCGGCCAGCAGATACGCCAGCCAACTACGCGTGCCGCGGAGGTACCAGATGTGCACGACGGGCGCGCTGAGCTCGATGTGGCCCATGCGCTCGCGGCGAACCTTCGAACGGGTGACTTCCACACCGCAGCGTTCGCAGACGATGCCCTTGAAGCGCACGCGCTTGTACTTGCCGCAGTAGCACTCCCAGTCGCGGGTTGGTCCGAAGATCTTCTCGCAGAACAGGCCGTCCTTCTCGGGGCGCAGCGTGCGGTAGTTGATCGTCTCGGGCTTCTTCACTTCGCCGTGCGACCACATACGGATCTGGTCGGCCGTGGCCAGACCGATCTTCAACTGGTCGAACATATTGACGTCGAGCATCTCGGGTGTCCTTTGTCGTCGTCGGTCGGTGGTCAGAACGCGCGCTCGCGGCGAGCGGCTCGTTCGCGGTCGTCTTCGTCGGTGCCGCGCTCGGGGCGGCTGATGTCGATGCCGAGTTCTTCGGCGGCGCGGAAGACGTCTTCGTCGATCTCGCGCATCTCGATCTCGGTGCCGTCGGCCTGGAGGACCTCGACGTTGAGACAGAGCGCCTGCATCTCCTTCATGAGCACCTTGAAGCTCTCGGGGATGCCCGGCTCGGGCACGTTGTCGCCCTTCACGATGCTCTCGTACACCTTCACTCGGCCGAGCACGTCGTCGGACTTGATGGTGAGCAGCTCCTGCAGGCAGTACGCCGCGCCGTAGGCCTCGAGGGCCCACACCTCCATCTCACCGAAGCGCTGGCCACCGAACTGGGCCTTACCACCGAGCGGCTGCTGGGTGATCATGCTGTACGGACCGGTGGAGCGGGCGTGGATCTTGTCGTCAACCATGTGGGCGAGCTTGATGATGTACATGTACCCGATGGTGATGCGGTTGTCGTACGGATCGCCGGTGCGGCCGTTGTACAGCACAGTCTTGCCATCGGTGCCGATGAGGCGGTCGCCGTCGACGGTCTCGGGGTTGATATTCGCCAAGATGCTCTGGATGGTGGGGTGCTTACCGGCCGTCTCGTCCTCGTCCCAGTGAGCACCGTCGAACACCGGCGTGGCCACGAAGGTGGACGGCTTGGTGTTCGAGCGGGTCTTGGTCTCGGTACCGCGGATGGGCGCGTCGCCCACCATCTTGTTGTTCTTGACGTCTTTCCATCCCCAGCGAGCGGCGTACCCGAGGTGCGCTTCGAGCACCTGGCCGACGTTCATACGGCTGGGCACGCCGAGCGGGTTGAGGATGATGTCGACGGGGGTGCCGTCGGAGGTGTACGGCATGTCTTCGATGGGCAGCACCTTGGAGATGACACCCTTGTTGCCGTGGCGGCCGGCGAGCTTGTCGCCCACCGAGATCTTGCGCTTCTGCGCCACGTACACCCGCACGAGCTGGTTCACGCCGGGGGGCAGTTCATCGCCCTCGTCGCGGTTGAACACCTTCACGTCGATGACCTTGCCGCTCTCGCCGTGGGGCACCTTCAGGCTGGTGTCGCGCACTTCGCGGGCCTTCTCGCCGAAGATGGCGCGCAACAGGCGCTCTTCGGGGGTGAGCTCGGTTTCGCCCTTCGGGGTGACCTTGCCCACCAGCACGTCGCCGGGGCCCACCTCGGCGCCGACGCGGATGATGCCGCGATCGTCGAGGTCTTTCAGGATGTCGTCGGACAGGTTCGGGATGTCGCGCGTGATCTCTTCGGGCCCGAGCTTGGTGTCGCGGGCATCGACCTCGTGCTCGTGGATGTGGATCGACGTCAGCACGTCGTCTTTCACGAGCCGCTCGCTGAGGATGATGGCGTCCTCGAAGTTGTAGCCCTCCCACGGCATCAGCGCGACGAGGAGGTTCTTGCCGAGCGCCAGTTCACCGTGGTCGGTCGACGGGCCGTCGGCCAAGATGGTGCCGGTGGTGACCTTGTCGCCCTCTTTCACCCGGGCACGGTGGTTGATGCACGTGTCCTGGTTCGAGCGGCGGAACTTCGACAGGCGGTAGCTCTTCTTGCCGTGCTCGGTGTACTGCACGGTGATGACGTCGCCGCTCACCTCGGTGACGGTGCCGTCGCCGATGGACTGGATGAGGTCGGCGGCGTCGCGGGCTGCGCGGTCTTCGATGCCGGTGCCGATGTACGGCGCCTCGGCCCGCAGCAGCGGCACGGCCTGACGCTGCATGTTGGCGCCCATGAGTGCGCGGTTGGCGTCGTCGTGCTCGAGGAACGGGATGAGCGCGGTGGCGACCGACACGATCTGGCGCGGGCTGACGTCCATCAACTGGACTTCCTTCGCGTCGACCAGGGCGATGTCGGTGGTGGCACCGAAGAAGCTCTCGGCCTCGAGCATGCGCTTGAGGTCTTCCAGGCTGGCGGCCTGCGGGCTGCGCCGGCAGAGCACGCGATCGGTCTGGAAGGTGCCGTCGGGCTTCAGCGGGGTGTTGGCCTGGGCGACGACGTACTTCTCTTCCTCGTCGGCGGCCATGTAGCGGATGTCGTCGGTGACCTTGCCGTTCTTCACCACGCGGTACGGCGTCTCGATGAAGCCGAACTCGTTCACCCGGGCGAAGGTGCTGAGCGCACCGATGAGACCGATGTTCGGACCTTCCGGCGTCTCGATGGGGCACATGCGGCCGTAGTGGCTGAAGTGCACGTCGCGCACTTCGAAGCCGGCGCGCTCGCGGCTGAGACCGCCCGGGCCGAGGGCCGACAGACGGCGGCGGTGGGTGAGGCCCGACAGCGGGTTCACCTGGTCCATGAACTGGCTGAGCTGGCTGGTGCCGAAGAACTCCTTGATGGCCGCGACGACCGGCCGGATGTTCACCAGCGTGGTGGGCGTGATGGCCTCGACGTCCTGGGTGGTCATGCGCTCGCGCACGACTCGCTCCATACGCGACAGGCCGATGCGCACCTGGTTCTGGATGAGCTCGCCCACGCTGCGGATACGGCGGTTGGCGAAGTGATCCTGGTCGTCGAGGCTGTAGCCGGGCTCCTGCTTCACCAGGTGGAGCATGTAGCTGATGGCGGCGACGATCTCGTTCGGCCGCAGCACCTCGTCGCTGATGGCCGGCATCTTGCTGGGGTCGTCGTTGTCGGTGGTGAACGTGGCGCCCAGGTCGACGGTGCCAGCGCCGAACAGTTCGTCGAGCTTGGCCACCTCGGTGCCGAGCTTGCGGTCGAGCTTGTAACGGCCCACCCTCGACAGGTCGTAGCGACGGCTCTCGAAGAACGCGTTGCGGAAGTAGGCGCGGGCCGATTCGGCCGTGGGCGGCTCGCCCGGCCGGGCACGCTTGTAGATCTCGATCAGTGCTTCGGTCTGGGTGGGGGCGACCGAGCGCTCCTTCTCCCACTGGCCCTCGAGGAAGTCGAAGTGGCCGACGAACCGCTCGAGGAAGCCGGGGGCGTGCTCTTCGTCGTAGCCGAGGGCGCGCAGCAGGATGAAGATGCCCATCCGGCGCTTGCGGGCGATGCGGGTGCCGGCGGTGACGTCCTTGCCGGGCTTGTGCTCGACGTCGAACTCCATCCACTCACCGCGGTAGGGGTGGATGGTGCCCTTCACGAGCTGGTGCTTGCTGAGGTTGCGGAGGCGGTAGCGCTCGCCGGCTTCGAAGATGACGCCGGGGCTGCGCACCAACTGGCTCACCACGACACGCTCGGTGCCGTTGATGATGAAGGTGCCCTTCTCGGTCATCATCGGGAAGTCGCCCATGAAGACGGTCTGCTCTTTGATCTCACCGGTGTTGCGGTTCATGAACCGGGCGCGCACGAAAATCGGCGCGCTGTAGGTCATGTCCTTCTCCTTGCACTCCTCCACCGTGAACTTCGGCGGCGGGCGCAGGTCTTCGTCGTCGGCGTCGAGCTCGAGTTCGAGCTGCAGCGCCTCGCTGAAGTCCTTGATGGGCGAGATGTCGGCAAACGCCTCGGCCATCCCTTCGTTCAAGAACCAGTCGAAGCTCTCGCGCTGGACCGCAATGAGATCGGGCAGTTCGAGCGGTTCGACGAGATTGGCGAAGGAATACCGTTCGCGGGACGTGGAAGAAGCCACAGCGTCACTCCTCAGGGGCAGTCGGCATGGGAGCGCGCGACATCAACGACCCAGAATGGAGGCAGGAGACGCGGCGCACGGCAACTGACGAGCCTACCGGGCCGTCATGTCGATCGTCAACCGCAGTGCTCGGCCAGTCGGCCCGAGGGCCCGGCGTCTCCGGACGGAACGGTAAGCCCGCCGCATCCGGCAAGTCAAGCCTTTGCGGCACGTCTCACCGCAGCATCGCCTGCCGCTGAGAACGACGAAGGCCCGGGGCGCATCGCCCCGGGCCTTCGTTCAGACGTCCGATGCGGACGACGAGGTCACTTCACCTCGACGCCGGCACCCGCCTCGGCGAGCTTGGCCTTGGCGGCCTCGGCTGCATCCTTGTTGACCTTCTCGAGGACGGCCTTCGGGGCGCTGTCGACGAGGTCCTTGGCTTCCTTCAGGCCCAGGCTGGTGAGCTCGCGCACGACCTTGATGACCTGGATCTTCTGGGCACCGGCATCGGTGAGGACGACGTCGAACTCGTCCTTCTCCTCTTCGGCGGGGGCAGCAGCGCCGCCACCGGCGGCCACGGCGGCCACGGCGACGGGAGCAGCGGCGGTGACGCCGAACTTCTCTTCGAAGGCGGTGAGGAGCTCGCTGAGCTCGATGACGGTGAGGGCGCCGATGGCGTCGAGGATCTCTTCTTTGCTGAGAGCCATGATGGTTGTTCTCCTTGATTCGTTGGTTGTGCTGGTGTTGCGTACTGATGGGTGCAGGCTGGCTCAGGCCGCCTGCTGCTGATCGATGAGGGCCTTGAGGCCGTAGGCGAAGTTGCGTGGCATTGCCTGCAACAGACCGGCGGTCTTGACGAGCGGTGCCTGCAGCGCACCCGCGAAGCGGGCGAGCAGCACCTCACGGCTCGGCAGATCGGCGAGGGCTTCGACGTCGGCGGCCGAGATGACCTTGCCGCCGACCACGCCGCCTTTCAGCACGAGCAGCGGATTGGCCTTTGCTGCATCGCGCAGCGCCTTGGCCACACCCGCGGCGTCGCCGCTGATGAACGTGATACCGGTAGGTCCGACGAGCAGGTCGGCGAGACCGGGCAGGCCGGCCTGTTCGGCACCGAGGCTGGCAAGGGTGTTCTTGTACACCTTGTACTCGCCACCGGCGTCGCGTAGCTGACGGCGCAGGCCGGCGAGCTGGCCCACCTTCAGACCGCGGTACTCGGTGACGATGACGGCCTCGGCTGCGCCCAACTTCTCGGCGACCTCGGCGACCACTGCCACCTTCTCGGGACGGGGATTCGCTGTGTTCGATGAATTCATGTACACCTCCTCTCGCATCGACTCGGGGTGCTCGCAAAAGCGAACACCGCGAGGAGCAAGAGGTCGATGACCCGTGCGACTCGGCAGCATTCACCTCGGCTGGCGCCTTGCGGCATTACCCGGCTCCGTGTTCGGGAGGCGGACCAGCGGTCTACGGCGAGCGACCGTTGTTTCGGTTGTGGGTTGAACGTACCGCCGAACCGGCGGTTTTGCTCAGACCGTCTGCTCGGGACGGAGCCGGTTGGGGTCGACCTTCACGCCGGGGCCCATCGTGGAGCTGATGCTGATCTTCTTCATGTAGCGGCCCTTGGCTGCAGCCGGCTTGGCGCGCTGCAGTTCGTCGATGACCGCACGGAAGTTGTTCTCGAGCGCATCGGGCTCGAAGCTGGCCTTGCCGATGGGCACGTGCACGTTGCCGTACCGGTCGGTGCGGTACTCGACCTTGCCGCCCTTGAACTCGCTGACGGCGCGGGCCACATCTTGGGTGACGGTGCCGGTCTTCGGGTTGGGCATGAGGCCACGGGGGCCGAGCACACGGCCGAGACGACCGACGAGCGGCATCATGTCGGGGGTGGCGATGGCGATGTCGAAGTCCATCATGCCCTTTTCGACCTCGGCGTAGAGGTCGTCGGCACCGACGAACTCGGCGCCTGCCGCACGGGCGGCGTCGGCGGCTTCGCCGGCAGCGAACACTGCGATGCGGACGTCTTTACCGGTGCCGCTGGGCAGCGCCACGGTGCCGCGGACCATCTGGTCGGCCTTACGCGGGTCGACACCGAGGCGGACGGCGAGTTCGACGGTTTCGTCGAACTTGGCCGAGGCCAGCTTCTTCACCAGGGCGAGCGCCTCGACCGGGGTGAACTGGGCGTCGCGGTCGTAGGCCTTGACCGCGTTGTCGTACTTCTTGCCTGACATATCTGTCTCCCTCGTGGTGAACGCCGCCGGGCGAGGTGATCCCGGTCGAGCGGTGGTTGGTTGGAACGGGTGGAACGCTTACGCGTTGACCTTCAGGCCCATCGAACGAGCGGTGCCGCGCACCTGCTCCTTCGCAGCCTCGAGGTCGTAGGCGTTCAGGTCGGGCATCTTGATCTTGGCGACCTCTTCGATGTCGGCCTCGGTGACCGACCCGACGATGGCCTTGCCCGGGGTGGAGGAACCCTTCGGCAGCCCGGCCTTCTGGCGCAGCAGCACCGGGGTGGGCGGGGTCTTCAGGATGAACGTGAACGTGCGGTCCTCGAACACCGTGATCTCGACCGGCACGATGGTGCCGACCTGCGACTCGGTGGCCGCGTTGTACTGCTTCACGAAGTCCATGATCGGCACACCGTGGGGACCGAGGGCCGTACCCACCGGGGGGGCCGGGGTGGCCTTGCCCGCGGGGATCTGGATCCTGATGACCGCTGCGACCTTCTTCTTTGCCATGACAGGTGTCCTCTACTTGCGATCTACGTACGTGCGATCGGGGTGCTTACGAAACGGATGGGATTTCAGAGCTTGGCGACCTGGCCGAAGTCCATCTCCACGAGGGTCTCACGACCGAAGATGTTCACCAGGACCTTGAGCTTCAGATGATCGGCGTTGATCTCGGCGATCGTGCCGGTGAAGTCGGCGAAGGGGCCTTCCTTCACGCGGACGCTCTCGCCGGTCTCGAACTCGAGCTTGGGCTTCTTGCGGGCGGGCAGGCCGCCGGTGCCGTCGCCCTTGGCGGCGAGGAAGGTCTGCACTTCGCGCTTCGACAGCGGAGCAGGCTTTTGGCCGTGACGGCTCTGGCCGACGAAGCCGGTGACGCCAGGGGTGTTGCGGATGCAGTACCAGCTCTCGTCGTCCATCTGACAACGGACGAGGATGTAGCCGGGGAAGACCTTCTTCTGCACGGTCTGCTTGCGACCGTTCTTGAACTCCTCGACGTCTTCCATGGGAATGACCGTCTCGTAGATGCGGTCTTCCATGTTCATCGACTGGATGCGGGCGGCGAGGTTGGCCGAGACCTTCTTTTCGTAGCCCGACTGGGTGTGCACGACGTACCACTTGCCCGGACGGGTCCAGGGGTCGTCGATCACTTCGCCGATATCGGCGTCGTCGACGAGCGCACCCGCATCGGCGGTGAGGTCGAACGCGACCTCCGCCTCGGGGGCAGCGTCGACCTCGACGTCGATGTCGTCGGTGCCGAGGTCGTCGGTCGTGGAGAGCAGTTCGTCGTTCATGTCAGTCGTACAACCAGGTGGAGAAGACTCCGAAGAGTGAGTCGAGACCGGCCACATAGGCGGTGTAGATGACCACGGTGACGAGGACGATGGTGGCCATGCGGCGCACCTCGGGCCACTTCGGCCAGGCGACCTTGCGCATTTCGTCGCGCACTTCGCGCAGGTACTGCGCCACTCCCACACGCTCGTCGGCGCTGCGTCGAGCCTGAGGCTGAGCGCGAGTGGGAGCACCCTGGTCGTTCAGGGCTCCCATACGCTTCAGTGAGCGCTTCTGCTCACGGTTCAGGTCATCGAGCGACATCGAAAAGGTGCCTTTCTGGCAGGTCGTGCCGGGCACGTGGGATCTGGGCAGGGCAGGAGGGACTCGAACCCCCGACCGTCGGTTTTGGAGACCGATGCTCTACCAACTGAGCTACTGCCCTCAGCGGGGCAGGCCAACGCTACCAGCCTGCCCGCTCGGCCCCTCCGCTCGACACCCACCGAGGTGGGACGCCGGGCGACGGGGCCTCGGTCAACGGGTCTCCTTGTGGAGGGTGTGCTTACGGTCGTGCGAGCAGTACTTCTTCATCTCGAGTCGTTCGCGATCGTTGATCTTCGACTTCATCGTGATGTAGTTGCGCCGCTTGCAGTCGGTGCACTCGAGGGTGATCTTCACCCGCTTGTCGTTCTTCGGCATGACGCCGCCTCTCTCAATCGAGAACTTGTCTCACTTGGTGATCTTGGTGACGCGGCCGGCGCCCACGGTGCGGCCACCCTCACGAATGGCGAACCGCAAACCCTCGTCCATCGCGATCGGCTTACCCAACTCCACCGTGATCGTCACG
>JBIKLX010000166.1:0-7097 GCA_044359565.1 Ilumatobacteraceae bacterium
CTCGACGCCGAAAAACCCACCGTGCATCCACGTGAAGCCGGCGTGATAGAGGATGACGATCGCCACCGACACGGCCCGGATGCCGTCGAGCGCCGGCTGCTGCCCCATCGGCATCGACGACGCATGGAGCCGCCGGAGTTCACCCTGCTCGATGAGACGGCGCGCGGTACCGGCGGTGATGTCGGTGGCGGCGTGGTCGCTGGGGTCGGGCCCAGTGTCGGGCATGGTGTCGGGCATGGTGTCGGGCATCAAATTCGGCGCGGCCGGTGCATCGGCCCGCCCGCGGAAGTCTCAGGGTAGGCGAGACCAGTTGGGGCGCGCCGTCTTCCCGCAACGTTCGCGTTCGCGGCCGACGCATCACTACGGTGGACGAGATGAGCAGCCACGACTCCCCTGTGTCGACCAGCGGCGACGTGCCCGGGGTCGATGTCGATGCGGTCACCCGGTGGATGGAGGCTCACATCGACGGAGCGAAGGGCCCGTTCCGGTTCGACGTCATCGCCGGCGGCCACTCGAACCTCACCTACCGGGTCACCGGCAGCAACGGCACCCGCTACGTGCTGCGCCGGCCACCGCTCGGCCACCGGCTGGCCAGCGCCCACGACATGGGCCGTGAGCACCGCATCATCCACGCCCTGCAGCACAGCGGCGTGCCGGTGGCCCCGGCCCTCGGGTACTGCGACGACGACACCGTGAACGACGCGCCCTTCTACGTGATGGGGTTCGTCGACGGCCACGTCATCCGCGACCGCGTCTCCGCCGAGGCCATCTTGGCGCCCGCGGCGCGGCGCCATGCGGGCGAGTCGATCGTCGACACGATGGCCGCCATCCACGCCGTCGATCTCGACGCCGTCGGCCTCGCCGACCTCGGCAAGCACGAGGGCTACATCGCCCGTCAGCTGAAGCGCTGGTACGGGCAGTGGAACGCGCAGAAGACCCGCGACCTGGCCGCAGTCGACACCGTGCACGACGAACTGCTGCGCCGCATCCCCGAGCAGGGACCGGCCACCATCGTGCACGGCGACTACCGCCTCGACAACTGCATGGTGGGCGACGACGGCAGCGTGGTGGCGGTGCTCGACTGGGAGATCTGCACGCTCGGCGACCCGCTGGCCGACGTGGGCCTGCTGCAGGTGTACTGGACCGGGCCCGACGACGACGCCTCGGCCTGGACCGGCTCGGCCACCACCGCACCGGGCTTCCCGAACCGGGCCGACCTGGCGGCGCGCTATGCCGAGGTGAGCGGCCGCGACCTGTCGCAACTGCCCTTCTACACGAGCTTCGCCTACTGGAAGCTGGCCTGCATCCTGGAGGGTGTGTACGCCCGCTATGTCGGCGGCGCCCTGGGTCAGCGCGACCCGGCCGAACTCGAACCGTTCAAGCTGCAGGTCGAGGGCGCGGCCGCGAAGGCGCTCGCCACCCTGGAGACGCTCTGATGACCGACGCCTACCGGCTGCACGAGCCGTTGCCATCGCTCGAGTCGCCGGTGCTGGTGGGCATGTTCACCGGCTGGATCGACGCAAGTGGCGCGGCCGCCGCCGCGTGGGCCGCCATCGATGCCGCTACCGGCGCCCGACCGCTCGTCACCTTCGACGGCGACCTGTTCCTCGACTACCGCGCCCGGCGCCCCACGATGGAGTTGCGCGAGGGCCTGAACACCCGCCTGGTGTGGCCCGAGATCGTGCTGAAGGTGGGTCGCACCGGCGACGGCCGCGACGTGTTGCTGCTGGGTGGGGCCGAACCCGACTCCAACTGGCACCGCTTCGCCGACACCGTGGGCGCGCTGGCCGTGGAGCTGGGCGCCAGCCAGGTGGTGTTCCTGGGCGCGTATCCGTTCGCCTGCCCGCACTCGCGACCCAGTCGGCTGTCGTGCACCACCCCGTCGCCCGAACTGCTGGCATCGGTTCCCTTCATCAAGAGCACCCTCGACGTGCCGGCCGGTATGGGTGCCGTACTCGAGCACCGATTCGACGCGCTGGGCCTGCCCGCCATCGGACTGTGGGCCCAGGTACCGCACTATCTGGGCACGATGGCGTACCCGGGTGCATCGGTGGCGCTGCTCGACGGACTCGCCGCGCTCACGGGCGTGCGCATCGACTCGGGCTCGATGCGCGACGAGGCCACCGCGGTGCGCCAGCGCGTCGACGAACTCGTCGCCGCCAACCGCGAGCACCAGTCGATGGTGAGCCAGATGGAGTCGTTGTACGACACCAGCCTCGAGCAAGGGGCTGCCGGTGGTGGCGGCCCGGGCCTGCCAGCCACCGACCTACCCAGCGCCGACGAACTGGCCGCCGAGGTGGAGCGCTTCCTGCGCGATCAGGGCGACTGACCGACTCGGGTTGGGCGGCGGCCTCCGTCTAGGTTTCGCAGCACATCAACGCCACTTCACGAGGGAGAACAGCATGCGCGTCGACGGAGGTATCGGCAACGACCTGCACCAGGCTCCGGCCCAGGCCAAGGAGCTCGAGGCCGCAGGCTACAGCGGCGCCTGGACGGCAGAGACGTCACACGATCCGTTCTTCCCTCTGCTGCTCGCCGCCGAGCACACCGAGACGCTCGAGCTCGGCACGTCCATCGCAGTGGCGTTCGCCCGCAACCCGATGACGCTCGCCAACATCGGCTGGGATCTGCAGGCCTACTCGAAGGGCCGCTTCATCCTCGGCCTCGGCAGCCAGATCAAGCCGCACATCACCAAGCGGTTCAGCATGGAGTGGAGCCACCCGGCTGCCCGCATGCGCGAGATGGTGCTGGCGATGCGAGCCATCTGGGACACGTGGGAGAACGGCACGCCCCTGGCATTCCGCGGCGACTTCTACACCCACACGCTGATGACCCCGTTCTTCACCCCCGACCGCGCCGACCTGGCCGGCTTCGGCACCCCGAAGGTCTTCCTCGCCGGTGTGGGCGAGCTGATGACCGAGGTGGCCGGCGAGGTGTGCGACGGGTTCATCTGCCACGGCTTCACCACCGAGAAGTACCTCCGCGAGGTCACCATCCCGGCCCTCGCCCGTGGCCGGGCCAAGGCGGGCAAGACCCTCGAGGGCTTCGAGATCGTCGGGCCGTCGTTCGTGGTCACCGGCAACAACGAGGCCGAGATGGCCGCTGCGGCCGCAGGCACCCGTCAGCAGATCGCCTTCTACGGCTCGACGCCTGCGTACCGCGGTGTGCTCGACATCCACGGTTGGGGCGGCCTGCAGGACGAGTTGAACACGTTGTCGAAGCAGGGCAAATGGGTCGAGATGGGCAACCTCATCACCGACGAGATCCTCGACGCCTTCGCCGTCGTGGGTGAGCCCGAGCGGGTGGCACCCGAACTGCTGCACCGCTACGGCGACGTCATCCAGCGCATCAGCTTCTACGCGCCCTACAAGAGCGCCCCCGAGCGCTGGGCGCCCGTGATGGCCGCCCTCCAGGCCGGCTGAACACCGCGCCCCTGATTCGGGCGTGAGATCCGGGACTGAATACCGATATCGGATCTGATGCCAGTCTGGTAGGGTGCCGCCCGTGCACGCGTCTGCTCTCGTCGTCGAAGCCCGGCTTCGCAGCGGTCTCTCGCGGCGCGAACTCGCCCGCCGGGCGGGCACATCGCCGGCAACACTCGCCGCCTACGAGGCAGGTCGCATCACGCCCAGTGTCGACACCCTCGATCGCTTGCTCAACGCAGCCGGGTTCGATGCAACGGTCGCGCTCACGCCTCGCTGCTCGGGGCTCCACCGCGGTGCGGAGCTCGCCGAGGTGCTGCACCTTGCCGAGCAGTTCCCCGCCCGCCATGCCTCCGACATCGCCGTGCCGGCATTCCCGGGCCGATCGCGATGAGCACGTCGCTGGTCGACAAGATCGTCACGATCGCGAGCGCGCTCGACGATGCCGCGCTCCCCCATGCCTTCGGCGGCGCGCTCGCCCTCGCGTGGTGCACGCGACGAGCGCGAGGCACGATCGACATCGACGTGAACATCTTTGTCGATGCCGACCAGGCGGCCATCGCCTTGGCAGCGCTTCCCGCACCGGTGCGTCGCGACGATCGCGATCTCGCCCGTGCCGTCGCCGACGGACAGGTGCGCCTGTGGTGGGACACCACCCCGGTCGATGTGTTCCTCGACTCCACCGACTTCCATCGCGAAGCCGCCCACCGCACTCGCCGCGAGCCGTTCGGCGGCACCGAGGTCGCGTTTCTCGGATGCTCCGACCTCGCCGTGTTCAAGGCGTTCTTCGACCGGTCGAAGGACTGGGTCGACCTCGAAGAGATGTTGGCCGCAGGATCGCTCGACATCGACCGCGTCTTGGGCGTGCTCAGCCGCTACCTCGGCGCAACCGACCACCGCGTCGATCGCCTGCGCGCCATGCTGCCCCGTACGTAAGTGGGCCGGTCCGCCTGTACCGTGGCGGGGCACCGGTTCAGCCGGCGCGGGTGAGTTCGACGAACGTGGTGCCGGGCACCAGGCCGATCGTCGACCCATCGGCGGCCGTGAAGGTCCACCCGGCGGCGGCCGACTCGCGGGTCCATGTGCCGCCCTGCGCCACACCACCGCTGTGTACCACCACGCTCCCGGTGCCCACGGTTTGCGGTTCGGGCGTGCGCGCATCGACCACGCTGGGCACGTGTGGCACTGCCAGCACCACCACGTTGGTGGCACCGATCTGCACACCGGCTGCGGTGAGGTGCGGTTTACCGTCCTGGAAACGCAGGTAGCGGGCCGTCGCCGGGTCCCACGCCCAGCGCACCTTCACCCCGTCCATCTTCACATCGAACGTGTCGGTCGACGCGCCGACGGGCGCCTGCCCGGCAGGGAGGAACGACCACAGGGCCAGCGGCGAACCGGCGCCTGCTGCAACAGCCCGGTCGGTGGCGCACTGCATCGAGAGCACCAGGTTGTGCGGTGCCTTGCGCTTCTTGTCGCGGCGATAGCAGCCATTACGCAGCTGCGCGGACAGATCGACCACCACACCGGCCGAGGCTGCGGACCGCACCCATGACGTGACACCGGCGTTGCCACCGCTCCACGCCAGCACCGGGCGGTTGAACGCAGCGAGCAGGGCGAGGTCGCCCGTGCGCGCACTACGCACCGGGCCGACCTCACCGGGCCGGCGCGAGTGGAACACGGCGACGAAGCGGGTGAGGCTCTCGACGTTCTCCTCGAACACCACGTCGGCGCTGTCGAGGCCCCATTGGCCGCGGGCTCTGCGGGCGTTGTCGACCTTCACCACGACGACCGGCAGTCGGCTCGTCGCCTCGTCGAGCGCCAACCCGGTGAGCGGTGACGCTCCCAACTGGACTGCGAGCGGCGTGTACGGCGCCCAGGTGGGCGGCGGCAGCAGCACCGGCGGCGCAACCGTCGTGGCCGGGGCGGCCTGCACGGTCATCGGCGCGGGCGCAGGCGGCACCGTCGTGGCCGGCGGCGGCGTGGTGGGCGGCACCAGCGTGGTCGGCGGTGTCGGCACCGGCGGCGGAGCGGTCATCACCACGACCGATATGGTGGTGACAGCGGCCGAGGTGCGCGGCGTCGCGGCGGTCGTGGCGACCGATGCCACCGACGGCGCGTCGTCCGCAGCCTGCGCAAAGGGCCCCACGCCACAACCAGCGAGCGCGAGTGCGGTCAGCAGGATGGTGGCGGATCGGGCCGAGGTGGATGGCATTGTCGCAACCGTCCGGTTCGCCGACGTCTTGACGACCAGGCCGGCCGAGCCGATCAGCTGCCGAGACCCGCCAGCCAGCGGCGCACGTTCTCGCCGAGCGCGTTCACGTCGTAGCCACCTTCCTGCAGCACCACCGTGGGCAGACCCAGTTCGCGCACGATGGCACCGCTGCGCTCGAAGCCGTCGCCGGTGACGGCCAGGTCGCAGATCGGGTCGGTGATGAACGTGTCGAGACCGAGCGACACGATGACCGTGCTCGGACCGAACGCGGCGATGCGCTCGCACGCCGAGGCCAGGGCCGACACGAAGTGGTCGTCGTCGGTGCGGGCCGCCAGCGGCACGTTCAGGTTGCTGCCGAGGCCGCGGCCCGTGCCGGTCTCGTCGGCGTAGCCGACGGTGTACGGGTAGGCGCGCGTCGGATCGCCGTGCAGCGACACGTATTGCACATCGTCGCGGTCGTAGAAGATCTCCTGCGTGCCGTTGCCGTGGTGGTAGTCGACATCGAGCACCGTCACCTTGGTGCCGGTGGTGGTGGCGATGTGATGGGCGGCGATGGCAGCGTTGTTGAAGAAGCAGTAGCCGCCGTACAGCGAGGTGGTGGCGTGATGCCCGGGTGGGCGGCACAGGCCGTATGCGGCCCGCTCGCCATCGAGCACCAACTGCGTGGCGGTGAGCGCCGTGTCGACGGCGCCACGAGCCGCCTCGTAGGTGCCTTCGGTGAGCGGCGTGGTGATCTCGAAACACCACCAGCCGAGCCGGCCGTAGATCGACTCAGGTTCGTCGCGCGGTGCCATCTTGTTGCGCAACCCCTCCCGGAAGAACACATCGGGCACCACCTCGCGGCTGCCTGGACGAACCTGCTGGTACTCGGCCCACGCCGAGGTGAGGAACCGGTGCAGGCCGGCGTCGTGCACGGCCGTGATGGGTGCCGTGCCCCACTCGGTGGGTGCGAGGAACTGATACGCCGGGTCGGCTGAGAGCACTTCGCGGATGTTCTCGGCGCGGCCGATGTGCTCGAACGGGCTGTGGGCGTTCGAGCCCTCGAGTTCGAGATGCGGATCGTGCTTCAGGTGGGCAGGCGTGTAGACGACCTTCATGTCGTCATCCTGCCATGGCGACCCGGCGCCACGGGCTACGCGAGTTCGAGTTGCTCGCCCAGGTACAGCTCGCGGCAGCGGGCCCGCTGCAACTTGCCGCTCGAGGTCTTCGGCAGCGTGCCCGGCCGCACGAGCATGACGTCGCGCGGCGGCAGGCCGCACACCTCGAGCGTGCGGTGGTGGATGCTGTGGCGCACGTCGTCGAGCGTGATCTCGCCATCGGCGGCCAGGCGCACCTCGGCCACCACCACCACCGTCTCTTTGCCCTTGTAGCCGTCGACACCGAACGCGATGACGTTGCCCGCGCGCACACCGTCGAGCGTGCCACACGCGCGCTCGATGTCTTCGGGGAACACGTTGCGGCCG
>JBIKLX010000167.1:0-7055 GCA_044359565.1 Ilumatobacteraceae bacterium
CTTCGTGCTCGACATGTTCCCCTATCCCAGCGGCGCGGGCCTGCACATGGGTCACCCACTCGGCTTCACCGCCACCGACATCTTCGCCCGCTATCACCGCATGACGGGCAAGAACGTGCTCTACACCATGGGGTTCGATGCCTTCGGTCTGCCCGCCGAGCAGTACGCCGTACAGACCGGGCAGCACCCGGCCATCACGACCGACCAGAACATCGCCAACATCCGCGCTCAGTTGCGCCGCCTCGGCCTGTCGCACGACCCGCGCCGCAGCATCAGCACCACCGACCCCGGGTACTACCGCTGGACGCAGTGGATCTTCACCCAGATCTTCAACAGTTGGTACGACACCGACCGCAAGGTGGCCCGACCCATCGCCGAACTCGTGGCCGAGTTCGGCGCTGGGACCCGCTCCACACCCGACGGCCGACCGTGGGCCGACTTGAGCCCGAGTCAGCAGGCCGATGTGCTCGACGCCCACCGGCTGGCCTACATCAGCGAAGCACCGGTGAACTGGTGCCCCGGTCTCGGCACCGTGGTCGCCAACGAGGAGGTCACCGCCGACGGCCGCAGCGACCGCGGCAACTTCCCCGTCTTCAAGCGCAACATGCGCCAGTGGATGATGCGCATCACGGCCTATGCCGATCGCCTGGTCGACGACCTCGACCTGCTCGACTGGACCGACTCGATCAAGGCGATGCAGCGCAACTGGATCGGTCGCAGCGAGGGCGCACGCGTCGACTTCTCCTCCCCTGCCGGCACCATCACCGTGTTCACCACCCGCCCCGACACCTTGTTCGGCGCGTCGTTCATGGTGCTGGCCCCCGAGCACCCACTCGTCGATGCACTCGCCACGCCCGACCAGGCCGCCACGGTGGCCGAGTACCGACGCCAGGCCAGCGCCAAGACCGACATCGCCCGCCAGGTCGAGGACAAGACCAAGACCGGCGCGTTCACGGGCTCCTACGCCACCAACCCCATCAACGGCGAGCAGATCCCGGTGTGGATCGCCGACTACGTGCTGATGGGCTACGGCACCGGGGCGATCATGGCCGTGCCGTGCGGCGACGAGCGCGACTTCGAGTTCGCCCGCCAGTTCGGCCTGCCCATTCCTGCCATCCAGCAGCCGCCTGCGACGTGGTTCGCCGGTCATGGCATCGAACCGTCGCTCGACACGTCGACGTGGCCCCAGGCGTTCGTGGGCGACGCACCCTACGTGAACAGTTCCAACGGCACCCTCGATCTGAACGGCGTCGACGACGTGGCGAGCGGCAAGCGGCGTACCAACGAATGGCTCGAGGCCAACGACTGCGGCACCGCGACCATCAACTACAAGCTGCGCGACTGGCTGTTCAGCCGCCAGCGCTACTGGGGTGAGCCGTTCCCGGTGGTGTACGACGACACCGGCCACGCACACACCCTGCCCGACGAGGTGCTGCCGCTCGAGTTGCCGCCCACCGACAGCTTCAGCCCGCGGACATTCGACCCCGACGATGCGATGAGCAATCCCGAGAGTCCGCTCGACCGACTCACCGACTGGGTGTGGGTGGAGCTCGATCTCGGCGACGGTCTCAAGCGCTACCGGCGCGACACGAACGTGATGCCGCAGTGGGCAGGCAGCTGCTGGTACGAGCTGCGCTACTGCGACCCCACCAACGAGCAGGCGTTCATCGACCCCGAGGTCGAGCGCTACTGGATGGGCCCTCAGCCCGATGGCCGTCGCGGCGGCGTCGACCTGTACGTGGGTGGTGTCGAGCACGCCGTGCTGCACCTGCTGTACGCCCGCTTCTGGCACAAGGTGCTGTTCGATCTCGGTCACGTGAGTTCACCCGAGCCGTACCACCGGCTGTTCAACCAGGGCTACATCCTGGCTGCTGCGTTCCAGGACGAGCGCGGCATGTACGTCGACGCGTTCGGTGTGGAAGAACGCGACGGGAAGCACTACTACGACGGACGACCAGTCACCCGCGAGTACGGCAAGATGGGCAAGAGCTTGAAGAACGCCGTTGCGCCCGACGAGGTGTGCGCCGAGTACGGCGCCGACACGCTGCGTCTGTACCTGATGAGCATGGGCCCCCTCGACGCCTCGCGACCCTGGGAGTCGAAGGACGTGGTGGGCATGCTGCGCTTCTTGCAGCGGGTCTGGCGCAACCTGGTCGACGAAGACACCGGCGGGTTGCGCACCGACCTTCCTGCGCTCGACGACACCACCGAGCGGGTGCTCCACCGCACCATCGACGGAGTGCGCACCGACCTCGAGCAACTGCGCTTCAACACCGCCATCGCCAAGTTGATCGAACTGAACAATCACCTCACCAAGCTGGGCGGGTGCCCGCGTGAGGCAGCCGATCGACTGGTGTTGATGCTCGCCCCACTGGCGCCGCACCTGGCCGAAGAGTTGTGGCGGATGCTGGGCCACACCGACACGGTCACCTATCAGCACTTCCCCGTCGCCGACCCGGCGCTGCTGGTCGACGACACCGTCGAGGTGCCGGTACAGGTGAACGGCAAGGTGCGGTCGCGCATCGTGGTGGCGGCCGACGCCGATCAGGCCACGATGGAGGCCACCGCCCTGGCCGACCCGAAGGTGCAGGCCGCACTCGGCGGCAACGCACCGAAGAAGGTCATCGTCGTGCCCGGCCGCATGGTCAACATCGTCGGCTGAGGCGGCCCCTCGGTTTTCCACGTGAGAAATGGCCGTCGGGGTTAGCCTCGGGGAATGGACGTTGCCGTCGTCGACTACCAGGCATCCGATGCGCCCGAGGAGTTCACCCGTTCGCTGCGCGAGACGGGCTTCGCCGTGCTGGTGAACCATCCCCTGCCCGAAACGCTGGTGCAGGACATCTACGACGAGTGGCTGGCGTTCTTCGACAGCGATGCCAAGTACGCCTACCGGTTCACCCCCGACGACCAGGACGGCTGGTTCGGGCCCGACGTGTCGGAGACCGCCAAGGGCAACACCGTGAAAGACATCAAGGAGTTCTTCCACGTGTACCCGTGGGGCCAGTACCCCACCGAGGTGACCCGCAAAGCGCTCGAGTTCGCCGAACGCTCGAAGGACATCGCCAACACCCTGCTCGGCTGGGTCGAGGCCAACACGCCCGCCGAGGTGGCCGAGCAGTTCTCGGTGCCGCTCACCCAGATGATGGCCGGGTCGAAGCGGTCGCTGCTGCGCATCCTGCGCTACCCGCCGCTGCGCGGCGACGAGGCGCCGGGCGCCGTCCGGGCCGCCGCGCACGAAGACATCAACCTGCTCACCGTGCTGCCCGCGTCGAACGAACCGGGCCTGCAGGTGCTCGACCTCGCCGGCACCTGGCACGACGTGCCGTGCGACTTCGGCAGCCTCGCCATCAACTCGGGCGACATGCTGCACCTGGCCAGCGGTGGCTACTACCCGAGCACCACCCACCGGGTCACCAACCCCACCGGCGACAGCGCCACCCGCAGCCGCATCTCGATGCCGCTGTTCCTGCACCCGGCCGACGATGTGCTGCTGGCCGAGGGGCGCACGGCCTTCTCGTTCCTGCAGGAGCGCATCGCCGAACTGCGCAGTCAAGACATCAAGCAGTAGCAGCCGCAGCCACCGGGCGGCGCTGGGCGCGGCGCTGGCGCACCCGGCGTACTGCGCCGGCGATGCCGTCGGGGTTCTGCACCGCGGTGATCACCAGACCGATCGCGCCCACCAGCACGGTCCAGCGACCGAAGTCGACACCGAGGTTGTCCCAACCGGTGTTGATCAGCTTGAAGCCGATGCCATCGGCGGCCAGGAACCCGGCCACCACCGCGCCCGACACGCTGCTGATGCCACCCAGGTAGGCGAAGGCCAACAGGGTGAGCGAGGCGAAGAATCCGAACGACGTGTCGCTGATGGAGCCGAACCGGTAGGCGATGAGGCAGCCCGCCAGGCCGGCCACGAACGAGCTGATCCCGAACGCCAGCAGCTTCGTGCCGGCGGTGCCGATGGCCACGCCGGCCGCGGCCCGTTCGTTCGACCGCACGGCCAGCATGCGCCGCCCAGTGGTGCTGCGGCGCACGTTGGCCACCAGCAGCGCCAGCACCGCCACCACCACGGTGACGAACACGCCGAACACCGGCCGGTACGGGTCGGTGGCACTGCGCAGGCCGAGGTTCCAGCCGAACAGCGACGGGGCCGGCACCTTGGCCCCACCGGTGGTGACGTCGCCGACGAAGTCGGGGTTCTTGAACACGAACTCCTGGATGGCGATACCGCCGGCCAGGGTGACGATGGCGAGGTTCACCCCGCGCACGCGTAGCGCCGGGATGCCCACCAGCACCCCGAACACGGCGGCCACCGCCGCGGCGAGTAGCGGCGCGATGGGGAACGGCACGCCGAAGCGTTCGGCGAGTCGCGAGAGGCTGAAGCCGCCGATACCGGCGATGGCCATCTGGGCGAGCGAGAT
The DNA here is from genome assembly GCA_044359565.1 of Ilumatobacteraceae bacterium. Lineage (GTDB taxonomy): Bacteria > Actinomycetota > Acidimicrobiia > Acidimicrobiales > Ilumatobacteraceae > VFMC01. Next base: position 4,419 of record JBIKLX010000167.1, read on the forward strand.
CTGGCCCATGTAGCCGGTGAGCACGGTGAGCGACAGGGCGAGGCCGCAGAACAGCACCGACGTCAGCAGCGCCAGGCCCCAGGCATCGGGCAGCAGCAGGAACCCGGCCGCCACCAGCACCACCCCGCCGAACGCGACGGGCGGGTTCACCGCACCCGACCCCACGGGCGGCATCCGCCCCTGGTCGATCGAGCCGCGGGTGGGCAGCCGTTTACCCAGCAGCACCATCGCGATGACGATGGCCAGGAACACGAAGCCGTCGCGCACACCGGTGCGGGGCAGCCAGTCGAGGTCTTGCTGCAGCGGCGAGGCCATCGCCTGCACCATGCCGATGCCCAGGCCAGCCGCGGCTGTCCAGCCGAACGAGATGAACCGGCCGATCAATGCAGCGCCGAGTGCAGGGATGAGCAGTTGGGTGAACAGCAGCGGCGTGAGTTCGAACAGCGGCGCAGCGATGATGCCGACGATGCCGGCGATCAGCGCCGACAGAACCCAGGTGATCAACCCCAACCGGTCGGGTTCGAAACCGAGCAGTACGGCCCCCTTCTCCGACTCCGAGGCGGCACGTACGGCGAGGCCGGTGCGCGTGAAGCGCGACAGCGCCCACAGCGCGGCGGCGAGCACGGCCGCGATGACAGCGAGCCACATCGCGTCCTTCGCCAGCAGGATCTCGTCGGTGAGTTCGATCACCCCGCTGGGCAGCACCTTGGGCAGGTTCACGCTGGCGCCCTCGAACCGCACGCCGATCATGCCCTGCAGCACCAACAGGATGCCCACGCTGGCCACCACCTTCGCCAGCACCGGGGCGCGCCGTAGGGCGCGGAACACGAGCAGGTAACTGATCAGGCCGATCAGCGCGGCGGTGACGAGCGTGATGGCCATCGCCGAGGCGACGGTCATCTGCACGCCCTCACCGAACGAGATGTCGCGCCACGGCCCCGGGATGAGCAACGGATAGCGGGCGTTGGTGCGCAGGTCGTAGTACGTGTACGCGCACCATCCGGCCAACGCGCCGTAGCCGAAGTTGATGACGCCCGAGCCGCGGGCGGTGAGCACCAGGCCCAGTCCGAGGAGGGCCGAGACCGCTCCTGCGCCGATACCGGCGACCGCAGCCGCCAGGTAGGCGCTCATACGTCGAGCACGTCGAGTGCCGAGATGTTGTCACCACCGAAGGCCGCCGCAGCACCGTCGGCGGTGTACTCGGCGAACGGGATGGCGAACGAGCACACGGCGGGCAGCGAGGCGACCGACCCGCACTCGAGCGCTGCATCGCTCCCCCACTGCAACGCCTTGCGCGAGCGGAACACGTCGATGATCGCCTGTCCGGTTGCGTCGGGGCCGATGCTGGCCGCCACCCGCTGGACCGTGAGCATCTCGAGCCAGCCGAGCGAGGTGAAGCCGAACGGATCGACCTCTTCCGGCGTACCACCCGTCACGCCCGCGACGTACTTCTTCATCGTCTTGCTGTCGTCGGTTTCCACTCCGCCCGTCGAACCGGCGAAGTACCAGCCGACGGCGTCGTCGCCCACGGCCTCGATCACCCGGTCGGCCAGGCACGCCGTGTTCGAGAACACCGGCGCCGTCACCCCGAGTTCCACGCGGGCCCGCATCAGCGCCACACAACCGGCCTGGCCGTACAGCGAGATGATCGCCTCGGGGTTGCTCTCGGCGGCCTGCTGCATCAGCGAGCGGTACCCGGCGTCGGTCTCGGTCTCGCCGCCCTTCACCACGACCACCGACGCGCCACCCTTGGCCAGTGCAGGTTCGAGCGAGGCGAGCGCCGACACGGTTGCGGCCGCATCGTTGGCGATGACGGCCACGCTCTTCAGGCCGAGGTACTTCGGGTTGGTGATGGCATTGGCCGTGCTGCCCTGCACCACCAGATTGCCGGCCGTGATGTAGACGGCGTCGGCCGTGTAGTCGGGCGGCAGGATGGGCACGGCGCCGATCACCGGGATGCCGGCGGCGCTGAACGTCGCGTAGTCGACGAACACGTCGAGGCCGATCATCGCCAGGTCGACGCCCTTCGCGGCAAGATCCTGGGCACAGGCCTGCGACGACTCGGGGCTGCCCTGCGAGATACAGATCTCGAGCTCGACCGGTCGGCCACCGAAGCCACCCAACTCGGTGTTGGCGTACTCGGCCGCGGCCTTGAAGGCGTTGGTGAAGTCGGGGAAGTCGAGCCCCGGGGCACCCTCGGTGTTCACCACACCCACCACGAACGGCTCGCCACTCGGCGGCGGGAGGGTGGTGGGGCCCGCCGTGGTCTCGGGCGCCATCGTCGTCTCGCCGCCGGTCGCCGTCGTCTCCGGGGCGGCCGTCGTGCCCGGGGCCGCAGTGGTGACCGGGGCCGCCGTTGTGCCACCCGCGCTGCCACCGTCCTTCGCCTCCGTGCACGCCGCCAGGCTGAGACCCACCAGCGCGAGCAACGCCATCACCGATCGTCGAGTCGCCATGACCCACCCCCACGTGTTCGAACTACTTCCCCGCTGGGAACCGTAGCCGCTCCCCACCCCCACCGCGTCGAGCCCCGCGATGAGCAGGTTGCGCGCCTGGTGCGCAGGTTGCTCATCGCGCTGGGTCCGCGGGCGGGGGTGATGAGCAGGTTGCGCACCAGCTGCGCAGGTTGCTCATCGC
>JBIKLX010000168.1:0-6940 GCA_044359565.1 Ilumatobacteraceae bacterium
CAGGTACGCCACTCGCGCCTCTTCCAGATACAGCAGATAGTTGGAGTGGTGGACGATGCCCATCGCGTCGGTCTCGGCGAAGCGGACACGGATGCGATGGCGGAACGGATAGTCACCGGGATCGAGGCTCGGTTCGACGCTCAGGCGCATGTCGGGCACCGTAGCCGCGTGCGGTTGGAATCCGGCTGGTGGCAAACGGTGAGACCGGTGCTAAGGTTTCGACGCTCTCAACCGGAGACGTTCCTAGCCCCCATCGTCTAGTGGCCTAGGACACCACCCTTTCAAGGTGGCGGCACGGGTTCGAATCCCGTTGGGGGTGCAAGACCAGTTGGTCAACAACTTGGTCCCGTGGTGAAGTGGAGTTCACGCCGGCCTGTCACGCCGGAGGTCGCGGGTTCGAACCCCGTCGGGACCGCTACGAACACTGAGGTGTTCGTGCGGAGGTCGAGCAGCAGTCGGTCGGTTCGACCTCGCTGCTCGATGCCATGGTCGCGTAGCTCAGTTGGCAGAGCGCACGCCTGAAAAGCGTGAGGTCACCGGATCGACGCCGGTCGCGACCACCATCGCGGGCGAGGCCGGAGGGCAGCACTGCCCCCGCCTCACGACCGCACCGGCAACTCGCCGCTGCCCACGGCCCGGCATCAGGCGCGCACCCCTTCCGTACACTCCCCCCATGACCCTGCGGGCCGGCACCCCCACCGCGGCGGCGTTGCAACTCACCTGGCTCGACGGCGACATCATGGCCTGGCAGCCCGGGCGCGGCGCCTACGGCGGCAACCTCAACGCTGCCGTTTCGCGCGCCCTCGGCCCGGCGGTCGGGTCGGCCGTGGGCTCGTTGCGGGTCGCCCGCCTCCTCCTGCCCGACGGTCCGGCCTCGGTGATGTGCCAGCGCATCGACCCGGCAGCACTGGTGGCACTCGCCCGGTCGGGTGCACTCGACGGCGCACCCGGCCCATCGGTGGCCTGGTTCACCGCCGCGGCGCAATTGGCCGACCACCTGGTCCGCGAGGGCCGCATCATCCCGGTCGTCGACGACCTGGACGACGGCTGGCACCAGGCCCGGTGGCACCCACTGCGCGGCGACGTCGAGGCTGCGCGTGAGGCCATGTCGGCCTCCATGCCCGCCGTCGTGGTCGGCGCCACCCTCCCCGACGACGACACGGCCGAGCGCCGCGAGCAGGTGGCGGCCGAGGTGCTCGAAGCCTTCGTCGACGCACTCGCCCGCCTCGCCCTGCAGTACTCGGGCTGGCGAGCCGACCTCACCGACACGCGGCGCAGTTCGTCGCGCGCTGCCCGCCAGGTGGCACGCGCCCTCGGTAACCACACGCCGCGCTTCCGGCCCGACTACGACGTGGTCGATGCGCTGGCCGAGGTCGCTGCCGCGCTCGATCAGGTGGCCCGCCGCGCCGAGGGCGAACCGGTGGTGCAGGCTCGGCTGCGCCTCGACCTGCCCGACGAGGTCGACCAGCCGTGGCCGCTCACGCTGGAACTGGCCGACGTGGCCGATGCCGGGCGGTGGTGCACGGCCCACGATGTCGCCACCGCGTCGCCCCTGGCACTCGATCTCGCCGGCGCCGAGCGTTGGATGTGGCGCCTCGAGGCCGCGCTGGCCGCCGCCCGCCAGGCACTGTCCACCGAGGCCCCCTGGCTCGGCGAATGGCTCACCGATCCGTCGGCCGGCATCGACCTCGACCAGGCGGCCGCCACCATCGCCGCAGTCGACGAGTTGGCCGACATCGGCGTGCTCCTGCTGTCGCCGGCCCGCCTCACCCGGCGGCGGCCCGGCACACGGGGCACCACACGCACCACCGACGCTGCCGACGGTCCCGCCAACGAGCCGAGCGGACAGTTCGGACGGTCGGCCATCGTCGACTGGGAGGTGGTCGTCGACGGCACACCCATCGACGAGGCCGCACTGCAACGCGCCGCCGAGTCGGCCACCAGCCTCATCGACGTCGGCGGCCGCTGGGTGCAGATCGACCGCGACGACGCCCGCCGGGCGCTCGAGAACCTGGCCGAGCACCGCCGCGACCACACCGAACTGAATGCCATCGATCTGCTGCGGCTGGCCGCCGAACTCGACGCGCTCGACGCGGCAAGCGACTCGTTGGCGGGCGAAGCGGCCGACGAGTCATCAGACCGGGTGCTGCGCACCACCGAGGGCTGGGCCGACCTGCTGCTGCGCGGCCTGCCCGACGACACCCTGCGCGAGGGCCTCGTGCCCGACGGCTTCACCGCCACCCTGCGCCCGTACCAGCGGCGCGGGCTGGGGTGGCTGCAGTTCCTGCACCGCCTCGGACTCGGCGGGTGCCTGGCCGACGACATGGGCCTCGGCAAGACCCCCACCACCCTCGCCCATCTCGCCGGCCTGCCCGGGCCGCACCTGGTGGTGTGTCCGCTCAGCGTGGTGCGCAACTGGCAGCGCGAGACAGCCCGATTCGCGCCCGATCTGCGGGTGCTGGTGCACCACGGCAGCGACCGCGCCGATGCGGCCTCGCTGCCGCTGCTGCTGGCCGACCACGATCTGGTCGTCACCACCTACCAGGTCGCCACTCGCGACGTCGAGGTGCTCCGCGCCGTGGCGTGGCAGTGCGTGGTGCTCGACGAAGCCCAGGCGGTGAAGAATCCCGCCACTCACACTGCCAAGGCCATGCGGCGCCTACCCGCAGCACAGCACATCGCCCTCACCGGCACCCCCGTCGAGAACCGGCTCAGCGAACTGTGGTCCATCCTCGACACGGTCGCGCCCGGTCTGCTCGGCAACCAGCAGCAGTTCCGTCGCCGGTTCGTCGTGCCCATCGAGCGCCACCACGATCCTGTGGCCACCGCAGCCCTCCGACAACTCACGTCGCCATTCCTGCTGCGCCGCACCAAGGCCGACCGTTCGCTCGTACCCGATCTGCCCGACAAGGTCGAGCAGATCGCCTGGGCGCCCCTCACTCGCGAGCAGGCCACCATGTACCAGGCCGTGGTCGACCAACTGCTCCTCGACGCCGAGAACGCCTCGGGCATGCGCCGCCGCGGACTCGTCCTGGCGGCGCTCACCCGGCTGAAGCAGATCTGCAACCACCCAGCACATGCGCTGGGCGACGGATCGCGTCTCGCGGGCCGCTCGGGCAAACTCGCCCGCTTCGACGAACTGATCACCGACCTCCACGAGGTGGGCGAGCAGGCGCTGGTGTTCACCCAGTTCCGCGAGATGGGCCTGCTGCTGCAGCGCCACCTGCTCGAACGATTCGGCCAGCACACCCCGTTCCTGCACGGCGGGGTGTCGAAGGCGGCACGCGACCGCATGGTCGACACGTTCCAAGCTGGTGACGGCGCATCGCCGCTGCTGCTGGTGTCGTTGAAGGCCGGCGGCACCGGGTTGAACCTCACGGCTGCGTCGCGGGTGGTGCACTACGACCGGTGGTGGAACCCCGCGGTGGAAGACCAGGCCACCGACCGCGCCTGGCGCATCGGCCAGCAGCAGGCGGTGTTCGTGCACAAGTTGGTGTGCCAGGGCACCATCGAAGAGCGCGTCGACACACTCATCAACGACAAGCGCGCCCTGGCCAATGCGGTCGTCGGCACTACGGGCGAGACCTGGCTCAGCGAGTTGAGCACCGACGAACTGCGCGACCTGGTCGTGCTCGATCACGCACTGCGGCCGACATGAGCCTCGTCGTCATTCCATCACCACCCGGCCCGCGCCACGACGACGCCGACCCGGTCGGCAAGTTGGCCACCACCCTGCTGTCGGTCACGGTGGCAGGCATGGCCGAACCCGGCCGGTTCCGGCGCGGCAGGGTCTATGCCACCCAGGGGGCAGTGGTGCGCCTGGTGCTCGATCCGGGTGTCGTGCGCGCCGAGGTGCAGGGCTCCGACCCCCAGGCCTACGACGTCGAGATCCGTGTGCCCACCATCGCACTCCTGCCCGACATGGGCCCGGTGCCCGAGCGCAATCAGGTGCCACGGCTCATCCCCGACGACGACGACATCAGCACGTGGTGCTCCTGCCCCGACGCCGATTCGCCCTGTAAGCACGCCGTGGCGGTGCTGGTACGCCTGGCCACCGCGTTCGCCACCCGGCCCGAACTGCTCGTCGCCTGGCGGTGCAGCGACCAACCCACCCAGCCGCACGCCGAGGTGGGCAACCGGTCGCAACGCCGGCGGCATCTGCGGTCGGTACCCAACGACGACACCCACCAGCCCACCGACGGTCGGCCCGAACCGCCGTCGCCGTTCGACAGCGAGGCATGGCAGGCCTACACCGGCCAGCACCTGCCCGAACCCGGCGACTGGTCGGCACTCATCACCGCTCAGCCGGCCCCGGTGTTCGGGTCGCTCGTCGTCGACCGCACCGATGTGGGCGTGATGGTGCGCTCGATGGTCGACATCATCGCCCACGCGTTCGGCGCGTCCCCGCGCTGACGCGGCCCTAGCCTGGCCCGATGACCAGTCCACTGGCGCTCGAATTCGTGAAGTCGGCGCGGTATCTGGCCGACCTCCCCGCCACCGACGCCGAGGTGGCGTTCGTCGGCCGTTCGAACGTGGGCAAGTCGTCGCTCGTCAACGCCTTGGCCAACCGCAAGCAACTCGCCAAGGTGTCGAACACCCCCGGCCGAACACAGTTGATCAACCTGTTCCAGCGTCGTGAGGGCGGAACCCTGGTCGACCTCCCCGGCTACGGGTACGCCAAGGTGCCCGACCGCGAGCGCAAGCAGTGGCAGGGGATGATCGAGGGTTACCTGCTCGGCCGCGAGGAGCTACGGGCGCTGATGCTGTTGCTCGATGGCGAGATCGGCCCCACCGCGCTCGACCTGCAGATGATCCACTGGTTGAACGCGAACGAGATCCCGGCCGTGCTGGTGGCCACGAAACTCGACAAGGTGCGGCCCTCGCGCCTGGCAGGCCGCAAGCAGCAGGTGGCCAAGGCGTGTGGAGTGGCCGAGCGCGACGTGCTGTGGGTGAGCGCTGCCAAGGGCACCGGCATCGACCAGTTGCGCGACGTGGTCGTCGACCTGCTCACCGGTCGCTGAACCCCGGCCGCTGAACCCCGGCCGCTGAACCCCGGCCGCTGAACCCCGGCCGCTGAGCTGTTCGCCGGTCAGCGGCGGCGGAACTTGCCGCGAACCTTGGCCACCGAGTCGCGAGGGTCGCCGAGGGTCATGCCCCGCTTCACCAGCTTCTCCTTCTTGGCCGTGTACGGCGGGTACATCAGCGAGGGATCGATCTTGGTGCTGCGGGCGAGCACGCCGCGGCGGTGGCTCATCGTGTCGAATCCGATCTTGCCGTGATAGGCGCCCATCCCGCTCTCGCCCACCCCACCGAACGGCAGGTTGGGGTTGCTGATGTGCATGAGCGTGCCGTTCACGCACGCACCGCCACTGGTGGCCCCGGCGAGCACTCGATCGTTGTCGGCGTCGTGCTCGCTGAACGAGTACAGCGCCAGCGGCTTGTCGTCGGCGTTCACGAAGGCGATGGCCTCGTCGAGCGAATCGACGGCGATGACCGGCAGCACCGGCCCGAAGATCTCCTCGCCCATCACCGGGTCGTCGCGGGTGATGCCGGTGAGGACGGTGGGGGCGATGTAGCGGGTGTCGGCGTCGGCCGTGCCGCCGTGAGCCACCGTGCCGTTGTGGAGCAGCTTCTCGATGCGGTGGAAGTGGGCGTCGTTGACGATGCGCGTGTAGTCGGGGCTTGCCTGCGGATCGGCCCCGTAGAACGACTCGATGTGCTTGCCGATGGCAGCGACGAGTTCGTCGTGCACCTGCCGCTCGACCAAGACGTAGTCGGGGGCGATGCAGGTCTGCCCGGCGTTCACGTACTTGCCCCACGCGATGCGGCGCGCCGCCACATCGATGTTGGCGTGACGGCTGACGATGGCCGGGCTCTTGCCACCCAGCTCGAGGGTGACCGGGGTGAGGTGCTCGGCTGCAGCACGCATCACGATGCGCGCCACCCGACTGTTGCCCGTGTAGACGATGTGGTCGAAGCGCTGCGCGAGCAGTTCGGTGGTCTCGGCCACACCGCCCAGCACCACCCGCACCGCCGGCTCGTCGAGGTCGGCGAACAGCGCCTGCAGCGCGTCGCTGGCGGCCGGGGCGAGCTCGCTGGGCTTACCGACCGTAGCGTTACCGGCGGCGATGGCGGCCACCATCGGCAGGATGAGCAACTGCACCGGGTAGTTCCACGGGGCGATGACACACACGACACCGAGGGGCTCGGGCACGATCGTCGAACGGCCCGGCTTGAACGCCACCGGCGTCATCACCTTCTCGGGCGCCATCCAGTTGTCGAGGTGGGCCAGGGTGTGGTCGATATCGCTGAGCACGAAGCCGATCTCGGTGCCCCACGCCTCGAAGCGCGGCTTGCCGAAGTCGGCAGCCAACGCGGCCAACAGCCGGTCCTCGTGGGTGACAACGAGTTCACGCAGTCGGCGCAGTGTGGCGATTCGCCACTCGCGCGGACGGGTGCGCCCCGAGGCGAAGGCGGACCGCGTGTCGGCGACCACGCCGCTGATGGTGTCGAGGGGTGTGGTGGTGAAGATCATGAGGGGACGATAACACCGTTATCGCCCCTGTCAACCCATGTGCTGCAGTCACCCGTGTGACCGCTGTCAACCCAGCGTGAGAGGATCGACCACGATCTCGTGAGTGATCGACTGCAGGTTGGGCACGAATCCGAGGCTGCGATACAGCCGTGCTGCCCCGGTGGGACTGTCGGCGTCGACACCGATCGAGGCATGGGTGAGTCCGTCGGCGGCGAAGCGGTGGAGTGCCTCGATGACGAGCGCCGAGGCGATGCCCCGGCCCCGCCAAGCAGGCAGGGTGCCGAGGTTGTCGATCCAGCCGTCGCGCCGGCCGAGCAGTTCGTCGTCGGCCGGGTAGCGCTTGCACAGGCAGTGCGCCACGACAGCACCGGCCGCATCGAGCCCCACCATGCTCAAGTCGGGGCG
>JBIKLX010000169.1:0-6917 GCA_044359565.1 Ilumatobacteraceae bacterium
TGGCGTGCCGGGCAACGTCGACTTCGAGAACACGATGTACTCGTTGCACAGCACGTCGTACGCGTTCAGTTCGGCACGCTCGATGAGCTGCACCTCACGCAGGTTGAGGAAGCTCTTGATGGTGTTGACGTCGTTGCGGTCGACCACGACGAGCGCACGGCCCTCGACACCGAGCGACGCAAGGACGGCCTTGGCGTCTTTGGTGCGCGGAGCGGCGAAACCCCAGTCGTCGACGACGACGACCTTGCCCTCGGCGAATCGGTCGGACAGGGCCGAGCGCAGCGCCAAACTGATCATCTTCTTGGGGGTCTTCTGGGTGTACTTGCGGGGCTTGGGCCCGAGGGCCACGCCACCACCGCTGAAGTGCGGCGCACGGGTGGAGCCCTGACGGGCGTTACCGGTGCCCTTCTGCTTGAACGGCTTCTTGCCACCACCCGACACTTCGGCGCGGGTCTTGGTGCTCTGCGTGCCGGCACGGCGGGCCGCCAACTGGGCGGTAACCACCTGGTGCATCGTCGGCACGTTCGGCTGGATGCCGAACACCTCGTCGGCCACCTGTACGTCGCCAACCGGCTTGCCAGCAGCGCTCTTCACGTTCACAGACGCCATGTCACTTGCCCTTCACTGCGTTACGGACGATCACCACGCCACCGTTCGGACCCGGCACCGAGCCCTTCACCAGCAGCAGATTGCGCTCGGCGTCGGCCTCGACCACCTCGAGGTTGAGGGTGGTGACCTGCTCGTTGCCCATGTGGCCAGCCATACGCAGACCCTTGAACACGCGGCCCGGGAAGCTGCACGAGCCGATCGAGCCCGGCGCACGGTGGTGCTTGTGGTTACCGTGGCTGGCGCCCTGGCCACTGAAGTTGTGACGCTTCATGCCGCCGGCGAAGCCCTTGCCCCGGCTGACGGCCGTGACGTCGACTTTCTGACCCTGGACCAGACGGGTGACGTCGATCACCTGGCCGACCTCGAAGCCGTCGACCGAGTCGAGGCGGAGTTCCACGACGCGACGACCCGGCTCGATGCCGGCCTTCGCGAAGTGGCCCGCCTCGGGCTTGGTGAGCTTCTTCGGGTCTTTGTGGCCATAGGTGACCTGCAGCGCGGTGTATCCGTCACGCTCAGTGGTCTTCACCTGGACGATGCGAGCTGGTTCGACGCGCAGCACGGTGACGGGCACGACCTTGTCGTTCACCCACACCTGGCTCATGGCGACTTTTTCGCCAACGATCGCTTGCAGTGCCATATCGGCAGCCTCTTCGGTCGGACCCGGCCGGAGCCGGGCGATGGTTCACCTTGTTGCACGGCTCTGTAGGTACAGGTGCCGTTCACGACAATGCTCCGCTGGTCGCTAGACCGGCGGAGCACCGACTTGCGTTGCGCCGTGTGGTCCCCTACGCGAACGAAGGGCGCACCCGGACGGAAATTGACTTCGCAACGCTACCGGCGGCAGGGTCCTCGCGCCAACCCACATCGTCGATCTCCTGATCGGGTTCTCCACCCGGTGACGCGAACTGCACCTCCGTCACCCATCCACCTTGATGAGGCCCACCTACACTTGACACGGTGATCGTCGTCGACAGCGCTCTGAGCGAACGCGCGCGCACCGGCCGTCCGGTGCGCGTCGGTGTCTTCGGTGCCGGCTCGATGTCACGCGGCTTTGTCAACCAGGTCACTAACGCCGTGCCAGGCATGGTGGTGGCGGCCATCTCCAACCGCACCGTTGCGCGCGCTGTCGACGCCTACCGCTACGCAGGTGCACCCGCACCCGTCGTCGTCGACGACCTCGTCGCGCTCGACGCAGCAGTCGCCGCCAGCCGACCGGTGGTCACCGACAACCCGGTGCTGCTGGCCCAGTGCGAGCAGATCGACTGCCTCATCGACATCACCGGGGCCATCGAGTTCGGGGCCGCCATCGCGCTCGAGGCCATCGCCAACGGCAAGCACATGGTGCTGATGAGCGCCGAGATCGACGCCACCATCGGACCCATCCTCCACGACCGGGCCCGGGCCGCCGGCGTCATCTTCACCTGTGTCGACGGCGACCAAGCGGGCGTGCAGATGAACCTCTACCGCAGCGTGCAGTCGCTGGGCATGGTGCCCCGGGTGCTGGGTACCGTGAAGGGACTGCACGACGAACACCGCACACCCACCACTGAGGCCGGTTCCGTCGAGCGGTGGAACCAGAACGTCACGATGGCCACGTCGTTTGCCGATGGCTCGAGAGTGAACTTCGAGCAGAGCCTTGTCGCCAACGCCACCGGGTTCACGGTCGCCCAGCGCGGCATGCTGCGCTACGACCACCGCGGTCATGTCGATGAACTCACCACGCGTTACGACCTCGACATGCTGCGCGGAGTGGGTGGCATCGTCGAGTTCATCGTCGGCGCCAAGCCGGCCGGAGGTGTGTTCTGCCTCGCGGAGCAGCCCGACGCCCGCCAACTCCAGTACCTCGAGCGCTACGCGTTGGGCACCGGTCCGCTCTACGCCTTCTACCACCCCTACCACCTCTGCCAACTGGAGGCACCACTCACCGTCGCCCGTGTAGTGCTGTTCGGCGACGCGTGCGGTCAGCCGCTGGCCGGTCCGGCGGTGGAGGTGATCGCCGTTGCCAAACGAGATCTCCGGGCTGGCGAAACGCTCGACTCGTACGGCCAGTACATGACCTACGGACAGGCGGAGAAGGCTGCGGTCGTGCAGCGCGAACGACTCATCCCTCAAGGGCTGGTGGCGAGGTGCCGACTTCTGCGCGACCTGCCGCGCGACACGGCGCTGCGCTGGGACGATGTGGAGGCCCCGAGCGATCAGCTCGCCCACCGGCTCTACGCCGAACAGCAGCGCCGTTTCCCCACCTGATATCCAGTGGAGCACCGCAGCGGCGCGGCTCAGATCGACAGGCGGTAGAGGCGCCGCACGTTGCCGCCCAGCAGCGCGGCGCGGGTCGGCTCGCTCAGCGGCTCGACCAACCGGGTGAGCGCATCGACCCACGTGCCCGGATGATCGGGGTGGGGGTAGTCGGTGGCCCACATGAAGCACTGCGCTCCGACGTGATCCATGATGAGCGGTGCGGCGGTCTCGTCGGGGTCGCCGCTCAGGAAGCACTGCCGGGCGAACAGGTCGCTCGGACGGGTGCTGATGGGCAGACCGCGCGCACTGATGGTCTCGAACACGGCATCGGCCCTGTCGAGGAACGACCCGATCCACCCCATCCCGCTCTCGAGCACGCCGAGCCGCAGCTCGGGGAACCGCTCGAGCGTGCCGTGAGTGAAGAAGCTCAGCAGCGCCTGCTGGCTGCCCTGGCGGAGCATGACGTTGTAGTGGAACTCGGCGGCACGGCCCAACCCGTCGAAGCGCACGGGCGTGCAGTACCCCGGCTCGTAGGTGGGGTGCACGGCCACCGGCACGTCGAGTTCCACGGCGGTGCGCCACAGCACGTCGTGGTCGGGGTGACCGTGGGCCTTGCGGCTGTGGGTGAAGGGGGCCACCCAGGCCCCCACGCAACCGTCGGCGACGGCGCGCCTCAACTCGCGGGCTGCCGCATCAGGGTCGAGCAGGCTGAGGTGCGCCACCGGGTTCAGCCGCCCACCCGAGTCGCGACAGAAGTCGGCGATCCACCGGTTGTAGGCGCGGCAATAGGCGTCGGTGAGCGCCGGGTCGGTCACCTCACATTCCCACAGCAGCTCCACCGTGCCGTACAGCAGCACGCCGTCGAGGTGCTCCTTGTCGAGCAAGGCCAACCGCTCGCTCGGATCGCCCGCCCCGTACGGGATCGAGTCCATGTAACGCCGGTCGGGCGACGGCCGGGGGTCGTCCTCACCCATCGCCCCCATCAGCGAGATCACGCCACGGACGGTGCGTTCGCTCGGGCGGCCGTCGATGCGCAGGTACTCGAGGCCGTCGGCGTCGACTCCGATTCCCATCGCCCGGTCGCGGAACCCGGGGTCGATGTAGCGCTCCCACAGCCAGTCGGGTTCCAGCAGGTGACCGTCGGCGTCGATGGTGCCGTCGTAGGGAAAAGGTTTGATCTCGTACACGGAGCCCCCTCGCGACGCGCCGACCCCCATCGGCGCGAGCACCTCGACGCTATCCCACCGGGCCGATCTCCTGCCGCGTGCCGTCAGGGGAAGCGTGCCGCCAACCAGTCGGCGACAATGGCGAGCGCTTCGCGCCGGTGCCCCTCGAGATAGTGGGGTGCACCCTTCAGTTCGACGTAGGTCGTGTCGGCAGCGCCTGCATTGGCCACGATCTCCTTGGCCTGCCACACCCTGATCTCGGTGTCGGCGGTGGGGTGCACGAGGATGGTGGGCACCGTCACACGAGGCATCGTGTCGGCCAACTTGGCGTGGCTCGACAACCCCGACCAGGTGCTCAACCAGCCGCGGCTCGTCATCATTCGGGCCAGGCCACCTCGCCCATAGTTCGCATCGAACGGGTCGGGGAACGCGAACAGCGAGCCCATCGGACGTTCGTCAGGATCGATCGACAGGTCGAGGTAGGCCGGGTCGGCGAGCGTGCGGTAGATGGTGTGGTAGCGGCTGAACACGGCCCGGCGACGCTGCTCGCGCCATGCGGCGGGGGCAGCGTCTTTGTCGATACCACGGAGTCGGCCGGCCGCGTCGGTGGCGTCGGCGATCGCCGCCTTGGCGATGGCGTCGATCCGCGCCACGCGCGCCACCTGGGCCGCCCGGTAGGTGCGCAGCCAGTCGGGGTCGTACTCGCAGGGTTGCGGCCAAGGACGCCACCCGTTGTCGGGGTGGTACATGTCGAGTTCGGGAACGGTGCTGAACGGGTCGTCCTCGTCGGCAACGCTGGGGTCGATCACCTGCAGCATGAACACGCCTTCACCGGGGTGGGCGGCCATCCCGATCCACCCGTCGCCGATACCCAGTTCGGCCTGGGCGAGCGCCATCAGACTGCCCCCACCGCTGTTGCCCAGCAGTACCACCGCCTCGGCGCCGCGTCGCTTCATCTCCTCGTAGGCCGTGTTCACGTCGACGATGCACTGCTCGTGCAGGCAGTCGGTGTCGTTGTTCATGTAGCGGGTACCGAAGCCCAGCACCGCGTAGCCGGCCGCCGCCAGCAGCGGGCAGGCGTAGTGCACGCTGAAGTCGCCCCGCGGATGGCTGAGAATGACCGCTGTCTTCCAGGGCCTGCCGTTCGGCGGGGTCCACAGCAGTCCCCGCACCAACCCACCATCGGGCGACACCAACCGGATCGACTCGCGAGGTATCTCGACGCCCGGGTCGTCGTCTGCGAGTGGCCAGTAGTTCAGGCCGAACGGTCGTCGGCCGCCGAGGTGTACGTCGAGGTCTTGCACGCACCGAGCGTAGGGGCCACGCGAACGGGCCCCCGACACGAGGTCGGGGGCCCGTTCGACGAAAGGTTCTGGTCGGCGTGCGCCGGTCAGCTGCTCTGGATCTTGATCTCGATGTCGACACCGGCAGGCAGCTCGATGCGCTGCAGGCTGTCGATCGTCTTCGCGTTCGGGTCGACGATGTCGATCAGCCGCTTGTGCACGCGCATCTCGAAGTGCTCACGCGAGTCCTTGTCGATGTGCGGGCCGCGGATGACCGTGTAGCGGTGCTTGTCGGTCGGCAGCGGGATAGGGCCACGGATGGTGGCGTTGGTACGGGTGACCGTCTCGACGATCTTGCGCGTCGACTGGTCGATGATCTCGTGGTCGAATGCCTTGAGACGGATGCGGATGGATGACTGTGCCATGGTTCGTCAGCTCACTTGGTGATCTTGGTGACGCGGCCGGCGCCCACGGTGCGGCCACCCTCACGAATGGCGAACCGCAAACCCTCGTCCATCGCGATCGGCTTACCCAACTCCACCGTGATCGTCACGTTGTCACCAGGCATCACCATCTCCGTACCCTCAGGCAACTGGATCGTCCCGGTCACATCCGTCGTCCGGAAGAAGAACTGCGGACGGTAATTGTTGAAGAACGGCTTGTGACGCCCACCCTCACCCGAGGTCAACACATACACCTGACCCTCGAAATTCGTGTGCGGCGTAATCGAACCAGGCTTACACAACACCTGCCCACGCTCGACATCTTCCTTCTTCGTGCCACGCAACAACGCACCGATGTTGTCACCCGCCTGACCCTCATCGAGCAACTTGCGGAACATCTCCACACCCGTACACACCGTCTTTTGCGTCGCCCGCAAACCAACGATCTCGATCTCGTCACCCGTATGAACCTTGCCCTGCTCCACCTTGCCAGTCACCACCGTGCCACGACCCGTAATCGTGAACACATCCTCGATCGGCATCAAGAACGGCTTATCCAACTCACGCTCCGGCTGCGGAATCGACGCATCACACGCCGCCATCAACTCCATCACCCGCTCCTGCCACGCCGCGTCACCCTCCAACGCCTTCAACGCCGACACACGAACCACCGGAGCATCATCACCAGGGAACTCGTACTCGTTCAACAACTCACGAACCTCGAGCTCAACCAACTCCAACAACTCCTCGTCTTCCACCATGTCAGCCTTGTTCAACGCCACCACGATGTACGGCACACCCACCTGACGAGCCAACAACACATGCTCACGCGTCTGCGGCATCGGCCCATCCGTCGCCGCAACCACCAAAATCGCGCCATCAACCTGCGCAGCACCCGTAATCATGTTCTTGATGTAGTCAGCATGACCAGGCATATCCACATGCGCGTAATGCCGATTCGCCGTCTCGTACTCGATATGCGCAATCGAAATCGTGATACCACGCGCCTTCTCCTCCGGCGCCTTATCGATCTGATCGAACGGCGTATACGACGCCAACCCACGATCCGCCAACGTCTTCGAAATCGCCGCCGTCAACGTCGTCTTCCCATGGTCGATATGACCCATCGTGCCGATATTCACATGCGGCTTCGTACGCTCGAACTTCGCCTTGCTCAT
>JBIKLX010000170.1:0-6861 GCA_044359565.1 Ilumatobacteraceae bacterium
CGAGCCAGCCGAGCTCGGCCACCTCGGCCCAGAACGGCGGCAGTGTCTCGGTGTCGGCCTCGAGCAGGGCGCGCGTGGCGCCGCGGGCATCGCGGCGCTGCAACAGGTCGGCAACAGTGTCGGTGAGGGCGAGATGGTCGTCGGTGATGGCGATCGGCATGGTGAGCACCGTATGCGCCCACGGCGCGGCACGACGAACGAAGCCAAGAGCATCTGCGGCCCCGCCGCGGGCCATGCTCTGCAGCACGGCCGGCCGGGCCGCGGCCGCCAGCGGCGGGTACCGAGCCGGTCGCGCCACGCAGAGAACCGAGACGACCGCGTGTGGCGAGGTCAGGACTGCTCCTTTCACCCCGTCGCGCCGGTGTGGACAACTGGCGTTCATCTGGGCGTTACCCGTGACTCATAGGTTGTCGAGCGATGAACAAGTTGCTCTCGCACAGTGGGCACAGCCTGTCAGACGATGCATCGCCCGTCTGTTTGGCGACCTTCTTCGAGACACTTCGCGCCGAGCAGGAACACCTGCTCAAGAGCCTGCGACAGACCTCATCGCTGCTCGATCCCGACTCGGGTCAGTTGGCAGCGTTCGCGGCGGTGCAGCTCCGGCTGACACAGCGGTTCTTCGATGCCCAGCGTGGCCTGCTGCGCCACCGGGCCACTGTCGATGCCGAGATCACCCGGCTGCGTTACACGGCCGAGGCCGACGCCCATGCGCTGCTTGCTGCAGCACACCAAGAGGCAGCGTCGAGCACGGTGCGGCGGGCGCTCGCTGCGTCGCATTCCGGGCCAGGTCAGCATCCGGTCCTGGCCGAGTGGGACAACGCTCCGGTCGGCGCTGCGCCATTCGACATCGAGGCCTTGGCGCGTTCGATCGAGGCCGACGTGCGCGGATGTGACGAAACAGCGACGCTTGCGCAGCGCCAGCTGGGTGATCTGCTCGACGAGTGGTGGGTGACCGAGCAGCGCGAGGGTCGCGACCGGCTCGACGATGCCACCGCACGCGCCGCAATGCTGCAGCACCTCGTGCTGCGGGAAGTCGAGGCCATCGTGTCGTCGGCCGCCACCGACGACACGATGCCCGAATTCGCTGCTCCCGCCCCAGTCACGGTCCTTCCGGCGGAGTTCGTCGAAGCATTCGACACTGCTGGAGACGGGGGTCTGCACGGCCTACTCGGCGAGCTCGCCACGTGGCTCGACGGTCAGGACAGTGCCGTCGACGCGCCCCTCTCGCCGCCGACCGTCGCGATGATCCGGTTCGACGAGCCGGTGGCTCCGCGCGTCGAGCCGACTGCGGCGGTCCGGATCGAGGATCCGGTGGCTCCGAGTGTCGCGCCGATTGCGGTGCGCCTGCCGATGCCGGTGGCGCCCGCCGTCGCCGCCACGTCGATGGATGACGAGGCCTTCTTCTGGGGTGCGCCTGCAACCGGTGCTGTCGAGGTCGTCGACGATCCCTCCGACCCGACGCTCGCAAGCCTGTTGCTGCGCGCGGTCGTGCCGGTCGGCGTGTTCACTGCGCTGCTCGGTCTGATCATGGCCTGGATCGGGTGACGCAGATGAGCGAGTCGAGCGAGCCGTCGCAGCCCTCGTTGGATCATCCCTCCATGGGTCTCGGCGAATGGCTGCCCGACCTGGGGTCGAACGACGAGGTGATCTACGACGACCTCGCGCTCGAGAGCGCCCGGCTCGAGGCCGAGATCCAGGCCGCCAAGGCTCGGGCCGCAGCGGCACGCCATCGCGCCGCCGATCGTGCCGCAGAGGTTCGTAGCCGTTTGCGGACCGAGGTGGCGGCGTCGCGGTATCGCCTCGAAGAACTCGATCGTCAGATGGAAACCGACATCCAGAATGTTCGGGAGGCGGGCCGGGCCGAGGCCGAGCGCATCATCGCCGACGCTCGCCGCGACGTGGCGCGCCTCCGCAGTGGCGCACCGGGGGAGGGTGGCGATGTTGGGTGAGGAACTGTCGTGGGACGCGCTACCGGCCCCGGCGCAGCCACGGGTGGCGTTGCTGAAGCTGCAACTGCGGGCTGCGCTACGCGAGGCGGCCGAAGCGGAAGCCGCCGAGGCTGCGATCGACATCGACGCTGCAGTGGCCGAGTTGCGCGGACGGGTCGAGCCCTTGTTCGACGAGCGTCGCGCTTCACTTGCTGAGGTTCTGGCCGGCGAGCATCGTCGAGCCGAGGCAGCAATCGCTGGCGCGCGGCGCGCCGCTGCGGTGATGCTCGCCCAGGCGGCCGCAACGCCGGTTGCGGCATCCGCCGCGCCCGTTGCGCCGCCGGTCGAGGTACCGGTCGAGGTACCGGTCGAGGTGCCGGTCGCAGCCGAGCCCGTCGTCGAGCCGCTGCCGCCGCTCGCCGACATCTTCGACGTACCCCTCATCCCTGAGGTCGACCCCGGCACCAGCGACGAGATCCGCTGGGCGGCCCAACTGCCGCCGCCCGCTGCTAGCGGCGGCACCAATCTCGTGATCGACGCAGAGGGCTTCGCCCGACTGCTCGCCACCATGGTCGCTGGAATGGTCGACGAGCGACTGCGCGCCGGGGGTGTGGTGCCCGCACCCCAGTACCAGCAGTTGCCGTACCAGCAGTTGCCGTACCAGCCGCAGCCATACCAGCCGCAGCCATACCAGTACGTCGTGCCGGTGGCGCCTACTCCTGCAGCGCCGCTCGAGAAGCGTTCGTTGTGGAAGCACGCGTGGCACCTCGATGTCGTGCTGCTGGGTATCAGCACCGTGATCGTCCTCGTCGTGCTCGCTGCTTGGTTGGGGTGACAGTTCCTCGATGAGTGCCACCATCATTCCCGCACGAGACGAGCGCGCCGGCGAACCCGAACAGCGCGATATCGCCGCCGTTCCCGGCAAGAGCGATCGGACCTTCTTCCGTGGCTTGTCGGCGAGTGGCATCACCGTGCTCGTGATCACCGGCGCCGTCGGGTTGTTCCTCTTCTACGAGGCGCTGCCGGCACTGCGAGTCGCCGGGTTCGGATTCCTCACGACCTCGGAGTGGGAGGTCGACAACCGCAGGTTCGGCGTGGCGGCGGTGTTGTTGTTCACCGTGCTCATTGCAGCCGTAGCGGTTGCCGTGGCACTTCCGATGTCGCTCGGCACCGCACTGTTCATCACCGAAGTTGCACCGGCGCGCCTGCGCGGCGCCCTGATCGCCTTGGTCGACCTGATGGCTGCCGTGCCCAGTGTGGTGTACGGCCTCTGGGGCACGAAACTCCTGCAGGGACATGCACTTGGGTTGGCACGGTGGCTGTCGGACTGGTTCGGATGGATCCCGTTCTTCTCGGTGTCGGGCGCCGAACCTGACAACCCGCTTTCGTCGGCATCGGTGTACACCGCGTCGACATTCATCGCCGGCCTCGTGGTGGCGATGATGGTGATGCCCATTCAGTGCGTGGTGATGCGTGAGGTGTTCTCGCAGGTGCCGGTGGGCGAGCGTGAAGGCGCGTTTGCGCTCGGAGCCACGCGCTGGGGAATGATCCAGGTGGTGACCCTGCCGTTCGGCCGAGGGGGCATCATCGGCGGAACCATGCTCGGCCTGGGTCGTGCGCTCGGCGAGACGATCGCCGTGGTGCTCATCATCTCGCCGCGTTTCGACCCGACGCTGCACATCCTCGAGGCTGGCAGCAACTCGGTGTCGGCGCTCATCGCCCTGCGATACAGCGAAGCCTCTGACTTGGCCCTCTCGGCATTGTTCGCTGCGGGGCTGGTGCTGTTCGCCATGACCCTCGTGGTCAACTTCACGGCGTCGTGGTTCATCGCCCGCTCGCGTTCGGGCGCAGGGAGTGAAGCATGACGATGGGACGAGTTGCCGTGCGGACGGAAGAGCCGCAGCGGGTCGGATCGCAGCCGCCGATCGCGAGCCGGAAGCCGGGCACCATCTGCCCGCCGCTCCCTGCGGGCGATCTCCCGCCGCAGCAGCGGCGGGCGCTCAGCACGATGTCGCGCGCCGATGTGATGGTGCTCGTCGGCGCAGGTGTCAGCGCCGTGTGCATGACGTTCTTGCTGTTCGGGCGACTCACTCCGTTGTCGGGGCGCATCGGTTTCGTGATTGTGGCCTTCATGCTGTTTCTCGCCATCTACGCCGCACTCGTGTCGCTCAACGATCGACGGCCCGCTGTGGTCGACCGCGTGATGGCCGCGCTCTTCGCTGCATCTGGCGTGGTTGCCTTTGCGGCCCTGCTGTCGGTGGTGGTGTACGTGGTGTACCGCGGTTGGTCGGCGCTCATCCACCTGAACTTCTACACCGAGGACATGAGCGGCGCCGGCCCGCAGTCGCCGCTCACCGAAGGTGGCGTGCTGCACGCCTTGGCCGGCACGGTCATCATCATGTCGATCTGTTTGGTGCTCACCGTGCCGCTCAGCATTGCGTGCGCCGTGTTCCTCAACGAGACCAGCGGCCGGTTGGCCACCCTGGTGCGCACCGTGGTGACTGCGATGACGGCCCTGCCCTCGATCGTGGCCGGGCTGTTCATCTTTGCGACGTGGATCCTCATTCTCGGCTTCGAGCGCTCGGGCTTCGCCGCCGCGATCGCGGTGAGCCTGATGATGCTGCCCATCATCGTGCGCTCCGCCGATGTGGTGCTGCGCCTGGTGCCGGGCAACCTGCGGGAAGCCTCGGCTGCCCTGGGTGCGCCGCGCTGGCGCACCGTTTGGCATGTGGTGTTGCCCACGGCGCGCTCCGGGCTCACCACGTCGGTGATCCTCGGCACCGCGCGAGGTATCGGCGAGACCGCCCCGGTGCTGTTGACCGCGGGGTTCACGCAGTCGCTGAACATGAACCCCATCGCTGGGCCGATGGCATCGCTGCCACTCACCAGCTTCAAGTTCGTGCTCACCGGTGTGCCTGATCTGATCACGCGCGGTTTCGCCACAGCAGCGCTGCTGATGCTGGTGGTGTTGGTGTTGTTCACGGCGGCACGTGTGTTCGGTGGCCGTCCCGCAGGACACCTGTCGAAGCGGCAGGCCCGACGCGTGGCACAGCAGTCGACGGCGGATCTGGAGCGAATCGAGCACTTGGTACAGGAGGTCCGGTGATGGTCGCACCTACGAATGGCGTTCGGCGCAGGCGCCCGTCGAGGGTGATGGCCCTCGCCTTGGCAGTTGGCATGTTGACGGTCGCGATGGCGAGTGATGTTCGGCCAGGAGCTGCCGAGGATTATCAGCGGATTTCGGGCGAGGGTTCGTCGTGGGCGGCGAACGCCATCGACGCGATGCGCGTGAACGTGGCCCAGTTCGGCATCGAGGTGGACTACAACTCCACCGGCTCCACCTCGGGCCGTAAGAACTTCCTCAATGGCACCGTCGACTTCGCTGCATCCGACATTCCGTTCCAGTTCAAGCCCGAAGATGGCTCTCAACCCGAGAACCCGGCGCCGGGCAGCTACGCCTACATGCCGATCACCGCGGGTGGTACTGCCTTCATGTACAACCTGAAGATCAACGGCAAGCAGGTGACCAACCTGCGGCTGTCGGGTGAGAATGCGGTGAAGTTGTTCACCGGAGTGATCACCCAGTGGAACGACCCGGCGATCGCCGCCGACAACCCCGGCCTCGTCCTGCCCGCCCGCAAGGTGGTGCCGGTGGTGCGCTCCGACGGTTCTGGCTCCACGGCGCAACTCACGCTCTGGATGATCGACCGCTTCCCGGCGCTGTGGACCGACTACTGCAACCGGTCGGGCCGAGCGCCCAAGTGCGGGTCGACTTCGTTCTACCCGACCATTGCCGGCATGATCGGCCAGTCGGGCGACACCGGTGTCCAGACGTATGTGAGTGCTGGCTATGGCGAGGGCGCGATCGGGTACGTGAACTACTCGTACGCGTTGGGTGCAGGCTTCCCGGTGGTGAAGCTGCTGAATACTGCCGGCTACTACACCGAGCCCACTCCGCAGAACGTCGCCGTGTCGCTGCTGCAGGCCAAGATCAACACCAATGAGGCCGACCCGTCGGTGTTTCTCACCCAGGATCTCCGCAGCGTTTACACCGATACCGACCCGCGCAACTACCAGCTCTCGTCGTACTCGTACCTGATTCTGCCGCTGAAGGTGGCAGGTCAGTTCAACGAGACGAAGGGCAAGACGCTGGCGGCGTTCTCGTACTACGCGATGTGCCAGGCCCAACAGCAGTCGGCCTCTCTCGGCTATTCGCCGATGCCCATCAACCTGGTGCAGGCGAGCCTGGAACAGATCGGCAAGATCCCGGGCGCAGTGGTGCAGAACATCAACATCAGGGACTGCAAGAACCCCACCTTCTCGCCCGACGGAGCAAACCTGCTCGCGCAGAGCGCACCGCAGCCGCAGGCCTGCGACAAGTTCGGCCCGGCGCAGTGCCCGAACGGCACGGCTGGTGCGGCAAACATCCCCACCGCCGTCTCGACACCAGTGGCCGCCCCGGCAGCGCCCGCGGGCGGCGGAGGCGGGGCAGCGAACCCGGCCACCGGCGCAACGGTGCCGGCGGCCGGTGGTGGCACACCTGCGCCCGGTGCAACGGTGCCGGCGGCCGGTGGCACACCTGCGCCCGGTGCAACGGTGCCGGCGGCCGGTGGTACGCCGACGCCCGAGGCCTCCGCTCCCGCCGCGGGTGGCGTGGACCCGGCTGCGGGTGGTGTCGACCCGGCCACCGGTGCAACGGTGCCGGCGGCCGGTGGCGTCGACCCCGCTGCTGGGGGTGTGCCGGCTGCCGGTGGCGTTGCACAGCCCGCCGCGTGCGACCCCGAGAGCGGCACCTGCGCGGGCCAGGGCGGGTCGACGGACGCTGTCGCTGCGGCGGCTGCGGTGCCTCTGGGTGGCGTGGTGAACACCGTGCTCAGCCCGTCGGCCGGCTCGGGCTCGTCGACCGCGCTGGTGTTCCTCATCTGTCTGTTCA
>JBIKLX010000171.1:0-6857 GCA_044359565.1 Ilumatobacteraceae bacterium
GCTCGTAGCCCAGTTCGGCGCGGGCGGCGCTGATGTCGCAGGCGATGGTCTTGTCCATCTCGCCCAGCACGTGCAGCTGCTGCTGGTAGCGGCCGGTGCGCTGGATGATGCGATCGCCCAGCTCGGCAACGCGGCCGGCGATGCCGGGCAGGCGCAGGGCTCCCTCCTTCACCGTGAACCCCTCGTCGCGCAGGGCACGGCCCACGGTGGCGACGATCTCGGTGACCTCGTAGGGGCGGGCGTCGGCGATCCAGTAGCCCTTGCCCCGGGCCTGCGGGGTGAGTTCGGCGGCGAGCACCCCGTCGACGAGGTTGTCGACGTACACCATCGAGCGCCGCTGGTGGCCGCCGGCGATGACGGGGAAGCGCCCGGCGCG
Organism: Ilumatobacteraceae bacterium; assembly: GCA_044359565.1. Lineage (GTDB taxonomy): Bacteria > Actinomycetota > Acidimicrobiia > Acidimicrobiales > Ilumatobacteraceae > VFMC01. Next base: position 377 of record JBIKLX010000171.1, read on the forward strand.
CACCATCTGGAAGAACGTGGTCTGGCGGGGCGGCTGGAAGGGGCCGTAGAACCACGGTGGCCGCACCACGCTGGCGTCGAACCCGTCGTCGACCGCGGCGAACACGGCCTGCTCTGCCAGCATCTTCGAACGGCCGTAGCCGTAGTACGGGTTGTACGGCTCGTCGGCCCGGAACGTGTCGGTGGGTTGCGGGTTGGTGCCGAACGGGCTGTTCGACGACACGTGCACCAGACGTCGCACCCCGGCGGCACGGGCGGCGGCCAGCACGGTGCGGGTGCCCTCGGTGTTGACGGCGTAGAAGTCGGCCACTCGGTTGGGGTGGATGACGCCCGCGGCGTGCACGACGTCGGTGTCGGCGCCCACGCCGTCGAACAGGCGGTCGATGGTGGCGCGGTCGGCCACATCGCCCACGACGGCCACCACACGCGGGTCGATGGACACGCGTGCGGCCTCGTCGGCGTCGCGGGCGAGCGCGCGGATGTGGCGGCGAGCCGGGTCGGCGACCAGTCGGTGCAGCAACGCCTGGCCCAGCCAGCCGGCGCCGCCGGTGACCACGGTGGTGGCGGGAGGAGCCCAGCGATCAGCCACGGCCGGGCCTCTGGGCATCGATGAAGTGGCGGGCGTTGCGGATGGCGATGGCCATGACGGTGGCCTGTGGGTTCACGCCCGGGGCGGTGGGCAGCAGCGAGGCGTCGTTCACCCACACGTTCGTGGCCCCGTGTACGCGCCCGAAGGAGTCGGCGCCGCAGCGGTCGGGGTGCTCGCCCAGCGGCACCGTCGAGCAGAGGTGCACGGTCATGACACTCGCTTTCGATGCGCCGAAGCGCTGTTGCATGTCGCCGAGCGACGAACGGTTGCGCACCACGGGGGCGCCGCGGAACGACGGGTACACCTCGTCGGCGCCGGCTTCGAGCATCAGCAGCGCGAGACGGCCGAGGCCGCTGCGCAGCAGCTCGCGGTCGCGGTGGGTGAGGCGATAGGTGACCAGCGGGTCGCGCAGGCCGGGCACGGCGCGCACCATGCCGCGGCCCTGGCTGGTGATTGCGGCGTAGTAGACGCTGATGCGCTTCCAGTCGGTGACGGCCCGCTTGAACTCGCGCCAGTGGTCGGTGAGGGCCAGGGCGACGAGCCCGGCGTGGCTGGCCGACCCGCCGAACGACAAGTCGGGGGCGAACTCCTTCACCTGGTGCACCGGCACGTCGTCGGGCACGTTCACTTCGTCGGCGAATCGGGCCGCCAACTTCACCGTGGGGTGCACGGCCAGCGTGCGGCCGATGTTGCGGTGCAGGCCGGAACGCTGCAGCAGGGCTGGCGTCTGGATGGCACCGCCGCACACGAACACGTGGCGGCACGTGATGGTGCCGTGGCTGCCGTCGGTGTAGGTGACGACAGCCTCGGTGACACGGCCGTTGCGCGGGGTGAGCCGGTCGACGCGGCAGTCGACCACCATGCGCGCCCCGGCGGCGAAGGCCCGCGGCAGGTAGGTGCGGGTCATGCTCTGGCGCTTGCCCGTGGGGGCGTCGCCGCCCGGGGGATAGGTCATCCACCGCGGGATCTCGCTGTGCTTCCAACCGAGGGCGACGGCACCGCGGCGCAGCATCTCGCTGGCGGGGGTGGGTCGGCCGGGCACGAGGGTGACGTTGATGGCCTGCTCGACCTCGTCGGCGATGGCCGACAGTTCGTCGAGGTCGAGGCCGTCGACGCGGTAGTCGTCGCGCCACCGCTCGACCACGTCGACCGGCGGCCGGAAGTACAGGCCGCTGTTCACCTCGGTGCCGCCGCCGGCGCAGCGGCCCTCGGTGTAGGCGATGGACGGCAGGCCGAGTGCAACCGTCACGCCACCGGCCCGGTACTGGCGGTCCATCTGGTCGAGCGAGAACGGGGCGACGGTGTCCTGGTCGACCCAGGGCCCTTCCTCGACGATGAGCACGTCGAAGCCGGCCTCGGCAAGCAGTGCGGCGGTGGTGGCACCGCCGGCCCCCGAACCGACGATGAGCACGTCGGCGCTGAGCCGCTTCGCTCCGGCAACGATGCCGCTGGGCTGCGTGACGCCGGGCGCGCCGCCGGTCATGGCCGGCTCCCGTCGGGCAGGGTGTCGGGCCAGGTCTCCCAGATGTAGGCGTAGCCGAGCGAACGGACAAGCCGCACGTACTCGCCCAGCAGTGGCAGCGCGGTGCGGGCGAGGAAGGCAACGAGGAACGAACTACCGGGCAGGGCGAGGAGTCCGCGTACGACGGTGGCGATGAGGAGGACGCCGAGGTGCATCACGCTGGGCAGACCATCGACACGACGCGCTGTGAACGCCACCACCTGGCGGCGTCGGGAAGCGTCGAGGCCCGGGAGATCGTGCACCAGCAGGCGATCGGCGAACGGGCCGACGAGGGGAGCAGACGGAACCGATCGCATGGCCAGCGCCCCAGCGTAGCGGTCGATCGTCGCTAGCATGGAAGTTCGTGCGCGCCGTGGTGGTCGTTCCCACTTACAACGAACGAGAGAACATCGAGTCGTTCCTGCGTGCCGTCCGTGAGGCGGTGCCCGGCGCCGACGTACTCGTGGTCGACGACAACAGCCCCGACGGCACCGGTGCGCTGGCCGACACGGCCGCGGCCGAGCTCGGCCAGATCAAGGTGCTGCACCGGCCCGGCAAGCAGGGCCTCGGCAGTGCCTACCGCAACGGGTTCTCGATGGCGCTCGACGAGGGCTATGCGGTGATCGTGTCGATGGACGTCGACTTCTCACACGACCCAGCGGTCATCCCGGCCATGCTGCAGGCGGTCGAGCAGGGTGCCGACGCTGTCGTCGGGTCGCGCTACGTGCCGGGTGGGGCCACGGCCGACTGGCCGGTGCACCGGCGTCTGCTGTCGCGGTGGGGCAACCGCTACACCGGACTGGTGCTCGGCCTGGGCGTTCGCGACTGCACGTCTGGGTTCCGTGCCTATCGCGCCGATGCGCTGCGGTCCATCGATCCGTCGTCCACGACGGCTGAGGGGTACGCCTTCCTCACCGAACTGGTGCGCCGCCTGGCGAGTTCGGGTCGGTCGATCGTCGAGGTGCCCATCGTGTTCCGCGACCGGCAGTTCGGCACGTCGAAGATGTCGGGCCGCATCGTCGCCGAGTCGATGCTGCTGGTCACCCGCTGGGGCGTGTCCGACCTCGTGCACGGCCGGCGTCCGTCGCGTCGGCGATGACCGCGGTGGCGGCTCGCCTGGCGGCAGTGTTCGACCGATGTGCTGCGTTGCCCGAACGCACAGTGCGGCGGGTCGCGTGGCTGGTGCTGTCGGTGCCGATGGTGGTGATGGCCGTGGCCCTGCTGGGGAAGGGCTGGAACCCGGTGCTCGACCTGGCGATGACCGAGTTCCGGGTGCGCGACGTCGGCGGCTCGCACAGCCCGCTCATCGGACTGCCCGGCCGGATCGGGCGCTTTCCCGACCAGGGCAGCCATCCCGGCCCGGCCAGCTTCTACCTGCTCGCGGTGGTGTACCGGGTGCTCGGCTCTACCGCGTGGGGGCTGCTGGTGGGCATGATCGCGCTGAACATCGTGGCCATCGGGCTGCTGCTGTGGATCGCCGGGCGGCGAGGCGGTACGCCGTTGGTGCTGGTGGCGGCGGTGGCGGTGGCAGTGCTGCAGCGGGGGTACGGCACCGAGGTGCTCGAGCAGCCGTGGAACCCGTACCTGCCGGTGCTGTTCTGGGCGGTGGTGCTGCTGGCCGTGTGGAGCGTGCTGGTGGGCGACACCGTGCTGCTGGTGGTGGTGGCCGGCTCGGGTTCGCTGTGCGCGCAGACCCATGTGCCGTATCTGCCGCTGTCGCTGGGCATGACGGCCGTGGCGTTCGCCGGTGCGGGATGGCAGTGGTGGCGACAGCCCGACCAGCGCCCACGGGTGGTGAGGGCGTCGGTCTGGTCGGTGGCGGTGGCCGGTGTGATGTGGCTGCCGGTGCTGATCGACCAACTGAAGAACGACCCGGGCAACGTGCGCATGCTCGTCCGCCACTTCTCGTCACCCCCGGCCGACGAACCGGTGGTGGGTCTGGGCGAGGGAGTGCGGCTCGTGCTGCGCCATCTCGACGTGGTGCGGGTGGCGCGGCTGGCCCTGCACGGCGACGAGTACTTCGTGCGGGCCGGCTACCGCCTCGATGGTGGTGTCGCCGTGGGGATTGCGGTGCTGGCGCTGTGGGCCGCCAGCGTGGTGCTGGCGTGGCGACTGCGGCATCGGGCACTGATGGCGCTGCACACAGTGGTGGCCGCGTCGCTGCTGTTCGCCTCCGCCTCGATCAGCCGCATCTTCGGCAAGGTCTGGTACTACCTCACGCTGTGGTTGTGGGGCACGACGGTGCTGCTGGTGGTGGCGACGCTCGCCACGGTCGTGGTGTGGTGGCGGCAACGTCATGCAGCGAGCGGTTCGCAGACCAGGGCGCGCAGTCCGATCGGAGCGATGCTCCTGGCGCTGGTGGGTGCGGCGTCGGTGGCTGCGTTCACCGTCGACGCCGCCCGAGCCGATGTGCCCGAGGCGCATCTCTCCGACACGCTGGCCGCGCTGGTGCCGCAGACCGTGGCGGCGCTCGAGGCCGATGTGGGCGGCAGCGCCGGCACGTACGGTCGCTACACGGTCACGTACGCCGACTCGTACTACTTCGGTTCACAGTCGTACGGGCTGGTGAGCGAACTCGAACGACGCGGCTTCGACGTGGGCATGCCGAACACCTGGCGGGTGCCGGTCACCGCGCATCGAGTGGTGCTGGAGATCGACGCCACGACCCAGTTGCGCCTGGTGACCGGCCGCTACATCGACGAGGTGGCTGCCCTGCCCGACGCCGTGCAGGTGGCCTTCCACGACCCCCGTACCCCCGCCGACATCGCCCGCGGTGAGCAACTTGCGCAGCAGGTGCGCACCTCGCTCATCGCGGCGGGGCTGGAGGAGTTGGTGCCGATGATTGACGACAACCTGTTCGGTCTGCAGCTCGACCCGCGAGTACCGGCCGATGTGCAGGAGATGGTCGACGAACTGCTGCGGCTGGGTGTGCCCACGGCCGTGTTCGTGCTGCCCCCGGAGACGGGCGCATGACGGCCGTGCTGGACGTGTCGCCTACCGGGCGCGGGCGGGCCGGTCGGCTGCTCGGATGGGTACTGCGGCTCGACGTGCTGGCAGTGCTGGTGGCGCTGGTGCCGGTGGCCACGGCCATCGCCCGCGCGCTCGTCTCGCACTGGATCCCGATGGGCGACAACGCGCTCGTCGAGATGCGTAGTCGCGACGTGTTCTCGCTCGATCACTTCCCGCTGCTCGGCACCTGGTCGTCGGCGTCGCTGAGCGCCGGGAAAGACCTCAACCACCCGGGCCCGCTGCTCTTCGACCTGCTGGCACCGTTCACCGCGGTGTTCGGCGGCCCGGCCGGTGTGGCGATCGGGATCGGGCTGTTGAACGGGGCGTCCATCGTCGGTTGCGCGCTGGTGGGGTGGCGGGTGATAGGCCGCACCGGCGCGCTGGCGGCCACGCTGGTGGCGGGCACGTTGGCCTGGACGCTGGGCAGCGTGTTGCTGACCGATCCGTGGAACCCGCATCCGCTGGTGCTGGCGTGTCTGCTGATGTTGCTGCTCACCTGGGGTGTGGCCAGCGGCGACCTGGTGCTGCTGCCCTGGCTGTTCGCGGTGGCCAGCCTGTGTCTGCAGGTGCATCTCGGCTACGCCTACCTGGTGCCGTCGCTGTGCATCACGGCGCTGGCTGGTCTCGCAGTGGTGATGCGCCGTCGGTGGCGGCTCGACCCGGCGGCGCGTGCCGGTGACGGTCGCCGGTTGCTCCGGGTGGGCGCCTGGTCGTTGGTGGTGCTGCTGGTGCTGTGGGCTCAGCCGCTGTACGAGCAGCTGTTCGGGGCGGGCGAGGGCAACCTGAGTCGCATCCTGTCGAGCACCGGTGGCGACGAGCCCACCATCGGGATGCCGCTGGCCGTGCGGCTGGTGGCGACGGTGGCGGTGCTGCCGCCGTGGTGGGGACGGTCGTCGTTCACCGGCTCCATCACGTACACGCCCTTCGATGCCGATGGGGTGACGGTGTCGCCCACCGATCTGCCGTCGGCGGCGATGTCGGCGCTGGCGTTGCTGGCCCTGGGTGCGCTGATGCTGTTGCTGGCGGTGCTGGCGTGGCGTCGACGCGACCGGCCCGTGGTGGTGGCCGTCGCGGTCGCCGGGGCCGCGCTCGTGGTGGCCGTGCTGTCGCTGGCCATCAGCCCGTTCGGTCCGCTGGGACTCACCCCGCACCAGATGCGCTGGCTGTGGTCGATTGCAGCGTTCATTGCCTGGGTGGTAGTGGTGGGCGTGCTACGCGCCGTTTCCGTCCGTCGGTCGATTGCGTTGGCCGCCGATGTAGTGCTGGTGCTGCTGACAGCGGCCCTGGCGGCGCTGGCGGTGCCGTTCTACGCCCAGGCCGCGGGTCCAGCCACGTTCCAGGACCAGCTGCCCACCGGGCGGATGCTCGCCGAGCAGATCGAGA
>JBIKLX010000001.1:0-70887 GCA_044359565.1 Ilumatobacteraceae bacterium
GGTCGATGAGCAACCGCTCAACCTCGTCGGCACGAGCCACGAACCCGGCCTCCATCGACTGGAAGAGCACGAAGAACTCGGCGATGTCCTGCAAGAACCGCGAGCCGAGCACCCGGTCGGCCACCTGGTAGAAGGGCTTCGACGCGGCCGTGAAGAACCGCGAGCGGTACGGCACGGTGAGCCAGCGCAACAGACGACTGCCGAAGAACTCCTTCATCCGCCCCGGCGCGTCGAGCAGGTCGAGCGCATTGCGCGACGGCGGGGTGTCGATGATGACCAGGTCGTACCGACCCGACGCATGCACGTCGAGCAACTGCTCCATCGCCAGGTAGTCGTGGCTGTGCACGAAGCGGCCGGTGATGTTCTGGTAGAGCGGGTTGGCAAGCACCCGGTCGCGCAGATCGTCGTCGGGGGCGTGGCGGCGGATCAACTCGTCCCACCCCGCCTTGGTGTCGAGCATGGCCACCCACAGTTCGCCCTGGCCGCCCACCGGCACATCGAGCAGCGAGCCGGGCGCAGCCGCTGCAGCGAGCAGCGCCGGTTCGATGCGGGTGGGCTGGCCGCCCATGCCGGCGGGATCGAGGCCGAGCGAGGTGGCGAGGCGCCGCGCCGGGTCGACGGTGAGCACCAGCACCCGCGCCCCCAGCCGCACCGCTGCGATGGCACCCAACGACGCCGACACCGTGGTCTTGCCGGTGCCGCCGCTGCCGCACACCACCAACATCTCCTTCGAGGCCAGCAGCGCTTCGAGGCCGGGTGGGTCGACCCGACGACGCGTGCGCGACCCGGCCATCAGGCGACCTCGTCGTGGATGGCCTCGGCCATCAGCGTGACCACCCGTCGACCGGTGGCCCGGGTGAACAGCTCGGGCACCGCCAGCAGCGGTGTGCGCGGGTCGAGCGCACGGCGCAGCCGCTCGAGGTGGCCGGCACCCACCTGACGGCGTGCCTCGTTCAATGCCGCAGCGTCGAGCACAGTGGTGGCCTCGCGTCCGCCCAGCGCCACCACCTCGGCGCGTGCCGCAGGCGACTGCAGTCGACCGAACACCTCGAGTTCGCGCTCGCTGAACAGGGCGGGCAGCACCCGGTTGGCCACCACCGCAGCCACGTCGACCTTCGTCTCGCGGTGCACCCGGTCGATCAGTTCGATGGTCTCGACCACCGGCATCTCCTCCGGGGTGGTGACCACCACCAGGCCGGTGCAGGTGGCGTCGTCGAGGATCTCGAGCATCCAGTCGGTCTGGTCGCGAACCAGGCCCACCTGCACCAGTTGGCGGATCACCGTGGGTGCAGCGATCTGGGCGACGATGTGCCCGCTGGCCTCGGCGTCGACCACCACCAGGTCGTAGTGCCGCTCGCGCACCTCGTAGCACAGCTTGCCGACGGCCAGGATCTCTTTCACTCCGGGTGCCGCGTCGGCGACGAAGTCGAAGGTTCTCGCCAGCGGGCCGATGCGGGCCACGAGCGGGATGCGCACGAACAACCGCAGGTATTCGCGCAGCGCGTCCTCGGTGTTCATCTGCATCGCCCACAGCCGCTCGCCCACCTGTGTGGGCGCGAACCCGAGTGGGCCGACGTCGAACGCGGCGGACAGGCTGCCCTTGGCGTCCATCTCGCACACGAGGGTGCGCTTACCGAGGCTGGCGGCCAGTTCGGCCAGCGCCGCAGCCGCGGTGGTCTTGCCGACTCCGCCTTTGCCGGTGACGAACAGCAGGCGGCGGTCGAGCAGTGTCAGGCGCCGAACCCGATCTTGCGCGTCGTGTCGGCCGAACCGATTTCGATGTAGGCGATCTTCGCCGCCGACACCGCGGTGCGGCGACCCTTCTTGTCGGTCACCCACAGCACGTCGACGGCACCCGACAGGGCGGCCTCGACCTGTTGCTGCAACGCGTCGCCATCGGTGTCGTCGGCCAGTTCGATCGACAACTCGCGGGGAGATTGGGTGACACCGATGCGCAGATCCATCGGCCCAGTCTACGGACCCAACCCCCGCGATGAGCGATGTGCGCACCAGCTGCGCAGGTTGCTCATCGCGCCGGGCCACCCGGGCAGCGCGATGAGCAGTGTGCGCACCAGCTGCGCAGGTTGCTCATCGCGTCAGGCGAGCGGGGGGTCAGAGGAGGACGACGGAGCGGAGCACCTCGCCGCGCTCCATCTTGTGGAAGGCCTCCTCCACATCGTCGAGGCCGATGGTCTCGCTGACGAAGCCATCGAGCGGCAGGCGGCCCTGCAGGTAGAGGTCGACGAGCATCGGGAAGTCGCGGCTGGGCAGGCAGTCGCCGTACCAGCTGCTCTTCAACGATCCGCCACGGCCGAACACCTCGATGTACGGCAGTTCGAGCGTCATGTCGGGCCGCGGCACGCCCACCAGCACCACGGTGCCGGCGAGGTCGCGGGCGTCGAACGCCTGGCGGTACACGCCAGGGTGGCCGACCGCCTCGATGCACACGTCGGCACCGTTGCCGCCAGTGACGCTCTTCACGAACTCGACCGGATCGGTGGTCGACGCGTTCACGGTGTGGGTGGCACCGAACTGCGTGGCCCACTCGAGCTTGCGGTCGTCGAGGTCGACACCGATGATGGTGTGCGCGCCCGCCAGACGGGCACCGGCAATAGCCGCGTTGCCTACACCGCCGCAGCCGAACACGGCCACCGAGTCGCCACGGCCGACGTTGCCGGTGTTGATGGCGGCGCCGATGCCCGCCATGACGCCGCACCCCAGCAGGCCCGCCGCGGCGGCAGGGGCGGTGGGGTCGACCTTGGTGCACTGACCGGCGGCGACGAGAGTCTTCTCGACGAAGGCACCGATGCCCAGCGCCGGCGACAGTTCGGTGCCGTCGAGCAGGGTCATCTTCTGCTTCGCGTTGAACGTGCTGAAGCAGTACCAGGGGCGGCCGCGCAGGCACGAGCGGCAGGTGCCGCACACCGCGCGCCAGTTGAGGATGACGTAGTCGCCCGGCGCAACACCGGTGACGCCCTCGCCCACCGACTCGACCACTCCTGCGGCCTCGTGGCCGAGCAGGAACGGGAAGTCGTCGTTGATACCGCCCTCGCGGTAGTGGAGGTCGGTGTGGCACACCCCGCAGGCCTGGATCTTCACCACGGCCTCACCCGGGCCCGGATCGGGCACCACGATGGTCTCGATCGACACCGGCTGGCCCTTGCCCCGGGCCACGACTCCACGCACCTGCTGCGGCATCACTGCTCCCCTTTCGAACGTGCGCCCACGACGCTGTGGGCGCAACGCAGCGAACGGTAGCCGGTCAGACCGTGGTGGCACAGAAGGTGTCGCCCTGAGGGAGCGACTGCTGCAACAACGGCTCGGTGTCGCCGCTGTACAGCGCCTCGAGCATCCCCTTCACCATGCCCCGGTCGACCGCGCAGATGACCGGGTGCTCGATGGCCACGTCGCCGAACGGGCAGTGGTTGTTGATGATGCGGAGCTGATTGTTGCGCTGGTCGGCGTGGGCGGCGAACCCGTGCGCAGTGAGCGCGTCGGCGACGGCCTGCAGGGCCGAGCGCAGCGAGCGTTGGCCGGCCGCCACATCGGGCCCGGTGATGCCCGCGGCCATGGTGGTGCCATAGGTGCGGCCCACCTCCTCGGCCATCGCTTCAGCCTGGTCGCGGGGCAGCAGTTCGAGGGCACGACCGAGCAGGGTGAGCACCAGGTCGTCGCTGCGCACCGGCACATCGGGCAACGACTCGCTGGCGGCGCGATAGTGCTTCGACGGCCGACCGGCACCCGACCCCTCGGCACGCTCGACGGCCACCTCGAGGTAGCCACCGGCCGCGAGGCGATCGAGGTGGTGACGAGCAACGTTGGGGTGCAGACCGAACTGCGCCGCCACCTGCGCCGCCGTGACGCCACGGTCGGTGGACCGGGCGAACAGATAGATGCTGCGCCGGGTGGGGTCGCCGAAGGCACTGGTGATGGCCGAGACGGTGGCCGAGAACGCGCCATGATCTCGGTCGGCCCCGTGATCTCGAACCGTGTCGGGGGCTGCGCTCGGCTGCTTGGCTGCCACGCCGGTATTCTACCTATCCAGGTAGTGGTAATTCGACCGACCGGTCACACCCCGCCCTCCCCCGCAGCCACCAAGGACGCCCCATGCCCACGCACGACCAGATCATCGACGCGCTCCGCCCGGTGGAAGATCCCGAACTGCGTCGCTCGATCGTCGACCTCGGCATGGTGCGCAATGTCATCGTCGACGGCAGCACGGTCAGCGTCCTCGTGGCCCTCACCGTGGCCGGTTGCCCGCTGCGCAACGAGATCCAGAACCGCGTCACCACGGCCGTCACGGCACTCGACGGGGTGAACAGCGTGGCGCTCGACTTCACCGTGATGACCGACCAAGAGCGCGAAGAACTGCGCATGAAGCTGCACGGCAACCCAGGCGCCACGGCCGGCCAGGGCCAAGCCCACGGCCACGCCGAGGGTCGCACCATCCCGTTCAGCCAGCCCGGTTCGAAGACCCGCCCGTTGCTCATCTCGTCGGGCAAGGGTGGTGTGGGCAAGAGCTCGGTCACCGTCAACCTCGCCGTCGCGCTGGCCTCACAGGGCTACTCAGTGGGCGTGGTCGACGCCGACATCTACGGCTACTCGGTGCCGCGCATGCTGGGCACCGACCGCGACCCGGTGGTCATCGACCAGATGCTGATCCCGCCCGAGCAGTGGGGCGTGCGGTGCATCTCGATCGGCTACTTCGTGCCCCAGGGGCAGGCGGTCATCTGGCGCGGCCCCATGCTGCACAAGGCGCTCGAGCAGTTCCTCACCGACGTGTACTGGGACGAACCCGACTTCCTGCTCATCGACATGCCCCCCGGCACCGGCGACATCGCCCTGTCGCTCAGCCAGTACCTGCCACGCGGTGAGGTGTACGTGGTCACCACCCCGCAGCCTGCCGCGCAGGAGGTCGCCCGTCTGTCGGCGGCCATGGCCGAGAAGGTGAAGCTGCCCGTGAAGGGTGTCATCGAGAACATGAGCTGGTTCACCGGCGACGACGGCAAGCACTACGAGATCTTCGGCGAGGGCGGCGGCGCGCTGCTGGCCGACGAGCTCGGTGTGCCGTTGCTCGGGCAACTGCCGTTGGTGCCTGCGCTTCGCGAAGGCGGCGACAACGGCCGCCCCATCACCGCCGTGCAGCCCGACAGCGAGGCCGCCCTCGTCTTCCAGGAGATCGCCCGGCGCATCGCCGTCGAACTGAAGCCGAAGAAGATCTTCAGCCCCAGCCTGCGCATCACCTGAGCCGGCGCAGGCCCGCGACGCCTGCCGATAGCGTGAGCCGCCATGAGCGAGCCCGAGTTGCCGTCGTCGTACCCGCCTCCACCGCCACCCCCGCCCCCCATCACCCCACCGCCCGGCTACATCGCGTACGGCGGTCCGGGTTCGGCGATGCCCCATCAGTTCCAGCCGGTGAAGCGCCTCACCACCGCACTCGTCGCAGTGCAGGTGGCCAGCCTGGTGGTGAGCCTGGTGGCTGCTATCTGGCAGGCCATGTTCGCCAACGATGCACAGCGCTTCCTCGACGGGGCCATCACCCAGCGCGAGTTCGACAGCGCCTACGAGTCGTTCTCGCAGTTCTCGTTCATCGCCTTCCCCCTGGGCATCGCCGGCATCGTGCTGTCGTCGATCTGGAGCTACCGCATCGCGGGGAACGCAGTCGGCGCCGGCCGGGCACCGGTGACGTGGAAGTCGGGCCTCACCATCCTCGCGTGGATCCTGGCCTGCCTGTTCGGCATCCTGCCGTTCCTCATGTTGCGTGAACACTGGCGGGCATCCGATCCCGAACTCGGGTTCGGCGACCCCACCTGGAAGTCGCGGCCCGTCTCGCCACTCATCACCGCCTGGTTCGTCGTCAGCCTCGTCGGCCAACTTGCGTCCATCGCTGCTGTCGGTTCGGTGATCGGGAACTTCGACCCCAATTCGGCCGACGACGCCCCCGCCCTGGCCAAGCAGTTCACTGACCAGGCCGCCTTCATCATCCCGGGCGCCATCCTCTCGCTGGTCGCCAGTGTGCTGCTCATCATGATCATCCGCGCCCTGGGCGCCCGGCACATGCGGCTCACGCGCGAGGTATGAGCCTGTACCTGGTCCGCCACGCCAAGGCGGGCAACCGGTCCGAGTGGCAGGGCGACGATCACATCCGCCCGCTCACCCCGAAGGGTTGGCGTCAGGCCGAGGCCATCGCGGCTCGGCTGGCTCCGCGGCGTCCCACCGCCCTGCGCTCGAGCACGTATGTGCGGTGCCGACAGACACTCGAACCGCTCGGTGCACTCGTCGGTCTCGACGTGGTCGACGAACCAGCACTGGTGGAAGGCAACCCGTTCGAGCCGGTGCTGCACCTGCTGGCCACCCTGCCCGACGGCGCGGTGCTGTGCAGTCACGGCGACGTCATCCCCGACACGTTGGCAGCGCTGGAACGGCGTGGCTGCCGCTTCGCCGGACCGGTCGAGTGGCGCAAGGGGTCGGTGTGGACGCTCGAACGGGTCGGTGACGACATCGTCGCGGCCGAGATGTGGCTCCCCGCCGACTGACCTGGGCCGAACCGACCTGGGCCGAACTGACTCAGCCGAGGTTGCCGACGAACGCCTCGATCATGCCGCGCATCTCGCCGGGGGGGTTGTTGGCCAGGCACGCCTCGCCCTGCTGCTTGGCCAGGTCGAGGTCGGGCTCGGTGTACCACCGGGCAGCGGTCACCGCGTACAGGCAGTGCGCGTCGGCGTAGGTAGGCGTGTCGGTGATGACCTCCTCGAACAACGCGGTGGCCTGGTCGAGCGCCAGCGTGGCGGCCGCGGGGCTGACGCTGCCTGCGCTGAGCGCCAGCAGCCACGCGGTGTAGGTACGCGCTTCGGGGTTGTCGGGCTCGAGGGCGATCACCTCCTGATACAGCGTGATGGCCCCACCTGGGTCGGTGCCCAGCAGCGACCGGGCTCGCGCCAGTTTGGCGCTCACCTCATCGACCTCCAGGCCGCCCGTCATCGTCTGACCGGCAACGCGCTGACCCGAGTAGTGGGCCACCAGCCACCCACTCAGCACCGCCACCGCCACCACCCCGGCCGTCCATGCGGCGATGCGACCCCACCGCACGGGCGTGCGTACGGGCAGCGCAGCCGAACCCTCCTCGATCTGGCGCAGCACGGCGGCGGCACGGGCCACATAGCCGTCGCGCACCGCGGCGTAGTCGGCATCGTCGACATCGCCGGCCGCCTGCTCGCGGTCGAGGTCGTCGATCGAACGCAGCAGGAACCGGCGCTCCTCCTCGAGCAACGCCAACTCGTCGGGGTTCACCCGCGCTCCCCGTCCCTGTGCGAATCGCTCTGGAGCGCAGCGTCGACCAAGGCGCGGTCGGCGTCGGTGGGCACGGTGTCGGCTGCGCGCCGCCAGCGACGGAACGCCACCGCCAGGCCCGCAGTCGCGCACACGAACACCGCCACCGGCAGCGCCCACACCAGCGCGTCGAGGCCGGATGCACGCGGCACCAGCAGCACCTGTGCGCCGTAGCGCTGCTCGATGAAGGAGATGATGTCGTCGTTACTGCGCTCGCCGGCAGCCACCTGCGCCTTGATCTCGGTGCGGATGGTCGCCGACGCGTTGTTACGCGACTCGAACACGCTCTCACCGTCGCAGATGGGGCAGGCGAGGCGCTTGGAGACCTCTTCCACACGCTCTTCGGGTGTGCGCGGCCCACTGTCGTGGGTGATGCCCACCGCCAGCAGCAGGCCCACCACCACGGCGAGCAGCACCCAGCCGGGCCACTGCTGTTTGAACCGCTTCCAGCCGACCGATGCCATCAGAGCCCCTGTTCGCGCAGTTGCTGGAGGTAACTCGACAGGAACGTCGCCGTGATCTCGCCGGCGATGCGCTGCCGCACGATTCCGTTGGGGTCGACGATCCAGGTCTCGGGTACCTGCGCCACACCGAAGTCGACCGAGATGGCGCCCGTGGGATCCTTCACCACCGGCCAGACGCCACCGTTGTCGTCGAAGAACGCCTGCACATCTGCGTCGCTGCCATCGTTGATGACGGTGTACAACTCGGCGCCGTCGGCGAGCGCCTGCTGCTCGGCGTGGAACGTGACGAGTTCGGGGTGCTCGTGCACACAGGGCCGGCATGTCGGATCGAAGAAGTTGAGCACCACCCAACTGCCCTTGCGGCGACTGAGGTCGAACGGTTCACCATCGAGCGTGGTACCGGTGGCGGCCGGAGCCGGCTTGCCGATGAGGAACGACGACACCGAGTCGTTCCGACTCGTATCGCTCTGGGCCAAGATGACGAACAGCACGGCGATGACGACGGCGACACCGAGCACGATGAACGGGGCGATGCGGCGGCGCCGATCAGACACGGGCACCCTCGATGGGGTGGGCGACGGTGTCGGCGGCCGGGTCGACGCCTCGACCGCCGGATGGGTCGGGCAACAGCTCGGACACCGGAGCGGTGGGCTTGCGGCGGTTGCCGGGGAATGCTGCCAGAACGGTGCCGACGGCCATCAGCAGACCGCCGATCCACAGCCACACGATCATCGGCTTGATGAACACCTTCACCTGTGCCTCGCTGGCGCCCTCGGGTGCCGACTGCTCGAGCGTGAGGTAGATGTCCTTCGTCAGCCCCGTCTTCACACTGGGTGTGCCGATGTCGGTGCCCATGTTGGTGTAGCGGGTGATGGCGGGCGCATAGGCCTGGCCGCCGTCGATGCTGACCTGCGCCTTCACGCCGCGCGATCGCGAGGTGGTGAACGCCGTGACCTCGCGCAGTTCGAACGTGTGGCCGGCGAAGGCCACCGGCTCGCCCTGGCGGAGCGTGAACTCGCCCGCCCGGGTGTAGCCGTTCGACGCGGCGAGGGCGACGGCGATGAGGATGACGCCGAGATGCACCACCATGCCCCCGTTGGCGCGTCCGACGAACCCCCGCCAACCCTGGCGGCGGGTGGCCAGCACCAATTGGCGCAGCGCCGAACCGGCCGCGAAGCCGCCCAGCGCGAACGCCAGCAACGAGGCCCAGTGGTCGGCACCCACGGCCACCGCCAGCGCCAGCGCTCCCACGCCGCACCACGCCGGCACGAACAGTCGGTCGCGCAGCAGTTCGCCACTGGCCTTGCGCCATGGCAACACCGGCGCGACACCCATGAGGAACAGCAGCACCAGGCCGATGGGAATGGTCATCCGGTCGAAGAACGGCTGGCCCACAGCGATCTGGCGGTCTTGCAACGCCTCGACGATGAGCGGGAACACCGTGCCCAGCAACACGATGAAAGCGAACACCGTGAACAGGACGTTATTGGCCAAGAACGCGCCTTCGCGCGACACCGGCGAGTCGATGGCGCCCGGCGAACGCAGGCGGTCGCCACGCCAGGCGATGAGCGCCAGCGACACCACGGTGATGATGCCGAAGAAGGCGAGCAACCACGGCCCCACCTCACCGTCGGCGAAGGCGTGCACGCTGTTGATGACCCCACTGCGGGTGAGGAACGTGCCGAGAATGGTGAGCGCGAACGTGGCCACGAGCAGGCTGAGGTTCCACACCCGCAACATGCCGCGCCGTTCCTGCACGAGCACCGAGTGGATGTACGCGGTGCCGGTGAGCCACGGCAGGAAGCTGGCGTTCTCGACCGGATCCCATGCCCACACACCGCTCCAGCCGAGCACCTCGTAGCTCCACCACCCGCCGAGCAGAATGCCCAGGCTGAGGAACCCCCACGAGAACAGGGCCCAGCGCCGGGTCTCGACCAGCCAGCCCTCTCCCACCCGGCCGGTGACCAGCGCGGCGATGGCGAACGCGAACGGGACGGTGAAGCCCACATAGCCGAGGTACAGCAGCGGCGGGTGGAACAGCACCAGGATGTGGTTCTGCAGCAGCGGGTTGGGGCCAGGGCCATCGGTGACGCCCACCGCGCCGGCCTCGAACGCGTCGGCCGGCACCAGGGCCAGCAGGAAGAAGAAGGCGGTGACGACGAACAGCACCACCAGCGCCCACGCCACCAGCGGGTCGTCGAGCCGGCGGCGGTAGCGGAACATGATGATCGCCAGATAGCCGGCCAGCACGCCGAGCCACAGCAGGATGCTGCCCTCGAGCGCGCTCCACAGGGCCGTCACGTTGAACAGCAACGGGGTGCTGCGCGAGCCCACCTGCTGCACGTAGGCGAGCGAGAAGTCGTAGGTGAGCAGCGCCCACAACATCACGACGATGGCAGCGACCGCGGCGGCGAGCGCGAGCCAGGCGTAGTTGGGTGCGCTGCGCAGCACGCGAGCGTCGCGTCGAGTCGTACCGACGACGGTGACGATGGCGCCGAAGACAGAAGCGACCAGGCCGATGATGAGAACCGAGTGGCCGAGCAGGCCGTTCAGGCTTTGGCCGAGCACGCGCTCTCCGCCTCGTCGAGCCGGTCCTTGTTGGCAGCCGTGTACTCGTTCGAGTGCTTCACCTCGACCCGGTCACCCTCGAACACACCGTCGGCGAGGCGGCCGTGCACCACCACCGGGATGCACTCCTGGAAGATGCCGCCCGGTTCGCCCTCGTAGCGCACCGGCATCTCGACATCGTTGAACGACACGAGGAAGGTGGTGACGCCGTTGGCCGACTCGACCGAACCCTCCTCGACATTGCCCTGCACGCGCAGGCGACGGCCGTCGTCGCAGCCATCTTTCACACCGAGTTCGTCGACGTTGCAGTAGTAGTCGATGGACGAGGTGAGGAACTTGGTCAGCACCACACCGCCACCGATGAGCACCACTACCAGCATTGCGACGGCGGGCCAGCGCTTACCGCGACGCACACGCGGCGCGGAGGGAACCGCTTCGCGGGGGCTCAGGTCCATGGCTTGTCCTCGTCGGGCACCTGCTCGGACAGTTCGCGGCCGCGGCTGATGACCCGCCAGCCGAGCAACAGCACGGCACCGAAGCTGACCAGGTAGCAGGTGAGGATGAACCCGATGTCTTCCATCAGCGTTGCGCCCCTTCCGCCTCGCGGCGACGTTCGGCCAACGCATCGTCGAGGCCGCGGTCGTCGACGAGATCGGACAGCATCAGCACCCGCTGGCGGTGCAGCACGAACCACACGTACATCATCGAGAAGGCGACCACACCGAGCAGCAGGGTGAACAGCATCAGCCCGTCGAGTGTGACGTCGCCTCGACCGGCGACGCTGGCGTCTTGGTGCACCGAGCGCCACAGCCTGACGCTGAAGTGCACGAGCGGGATCTCGAGCACGGCCAGCAGCGCCACGACGGCCGATCGGCGCGCCCGCTGCTCGTGCGTGCCACCCAGCCCGCGTACGGCGAGGTACCCGACGTAGGTGATGAACAAGAACGCCGTGGTGGTGACCCGGGCGTCCCACACCCAGAACGTGCCCCAGCTGATGCGGCCCCACAGCGCGCCGGTGAACAAGGTGACGGCCATGAACAGCACGCCGATCTCGGCGCTGGCCCCGGCGATGCGATCCCAGGTGAGCGAGCGGGTGCGCTTCCAGAGGTACGCGGCCGACGACACGGCGGTGACGATGAAGGCGAGATAGGCCACCCACACGGTGCCCACGTGCACGTAGAGGATGCGCACGCTCTCGCCCTGCTGGGCATCGGCTGGCGACAGCACCAGGCCGAACAGGGCCAGCACGGCGAACGCCACGATGGTGGCGATGCCGAGCACCCGGGTGACCCGGGTGCCGGTGCCACGCGCCGGGCGGGCAGGAACCGCCGTTGTGGTGCTGGGTGGTGCAGTCGTGCTCACGTGGGGTCTCGCCTCATTCCTCGATGAGCGATCCGAATGCCAGCGTGCCGCCGACGCCGAACAGCGCTGCGAACACCACGAGCAGAGCGACCCAGGGCCACCCGTCGGCGGTTGCAACGCCACTGGCATCGAGCGCCGCTTCGGTCGCTCGAGTTGCACCAATCAGAACCGGCGCCACCACCGGGAACAACAGCAGCGGGAGCAGCGTCTCGCGACCTTTGGCCCCGGCAGCAAGGCCTCCGTAGAGCGTACCGACGAAGGCCAGTCCTGCGGTCGCGGGAATGAGGGTGGTGACCAACAACACGATGCCCTCGCCCGACGACTCGACGTCGTACAGCACGAACGCGAGCCCGGCCAGCATCACCTCGAGGACCGCCAGTTGGGCGGCCAGGGCCAACGACTTCCCCAGGAAGATGCCCACCGGGTCGACGCCGGCCACTCGGAGGGCATCGAGCGCCCCGTCGGCAGTCTCGATCGCGAAGGCCCGCTGCACCATCACCAGCAGGCCGAACACCGTGGCCAGCCAGATGAGACCGGGGGCCACTCGTTTGAGCACGGCGTCGCTGTCGAGCACGAACGCGAACAGCACCATCACGAGAGCGGCGAAGGGCAGCACCTGGTTCACCACCACGCGACTGCGACCCTCCACCCGCAGATCCTTCGCCGCCACCAGGCGGGCAGTGCGCCAGGAACTCACCGCGGCCCCCCGGGGCCATCGGCCGCGATCACCTGGCCGGCGACCACGTCGACCACCCGGGTGGCGAGCGATCCGGCACGCTCGAGTTCGTGGCTGGCCACCAACACGGTGGCACCCATCGCGACGGCGGTACGCAGAGTGTCGTCGAGGTCGTCGCGGCCCGCTGCATCGAGACCGGCGTGAGGTTCGTCGAGCAACCACACCTGTGCCCGACGAGCCACCAGGCACGCCAGCGCAGTGCGCCGCTTCTGCCCGGCCGACAGCCGCCGCACCGCCACGTCCGCCAGACGGCCGGCCAGGCCGAGCCGTTCGAGCGAGGCGTCGATCTCGGTGACGTCGGCCCCCACGGTGTCGCCCCAGAACCGCACGTTCTCGCGCACCGTCAGGTCGCCGTACAGGCCGTTGGCGTGACCGAGCAGCCCCACGCGGCGGCGCACATCGTCGCGCTCGGTGCGCAGATCGCAGCCGGCCACCCAGCCCTCACCGCGGGTGAGAGGCACCAGGCCGGCGCATACCCGCAACAACGTGGTCTTGCCGGCGCCGTTGGGCCCGCGTAACAACACGATCTCGCCGCGCTCGACCACCAGCGAGGCCCCGGCCAACGCAGGAAAGCGCCCGAGCACGGCTACCGCCTCGACCAGCCGGACGACGAGTTCACTACCCGCCGGATCAGCGTGGGCCGGACCTGCGGTGGCCGGACCTGCGGTGGCCGGATCGTTAGTAGGCACGGCGTCCACGATGATCGCACGCTACCCGCGACCTCATCGGCCCGACCCAACCGATAGCGTCGCACCCGTGGTGGACGAGACGGCAACGGGCCGACCAGCACGGCAACGCCGGCCGAACCGGTTCGACCGGCCGCCCGAACCGCACGACTGGCGCTGGTTCATCGGTGGCATCGGCCGCACGCTCATCGCCACCGGCGTGCTCCTGTTCGCCTTCGTCGCCTACCAACTGTGGGGCACCGGCATCCAGACCGCCCGCGCCCAGGGCCAACTCGAGCGCGAGTTCGACGATCTCCTCGCCGCCTCACCCACCGCGGCGCCGACGACGGTACCTCCCGCCGTTGCCACCACGGTCCCCGCCTCCACCACCCCACCCGCTACGGGCGACGCCACATCCACCACGGCGCCACCCACCACCACGGCGGCGCCGCTGTCAGCGGCCGTCGCTCCGCGAACCGGTGAGGTACTGGCACGTCTCGAGATTCCCGGCATCGGCCTCGACAAGATCGTCGTCGAGGGCGTGAGCCCCGACGATCTGAAGAAGGGACCTGGACACTTTCCCGAGACGCCACTGCCCGGCCAGTTCGGCAATGCCGCCATCGCCGGCCACCGCACCACCTACGGCGAGCCCTTCATCGACATCGACCAGATCCAGATCGGCGACGAGATGCTGGTGACGGCACCCTGGGGGCGATTCATCTACGTGGTCGACAACATCATCATCGTCGGTGCCGACGACTACGCGCTCGTCATCCCCACCGTCGACCCCACCCTTGCCCGGATCACACTCGCATCGTGCCACCCGAAGTACTCGGCCAAGCAACGCTATGTGGTGCAGGCCACCCTCGACACCGCCCGCTCCGACCAGGCCACCTTTCCGAGCCTCACTGCGCCGCCCGAACCCGCTGTCGCGTCCACCACTGCGCCCCCCACCGTGCCGCCAGTGGGGCCCGGCACCACCAGTGCCCCCACCGTGCCGACAGTGGCACCCGAGACCACCAGCGCCCCCACCGTGCCGGTCAGCACGTCCAGCACCGCCGTGCCCGGCGGCCTCGGGCCCGACGAAGGGAGCAACGACGACTCGGGTGCCGTCGTGTTCGGCAGCAAGTGGTTCAGCGACGACGACGCCTACGTGCCCGTCGCCATGTGGGGTTTCCGCCTCATCGTGGTGGCGTTCGTCGCCACCGCCATCAGCCGGTTCGCCCGGCGCAACTTGGTGGGGGTGCTCGTCGGCATCGTGCCGTTCGTGGTCTGTCTCTACTTCTTCTTCGAAGACCTCAGCCGCCTGTTGCCCGCCAACCTCTGACGCCGCGGCGCCACCGCCGATCGCTCAGCGACCCTCGAAGTTCGGCCGGCGCTTGGCGAGGAACGCCCTGCGGCCCTCGGCGACATCGGTGCTGGCCCATGTCGCGGCGAAGGCCTGATCGAACACCGGGTCGGGGCCCACTGCAGCCGCGGCCCGCTCGAGGCCGAGCTTGTGGGTGCTGATGGTGAGTGGCGCGAGCTGCGCCAGCTCATCGGCCCACACCAGCGCGTCGGCCAACTCGCCCAGCCGGTGCACCCCTCCGGTGACGTGCAGCTGCTCGCCCCGGTAGGTGACCGCGCCCAGCAGCATCGCCCGAGCGATCGACCACCCGAACTCGCGGGCCACCCGCTCGATGGTCCAGCGGTCGACGGCCAGGCCCAGCTTGGCCGCCGGGATGCCGAACACGCTGGTGGGGGTGGCCATGCGTAGGTCGCACGCGATGGCCAGTTGCGTGCCCGCCCCCAGCGCCGGGCCGTCGACGGCCGCCAGCGTGATGGCACCGAGTTCGGTGAAGCCGCGCAGGGCGGCCATGAGGGCGGCCACGAACGCACCGTCCTCCACCCCGTTGAGGTCGGCGCCGGCGCTGAATGCCGGCGGTGCACCGGTGAGCACCACCACCCGGGCTCCGCCCTCGGCCGCCGCCCGCTGCGCCTCGGAGAGGGCGAGCAGGGTGGCGTGATCGACCGCATTGCGGCGCTCGGGGCGATCGATGGTGATGACGAGCACCCGATCGCGCCACTCCACACGTACCATGAGCCGACTGTATGCCTGCCTCCCCCGTCGATCCCCATTCGCCCGACCTCAACGGCCCCGCCGCAGGTGCCGCCGGAACCGATCCGGTGCGCGAACGGCGCCGCCGCATCGCCCGGTGGACGGCGTTGGCCAATCGACTCGGCTACCTGGCCTTCGGTGTGGCCATCGCCGCGTTCGCCGTCGGACTGCTCACCGACTTCACGTCGACGATGGCCTCCATCAGCATCGCCGGTCTGGTGGTGGGTACCATTCTGCTGGCCCCGGCCATCGTGCTGGGCTACGCCATCAAGGCCGCCGAACGCGACGACGTCGAGCGCGGACTCTGAGCCGTTAGCCTCTCTCGCCGGTCATGAACACCCGACTCCCGGCCGGTGAACGGCGCGAACAGATCATCGCCGTCGCCGTCCCGGTGTTCGCCCGCAGCGGCTACCACGGTGCATCGATGAACGACGTGGCCGATGCCGCCGGGGTCACCAAGCCGGTGCTGTACCAGCACTTCGCGTCGAAGCAAGACCTGTACCTGGCGCTCATCCACGAGGCCGGCCAGCGGATGATCGCGGCCATCGGCAAGGCAACGGCCGGCGCGACCGACGGCCGGGCCCAGACCGAACTCGGCTTCCGCGCCTACTTCCGCTGGGTGGCCGACGACCACGACGGGTTCCTGCTGCTGTTCTCTACCCAGGCCAACCGCGACGCTGCAGCCACCAAGGCCATCCGCACCATCACGTCGGAAGCGGCCTCGGCCATCGCCCCGCTCATCGCCATCGAGATCGACCACGAACAGCGGCGCACCCTGGCCCACGGCCTGGTGGGCCTGGCCGAGGGGGTGTCGCGGCGTCTGGTGGAACGCGGCGACGACTTCGACCCCGACGCACTGGCCCGTCTGGTGGCCAACCTCGCCTGGGCCGGCCTGCGCGCCATCGGACCCGACCCGGCCCGCTGAACCCGGCCCGCTGAGCCCGGCACCGCGTCAGGCGCGAACGGCGAAGCCGCGATAGGTACGCACGAATCCGGCCTGTTGCAACACGGTGGCCACCGCGCCAGACGGGTCGACGACCTCGCCGTCGACCTTGCGTACCTCGACCGTGCGGGCCCGGCCATCGGTGGCCAACGCCCCCAGCGCAGCGGCCCACGAGGGGTCGCTGGCGGCTGCCGGGAACGTGACCAGGTGATGACCGCGCCGGTCGAACCACACCACCGGCACCCCCTGGGCCAGCACCACCAGCGCCCCTGCGCTCCGCGACGGCCGACCGGGCGACACCGGCCACGAGAGCGACGCCCCATAGGGCTGCGCGGGATCGGTTGCGGCCACCACCACGGGTGCAGGCACGTCGGCGGGATGCAGGTACGGGTCGACCAGATCGCGGGTGCCGCGCAGTCGGTCGACGGCCCCGGGCAGGGTGAACTGCGCTGCACCCAGGCCGCTGATGAAGTAACCACGTCGTGTCTGACCGCGTTCTTCGAGCACCTTCAACACCCCGTACACACCGGCGAACCCACCGACGACACCCTCGGCGAGCACCCCCTCGCGTGTGACCACGCCCTGTCGTTCGAGCAACTGCAGCGCCGCAGCATGCGCGGCCGCGGTGGCAGTGGGGACCGGATGCAGCAGCGGAGCGACCAGACTCCACCGTCCCGCCCCGGCGGGTGGGCCGAGCCGGGTGAGGCGGCCTGGCCGGGGCCGCGAACGCGTGGCCCGCGAGGCAGTGCTGCGGCCGGTGCCGCCCGACAGCACGGCTCGCAACGGCGCCAGTGAGTCGTTGGTGACCTCGCCGGCCCACACCAGGTCCCACAGCGCGGCCAGCACCTCGGCCTCGGTGGCCGACGGCGCCGCGGCGCGCAACTGCGCCCAGAAGCTGGCCCCGCGCTGAGCCAGCAGCAGCCGGATGGCGTCGTGGAGCGCGCCCTCGGGCGCCTCGGGCGGTTCGACCGTGGGTGCCAGCAGCGGCAACTGGTCGGCAAAGTACAGCCGCACCCGGCCGTCGCTCGACCCGATGGAACCCGCCCCCACCCACACGATGTCGCCCGAGGTGCACAGTTCGTCGAGATCGGTGGGGCGGTAGCCGCGCACCCGCACGGGCAGCACGTCGCGCTCGAGCGCGCTGGCCACCAGCGCGGCACCCTGCAACAGGCCCAGCGACTCGACCAGCGCATCGAGACCACGACGTTCGGCAGGAATGCCGTGCCACCCCAGCAGGAAGCGGGCGTAGGCGTCGGCCTCGACCGGCTCGACCTCGCGACGCAACGCCGCCAACGACCGGCGGCGCAACTGGCGCAGCACATCGACGTCGCACCATTCGCGGCTCGCCCCGTCGGGCCGGAACTCGCCGCGCACCACGCGCTCCTCGGCCTCGAGCGCAGCCAGCGCACCGGCGGCACGAGTGGCGGTGATGCCGAACCGACGGGCCACATCGTCGGTGAGGAACGGCGCATGAGTGCGTGCGTAGCGGGCGACGAGCGACTCGAGCGGCAGCGGCACGGGTTCGGTGAACGCCCGTGGCAGGCCCAGCGGCAGCGCGCACCCGAGAGCATCGCGATAGCGCGCCGCGTCGTCGGCGGCGATGGCCCGCATCTCGCCAGCGATGGCCAGTTCGACCGCACGCCGCTCGTGCAGCAGTTCGGCCAGCCACTGCGCGCCGGGCCCCTCGCAGCGCAGGTCGACCTCGGCCGCCGACAGATCGCCCACGGTGCGCAACACGTCGTGCAACTCGTCGGCGCTGCGCGCCCGGCGGCCGTCGGCCAGGCGCTGCAGTTCGAGTTCGAGGTCGGCCAACACCCCCGGGTCGAGTAGTTCGCGCAACTCCTCGGCGCCCAGCAGGTCGCGCAACAGGTCGCGGTCGAGCGCCAGCGCAGCGGCCCGCCGCTCGGCCAGCGGCGCGTCGCCTTCGTACATGTAGGCCGCGATCCAGTTGAACAGCAGACTCTGCGCGAACGGCGACGCCTTCGGAGTGTCGACGCTGACCACTCGCACCGCCCGACTGCGCACCTGGCCCAGCACCTCGCGCAGTGCCGGCAGGTCGAACACGTCTTGCACACACTCGCGCGACGTCTCGAGCAGGATGGGGAAGCTCGGGTACTTCGCCGCCACGGCCAACAGGTCGGCGGCACGCTGGCGTTGCTGCCACAGCGGTGTGCGCCGGTCGGGCCGGCGCCGGGGAAGCAGCAGCGCCCGGGCCGCGCACTCGCGGAACCGGGCGGCGAACAGCGAGGTGGTGGGCACGGCCGACAGCACCAGTTCGTCGATCTCGTCGGGGTCGACCAGCAGATACTCGAGCGGCAGTTCGTCGGCCGCCTCGGGCAGGCGCAGCACGATGCCGTCGTCGCCCCACATCGTCTCGACCGGCATGTCGAAGCGCTCGACCAAGCGGCGTTCGATGGCCATGGCCCACGGCGCGTGCACCGGCGTGCCGAACGGGCTGAGGATGCACACCCGCCAGTCGCCGATCTCGTCGCGGAAGCGCTCGACCACGATGGTGCGGTCGTCGGGCACCACCCCGGTGGCCTGGGCCTGTTCGTCGAGGTAACCGAGCACGTTGTTGGCGGCGAACGCGTCGAGCGCGTACTCGCCCATCAGCCGACCGAGTGCCTGATCGGCCGGCATCGCCCGCACCTCGCGCTGGAACGCCCCGAGCGCGCGGCCCAGTTCGAGCGGACGACCCGGCCGGTCGCCGTGCCAGAACGGCATCTTTCCGGGCTGGCCGGGCGCCGGCGACACCACCACCCGTTCGAACGTGATGTCTTCGATGCGCCATGTGGAGGCACCCAGCAGGAAGGTCTCGCCCGGGCGGCTCTCGTACACCATCTCCTCGTCGAGTTCGCCCACCCGTGTGCCGTCGGGCAGGAACACCCCGAACAGGCCGCGGTCGGGGATGGTGCCGCCGCTGGTGACGGCGAGGCGCCGCGACCCGTCGCGGGCGCGCAGCGTGTCGTTCACCCGGTCCCACACCAGTCGCGGCCGCAGCTCGCCGAACTCGTCGCTCGGGTACCGGCCGGCCAGCAGGTCGAGGGTGTTCAACAGCAGGTCGTCGCTGAGTTCGGCGAAGTTGGCACAGCGCCGCACGAGGCGGCCCACATCGGCGACGGTGCACTCGGTGGTGATGGCCACGTGGGCGACGATCTGCTGGGCCAGCACGTCGAGCGGATTGCGCAGGTAGCGGGTGGACTCGATGGCTCCGTCGATCATCCGCCGCACCACCACCGCTGCCTCGAGCAGATCGCCACGGTGCTTGGGGTAGATGGTGCCCTTGCTGGGTTCGCCCACCGAGTGACCGGCGCGGCCGATGCGCTGCAGGCCGCGGCTGACGGCACCGGGCGACTCGACCTGCACGACCAGGTCGACGGCCCCCATGTCGATGCCCAGTTCGAGGCTGCTGGTGGCGACGATGCCGCGCAGCACACCCCGCTTCAGTTCGTCTTCGATGACGATGCGCTGCTCGCGGGCGAGCGAACCGTGGTGCGCCTTCACCAGTTCGATGGGCGCGGCCTCGGGGTCGGCGCTGGTGACCTGCTCGAGGTACAGCTCGTTCAGCTTGGCCGCCAAGCGTTCGGCCTGGCGGCGCGAATTGGTGAACACGATGGTGCTGCGGTGCTGCAGGATCTGGGTGAGGATGCGCGGGTAGATGCTGGGCCAGATGCTGGTGCGCTGCGGTGTGAAGGCCACCGCAGCAGGCCCGCTGCGCAGTTCAGTGACCGGCTGGCCCAGTTCGCCCATGTCTTCCACGGGGATGACCACATCGACCTCGAGCGGTTTGCGGATACCGGCGTCGACGATGACCACCGGGCGCGGCGTGCCGTCGTCGGTGCGGCCGCCGAGGAAGCGGGCGACCTCCTCGAGCGGTCGCTGGGTGGCTGACAGGCCGATGCGTTGCGCCGGTCGCTTGGTGACCTGCTCGAGCCGTTCGAGCGACAGCATGAGATGTGCGCCGCGCTTGGTGGGTGCCAGCGCATGGATCTCGTCGATGATGACGGTCTCGACGTTCACCAACGCATCGCGCGCCGACGAGGTGAGCATCAGGTACAGGCTCTCGGGCGTGGTGATGAGCAGGTCGGGCGGGCGACGGATGAGCGCCTGACGGTCTTTCGCCGATGTGTCGCCGGTGCGCATGGCGACAGTGGGCTCGGAGTAGGCCTCGCCCAGCCGCTCGGCAGCCAGGCTGATGCCCAGCAGGGGGGCACGCAGGTTCTTCTCGACGTCGAACGCCAGGGCGCGCAGCGGCGAGATGTAGAGCACACGCGTGCGCTGCTTCGGATCGGGCGGTGGCGTGGTGCCCAGCCGGTCGATGCTGGCCAGGAAGGCGGTGAGGGTCTTGCCCGAGCCCGTCGGCGCGCAGATGAGCGTGTGCTCGCCGGCCGCGATGTGCGGCCAGCCCTGCACCTGCGGCGGCGTGGGTTCGGGGAACGACGCGGCGAACCACGCCCGCACCGCAGGCGAGAACCGCTCGAGCACCGGATGATCGGCCACGAGCAGAGGCTACGTGGCGGGTGTGCCAGAGATACCGGGAGCAGCCTCAGCTGCTGACACCGTCCAACCCGTCGAGGGCCCGGGCGACCACGGTGCCACGTTCCGGCGAGGTGGCGAGCGCCGATGCGGCTTCGGTGAGCTGCTGGGGCAGCACGCTGGCAACTGCACCGAGCACGTCCTCGATGTTGTCGGTGGCGATGCCAGGACCGACGGCCAGACTGCGCGTCGGTGCCACCGGTTCGAGACTGTCGAGCACGAGGGCCGCCAACATCTGGTCGGCCGCGTCGCCGTAGGTGCCGTCGAGCAGGCGTTCGAGCGGATCGCCGACCTCGAGCTGCCCTGCCTCTGCCAGCCGCAGCCGGGCATCGAGCGCGGCGAAGAATCCACCTCGCGCGCTCACCTGGGCCATGTACACCGCGAGTTGCGGTTGGAGGCCGAAACGCTCGACGAGGGCACCGGCCAGTTCCTGGTTGCCGTCGGCAGGTCCGCCGGCGAGGGCGCACACCACGAAGGCCAACTCGTCGACACCGACGGCCGAGACGATGTGGCGGGCGATGCGGGGGTCGCCCGCCTTCACCGCCATCGACGCCGCCCACCAGGTCGACTCCTGCTTGGTCGGCTCGCGCATCGCAGCGAGCTGGCGGAACGCGAGATCGTGGTCGCCCACCAGCGCGGCCATGAACACATGGAGCGACCGAACTTCATCGGGCGAGGCGACGAAGTTGTAGTACTGCACCGACTCGAGACCAGCGAGCATCTCGAGTGCCACATCGGGTTCGCCGAGCGACGTCGCCAACACCCATCGCGCCGCACCGCGGGCAGCAGGGTCCTGATGCCCCTCGGCGATGGGCCGCAGCAGCGCTTGCACGTTCATCGTCCGGTCGGTGTCGCACCAGAGACATGCGGTCAGCAACGTCGACAGCACGAATGCCGGCCCTTCGGTGTGCTCCGCGATCACCTGCGAGAAGACGTCGAGCGCCTCTTCGACCTGCCCTGCGAACTGCAGTGCTCGTCCGTACTCGTACAGATCGAGGCCATTGCTCGCCGAACCATCGGACTCCGCGAGCCGCTTCTCGGCGATCCGGAGGTTGCGCTCCGACCGCTTCTCGGTCTGCAGCGAGTAGCCCCAGTGGACCACAGCGATCTGTTCGAAACGCAGCTCGTCGGGAAGCACGCCGTCGGGCCGCATCACGACCTCGTGGATGCGGTTGCGCCAGTGCATGTGCCGGGGGAAGACCCGCCGCTGGATCATTCCGGCGAGGATCATGCCCGACACCTCGTTGTGCACGCTCTTCACGGGCAGCGACACCACCATGTCGGTAGGCGCACCGCGGAGCAGTTCGCGCAACTCGGCGACCTGCTCGGGCGTGGCCTCCACCGTGTCGTCGGCGTCGACGACGAAGTTCCAGTCGCCGCGCATCATGGCCCACGCCTCGTTGCGGGCCCGGCCGAAGTCGTCGTCCCAGTAGCCGAGGCGAACTGCGGCACCCATGGCCCGGGCCAGTTCGACGGTGTCGTCGGTCGAGCCGGTGTCGTACACCACCACCTCATCGGCCACCAGTTGGGCAGCGGCGACAGCACTCTCGATCCGGGCTGCCTCGTTCTTCACGATCATCGTCGCGCTGATGAACGGCACGTCGCGGTGGTGGCACCACACGGTCGCCACCACATCGGCGCACTCGCCCAGATCGCCCACGTGCACGGGCCGGGTCCGGATGCGGCTCGCATCGGCCAATGCAAACACTGCAGGCAGCGGGAACGACGCATCGACGGAGTGCTCGCTCGGCCGACCGGCGATCGCCGCGGCATGGGCCTCGAGCTCGTTGGCATCGGCGGCGCCGCGTGGTGGGTAGAAACCGCACATGGGCCAGATGCCGATGTTCGACGACGGCACCGCCACGTCGCTGCCGGCCAGCACTGCGCCTGCGAGTGCCGCCACACCGGCGGGTGACAGGTGGACGAAACGGTCGGCGTCGATACAGACGGCCGGGCCCACCGGGAGATCCTGCCAGGACGCCACCTCGGTCATCGCGATCACCCCGAGGAGGCCGTATACCTGCCTGCGCGCCTCATCGCTGCCGACGAGTACGACACCGACACCGACTCCGACACCGACTCCGACACTGGTACGCGTCGACGCCCGCCCACCCGCCTCCAGGTCGGTCGGCACACCGAGTGTGGCGGTGGTCGTACGGTCGTCGCTCGTGGCGGGGTGGTTCATGAGGACTCCTCTCGCCGGTGATCGTTCAGGAAACCCCGAGTTCGGCAAGCACTTTCTCGGCGGCGTGTTTGTGCCCTCGTGTACTGCCAGACTGAACGGCCCCATGTCGTCGTCCGAACCGCTCCGCGCCCCGGCCCAGCCCGGCCTGCACGAGCACCCGACGGTGCGTCTGCGCCACTGGCAGCGGGCTGCATTCGACCTGTTCAGCACCCATGAGCGGCCCGATTTCCTGGCCGTTGCCACGCCCGGCGCCGGCAAGACCACGTTCGCTCTCACCTGCGCCCGCTGGGCGCTCGCCCAGCAGCGGCGGCGCCTCATCGTGGTGGCCCCGACCAGCCACCTGAAGATGCAGTGGGCCCTCGCCGCCCACCGCCTCGGGCTGGAACTCGACCCCGACTGGTCGCCCGCCGGCGGCCTGGCCCGCGACGTGCACGGTCTGGTCACCACCTATCAGCACCTCGCCACGGCCGGCACAGCCAAGGCGCTGCGCGGCCTCGCCCACGACGCATTCGTCATCCTCGACGAGATCCACCACGCCGGCGACGAACGCGCCTGGGGCGACTCGGTGCGCCATGCCTTCGACACCGCCCACCGCCGCCTGTGCCTGTCGGGCACACCCTTCCGCAGCGACACCGCCTCCATCCCCTTCGTCGAGTACCAGGTCACCGCCGAGGGCGACGCGGCCTTCAGCCACTACACCTACGGCTACGCCGACGCCCTCCGCGACGGAGGCGTGGTGCGACCGGTCTACTTCCCGCGCTTCGACGGGGTGATGGAGTGGAGTGCCCCCGACGGCAGCGTCGTGAGCGCCGACTTCCACGACGAACTGGCCCGCGATGGCATGTCGCAGCGGCTACGCACGGCGCTCAGCCTCGACGGCGACTGGCTGGCAGCCGTGCTGCGCCAGGCCCACGAGCGGTTGATGTTGCTGCGCACGATGCCGAACGGGCAGCCCGACGCAGGCGGCCTCGTCATCGCCATGGACCAGGCCCATGCCCACGGCATCGCTGCGCTCATCCGTCGCCATTTCGGTGTGCCCGCCGAGGTGGTGGTGAGCGACGACCCCACCGCCTCCGACCGCATCGCCCGCTTCGCCACATCCGACGCCCCCTGGCTGGTGGCCGTGCGGATGGTGAGTGAAGGGGTCGACATCCCGCGCCTACGCGTGGGTGTGTACGCCACAACGGTGACGACCGAGTTGTTCTTCCGCCAGGCAGTGGGCCGGTTCGTGCGCTGGCAGACCGACCGCGGCTCGCAGAAGGCCTATGTGTTCTTGCCCGACGACCCGCGCCTGCGTACCCACGCCTTCCAGATCGCCGAGGCGCGACGCCACGTGCTTCGCCCGCCGGTGCCCAACGACGACGACCCCGAGGGCCCCGACCGGGCCGACGACCTCACCGGCGGCGTCGAGGCCTTCGAACCCGAGCAGCTGTCGCTGTTCTCGGTGCTCAGCTCGGTGGCGACAGGCATGCGCATCAGTGCCGTCACCCCCGATGGCATCGCCTACGACGACGAACCCGAGCAGTTGGCCACCGCCGACGCCGACCCCGAACTCGACGGCCTGCTCGACCTACTGCTGCCCGACATCCCCACCGACGCCGGCTGGTCGCGCGACCTCGGCCGCAGCGTGGCCGAGGTGAAACAAGACCTTCGGGCCCGCAACGCAGCCGTCGCGCAGCGACTCGTCGACCTCACCGGTCTGTCGCACGGCAAGGTGAACGCCGAGATGAACCGGCTCGCGAACGTGGCAGCCGTGGGCGCCGCCACGACCGACCAACTCGACCGACGGCTGCGCCAGGCCGAGGCCTGGCTTGGCCGCATCCGCGGCCGCGGCCCGTCGGACCGGCCACGGTAGCCTGGGGCCCATGCCGGCCTCCGGAGAACACCACCCTGCGTTCGAGGAGTACTGCGAGTGCATCTTCGAACTGCACGAAGACGATGTCGACGTCATCAACGCGCGCATCGCCGATCGCCTGCAGGTGAGCCGGCAGGCCGTCGGTGAGATGATCCGTCGGCTCGAGGCCGAGCAGCTCGTCTCCACGGCCGACGGCTCCATCGTGCTCACCGACCGCGGTCTCGTGCTGGCCCAACGGGTCGTCCGCCGCCACCGTCTTGCCGAACGATTCCTCACCGACATGCTCGGGCTGTCGTGGGCCGAGGCCCACCACGAGGCCGGCAAGTGGGAGCACATCATGAGCGACTCGGTCGAGCAGGCGATGGACCGGGTGCTCGGCAGCCCCACCACCTGTCCGCACGGTAACCCCATTCCTGGGTCCCCCTACGACGCGCCCGCCTCGCGGCCGCTCAGCACCATCGCCGTCGGGCAGCGGTTCGTCGTGAACCGCATCCCCGAGGAACTCGAGTTCACCCCCGGCCTGCTCGAGTTCCTCGAGCAGTCGAGCATCACCCCGGGCAACGACGGGGTGCTCGCTGCGGCATCGCCCGACGGCACGCTCACCGTGTCGATGAACGGCGCCACCATCGGCCTCAGCGCCTTCGCCAGCGCCCGCATCCTGGTCACCGCCTGATGCCGCCCGCTGGTCGAGTCGGGCTCGTCGCCGTGCTCGGTGTCGCCGTACTCGGTCTCGGCGCCTGCGCGGCCACCACCTACGACTCCGAACTCGTCGCCACCACCACCATCGCGGTCACCACCACCGTGCCCACCGGCACCGCAGTCGATCTGCTGCCCCGCATGGTGGTCGAGGGGCAGAGCGTCGGAGGCCTGATGGTCGACGGTGGCGACGCCAGAGCAGCGGTCGAGCGCCTCACGGCCCTCTGGAATGCGGTCCGCGACGAGGTGGCGGCCAGCCGACCCGATCTGATCGACGGCTTCGACCAGCAGGTCGACCGGTTCCAGCGCGCGGTGCAGTTCAAGCGCGCTGCCGACGCCGACAAGTCGGCACGCAACCTCGTCGTGCTGGTCGACGCCTACCTGGGTTGATCGGCGCTCAGCGCATCGACGGAGGCAGTGCCTCGGCGTGCACGACGGTGAGGCGGCGCGTGCTGCGGGTGAGGGCGACGTAGAGCGCCCGGAGGCCCTGCGACTCGGCATGAACGATGGCTGCCGGCTCGACCACCACCACGCCGTCGAGTTCGAGACCCTTCACCACGCTGACCGGCACCACCGTGGTGCCGACGTTCAGACCCTGGCGCGTGGCCCTGCCGTGTTCGATGCCCGCCAGTTCGAGCGCGGCCGACACGTCGTCGACCATGGCGTCGGGCACGACCACCGCGATGCTGCCCCCGGGCAGCGCCGATACCAGGTCGGCGGTGGCCGTCGCCACAGCAGCGAACAGGTCGGCCGACTGCTCGACGGCCACGAACTCGGGCCGCTCGTCGCCGGCGCGCACGCTGATAGGTGCCCGCAGCGACGGCGTGGCAGCCATCATCACGCGGTTGGCCAGTTCCATGATGAGGTCGGGAATGCGATAGCCGACGCTGAGGCCAATGACCCGCGACGGGCGGTTGTCGGGCAGGTGGGCCAGCACCTCGTCCCAGCTGTCGGGTGCCAGCGCACCAGTGGCCTGGGCGATGTCGCCCACCACGGTCATGCTGCCGTTCAACGACCGACGCGAGGCCATCCGCAGTTGCATCGGGGTGAGGTCTTGCACCTCGTCGATGACGATATGGCCGTACGTACGGATCTCATCGGGGTCGGCCCCCTCGCCCGACACCGCGCTCCGGCGCACGGGGCGGGGCCCGAGGTAGTTGCGGGCCTCGTCGAGCAACGCGACGTCGTGCTCGCTCCAGCGCACCTCGGCGACTTCGGCCGAGCGGGGCCGGTGGAGCGACAGGTATTCGGCCTCACCGAGCACCGTCGACGCAGCGAGCTTCAGCAACGCCTTCGATCCGAACAGGTCGTGCAGCAACTCTGCGGGCGTGAGCACCGGCCACATGCGTTCGAGGGCTTCACGCACCTCGGGCAGCGACCGCACGGTGTCCTTCACCGACGCCGGATCGGCCGAACCGTCGCGCCAGGTGGCCGCCATTGCCGCCCACACCTCGCCCTCCAGCCACTTGCGCGCTGCGTTGTGACGACGGAATCGACGCTGTGCGGCACGCACGATGCGCGCCGACTCGTCGGCCCGCAGCCGCACATACCCGGACCGGAAGGGCACCACCAGGTCGGCCCGCAACGGCCGCTCGCGGTCGGTGACCGCCTTGTCGATGACATCGGCCATGCGGATGTCGCCCTTCACCCGGGCCGTGAGCGCCGACTCGGTCGGGTCGACGCCGAAGCGGGCCCATTCGACGTCGGGCACGAGATCGGCGAGCACCACCTGCTCGACACCGGCCTCACCCAGCGACGGCAGCACCCGCTCGATGTAACGAAGGAACACCCGGTTCGGGCCGATGACGAGCACGCCCTGGTCCTCGAGCGGGAAGCGGAACGTGTACAGGAGGTAGGCAGCGCGGTGCAGCGCGACGACGGTTTTGCCGGTTCCCGGGCCGCCCTGCACCACCAGCACCCCGGCCTGCGGGCTGCGGATGATCTCGTCCTGTTCGCCCTGGATGGTGGCGACGATGTCGCCGAGCTGGCCGGTACGGCCGCGGTTCAGCGCAGTGAGCAGCGTGGAGTAGCCGCGCAGGTTGCCGGGCGCCACCGGGCTGGCGAGGCCTTCGTCGCCCACCACGCCGAGGTGGCCCTCACCGAACATTTCGTCCTCGAGCCCCAGCAGGCGGCGGCCCTCGACCGCGAAATGACGGCGCCGCACCAGGCCCATCGGCTGGCGCCCGGTGGCGCGGTAGAACGGTTCGGCGACGGGCGCTCGCCAGTCGACCACCACGGGCTCGCTCTCGGCATCGGCCACCGCGAGGCGGCCGATGTGGAAGCTCTCGACACCCTCGGGATCCTCGGCCAACCGATCGATACGACCGAACACCAGCGCCGCGTCGCCCAGATCGAGCGTGGTGAGCCGATTGAGCAGTGCTTCGTCGAACACGTCGCGTTCGTAGCGTGCCTGGAAGGTGCCACCGAGGGTGGCTTCGCTCAGCTCACGGAGCTTCCAGGCGTCGGTTCGACTCTGTTCGAGGCAGTGGTAGGCGTGATCGATGTACGCCTGCTCAGCCGCCAGATCGGGGTGCTGCTGCGTCATGGGTCTGACGAGCCTACCGGCGCCGTCCGGCGGGCGGACGGGCGAGCGATCAGCCGAACAAGACGCTCGCGGGCGTGATGATGCTGTCGATGGCCAGCGCGATGTCGAATTGGCTCTCCTCGTCGACCGCCACCCACACCTCGAGCCGCATCGAGCGGTCGAACGACAGGCGCTGCACCCCGAAATCGACACCCACCTTGGTGAACGTGCCCTCGGCCACCTTCCACGGCCACCCGTCGTCGAGCCGTGACCAGACCTTCACCCGGTCGCGATCGACCTCCTTGCAACTGGTGCCGGTCTCGTCGCACACCATCAACGACACCCGCAGGATGCCCACCGGCTCCTTCTCATCGGAGTCCTCGGGGCCGAGTGCCCGGGCGAACAACGTGGCCGACACGGTGCTGTCGATCGTGAGCGATTCCGAACCCGCCACGACGAAGCGGGCCACAGGAGGCCGCGTGCCGCCGGGTTCCTTCCCGTCGCCGGAGGTCGCCTCGTCCTCGTCGTCGTGGAAGCGGAACAGCGTCAGTCCTGGCAGGTCGTCGATGTCGGCGTCGACGTTAGGAGGTACCTCATTGTGCGGTTTGCGCTGTTCCAGCGCGAACCACGACGGCCGCTTGGTGTCGCCGCGCTCGGGGGCTGCGAACAGGTAGCCACCTGTCAGGCGGCCGTCCTTGACCGGCACAGTCGTCGGCGGCGGCACAGTCGTCGGCGGCGGCAGTGTCGTCGGCGGCGGCACGGTCGTCGGTATCGGCACGGTCGTCGGCGGCGGCACGGTCGTCGTCGGCACCGGCTTGGGCCGTGCGATCGTCGGCGGCAGCACGGTCGCAGGTGGCACCGGCTTGGCCGGTGCGGTCGTTGGTGGCGGGGATGTGGGTGGAACCGTGGTGGAACTGTCGGCTTCGGCCACTACGACCTCTGGGGTCTCAGCAGTCGCCGCTTCGGCGCCGGACTCGGGAGCGGCCAACAGCAACTCTGCGGATGTCGGATCCATCGGCACCGGGTCAACTCCTGCGGCCACTCCTGCGCCCGGCGCCCCGGTGCTCGAGGCGTCGGCGACGATGACCGGTGCCCCCAGATCCACCGTCGTGGTCGTCGAGGCCACCACGGCTGCTGGCGGCGACGGAGGCGATTCCGCTACTACCGGAACAGGAGCCACGAGGGTGCCCAGACCGGTGGCGGCGATACCCACGACCGTGCTCACACCGGTTGCCAGCGTGGCACTCGTCGCTGCGGCCCCTGCGCTTGCGGCAGCCGCGAACGAAGACGACGCGACCGACGAGACCGCACCGGAGAACGAAGCCGACGGCGTCGCCGTCGCAGCACTCGACGCCGCCGACGCCACGGTCGTCGTGGCCGACGAGCCCGTCGAGGCGATCGTGGTGGTCGTCGTGGTAGCGGACGCCGACGACCCCGCACCGGCGGCACCGGTGGCACCGGAGGCGTTCGAGGGTGCCGCCGACACCGGACGCGCCGCCACCAGCCAGGCTGTCGCCCACGACAACGGGCCCATCACGCGACGCAGACTGCCCATCGACAGGTTCAAGAAGGAGCGCACCACAGCCGGATCGAAGTGGGTGCCTGCGCACCGCGCCAGTTCGGCACGTGCCTCGTGGGCGGAACGTGGCTGCTGATACGAACGGACCGACGTGATCACGTCGAATACGTCGGCCACGGCGACGATGCGCGCCGGCAGCGAGATGGCGTGCCCACTGATGCCGTTCGGATACCCCGTGCCGTCCCATTTCTCGTGGTGCTGGGCGACCGCGAGGACGCTCTCGCCCAGCCAGTCGGCCAGTGGCGCCGCCAGTTCCGCACCGAGGGCAGGGTGGGTCTTGATGATGGCGAACTCCTCATCGGTCAACCGACCGGGCTTGTTCAGGATCTCGCCGTCGATGCGCAGCTTGCCGATGTCGTGGATGAGACCGGCCCAGCGAAGACGGTCGAGGTCGTCACCGGAGAGGCCCATCTCCTCGCCGATCATCTGGGCGTAGGCCCGGACGCGCTCGGAATGGCCGCGGGTGATGCGGTCGTGACGACTGAGGGCGGCAACCAGTTCGAGCAACCGTTCAGCGGCAGCGGCCGCGTCGTTGGCGCCTACTCGCTGATACCGGTCGAGCAGATCGCCCAACTCCTGGGCCGACGCCGCACGCATCGCCATCTTCATGCGCGAGGGCGCGCTGTCGGGGAAGGTGAGCGACAGGTCGAGCAATGCCGCCAGCGGCAGGATGCGCCGCATCAGCGAGTCGACCACGCGCATCACCACGGTGGCGATCGCGCCCACCACCACCAGCCGACCGGCCGCGAGCCACCACCCCGACACAACCGGCAGCACGAGCGACACGGCTACCGCAGTGACCGTCGCGGCGATGAACGGAACCACCACGACACCCCAGCGCAGCGCACGCGCCGAAAGGCGCCGCGATGCCCAGCGGTCGGAGGACGAACGATCCGTGGCGGTGACCATGCCGCAGGCATCGGTCGGTCGTACTCGGAGCATGAGTGCATTGACTCAACCTTGACGTTGACGCCGACGGCGGCCCACCTGTGCATCGCGACCACCGAGCGATAGCGTGCCGAGCAGATGTCGAACGCCGCCGCGACCATCCCCCTGCTCGACGCCGCACACGGTCGGCCGTCGAGCCACACGCCGGTCTGGTTCATGCGCCAGGCCGGACGAAGCCTGCCCGAGTACCGCGCTGTGCGCGGACCCGGCAGCATCCTCGACGCCATCAAACGGCCCGACCTGGCAGCCGAGATCACGCTGCAGCCGGTGCGCCGCTACGGGGTCGACGCTGCCGTGCTCTACAGCGACATCGTGGTCCCGGCGCATGCCGTCGGTTTCGGCATCGACGTTGCGCCCGGCACGGGCCCGGTGGCCGACCAGCCGCTGCGTACCCACGACGATCTCGCCCGCCTGCGACCCCTCGAGCCATCGATCGACATCCCGTACGTGCTCGAGACCGTGCGCATCCTCGCCCGCGAACTGCCCGAGTCGGTGCCGCTGCTGGCGTTCGCCGGTGCACCGTTCACGGTGGCCAGTTACCTCATCGAGGGCAGGCCGTCGCGCACGTACCAGCACACCAAGGCGCTGATGCACACCGACGGGCAGTTGTGGCATGCGTTGATGGAGCAGCTCGTCCAGCACGCCGCCACGTTCATCGGCTCGCAACTCGGTGCCGGCGCACGCGCGTTCCAGGTATTCGACTCGTGGGCCGGGGCCCTCAGCCGCGACGACTACGACGTGTTCGTGGCGCCCTACACCCGCAAGGTGTTCGCGCTCTTGGGCGCCTCGTTCCCGGGTGTGCCCGGGATCCACTTCGGCATCGGGTGCGACCACCTGCTCGAGTCGATGTACGCAGCGGCCGCGGCGAACGGAGTGGGCACACCGGTCATCGGCCTCGACTGGCGCACCACCATCACCGACGCCCGCCGCCGCATGGGCGCCGACCTGGTGGTGCAGGGCAACCTCGACCCGGCACTGGTGCTGGCCGGAACCGCCACCGCGCTCGACGGCGTCGACGCCGTGCTGGCCGACAACCGGATGCTCGATCTCCGGCAGCACCCGGGGCACATCTTCAACCTCGGCCACGGGGTACAGCCCGACACCGACCCCGGCGTGCTGGCCGCAGTGGTCGACCGAGTCCACGAGAGCACCCGACGATGAGCACCACCACCGCGCCAACCGCAGGCACCATCCCCGACCCCGTATCGACCCACGATCGCATCGGCGTGATCCTGATGGCCTACGGCACCCCGCGCACCCGCGACGAGATCCTGCCGTACTACACCGACATCCGCCGCGGCAGGCCGCCCACCGACGAACAGCTCGCCGATCTGGTGGCCCGCTACGAAGCCATCGCCCCGCCGGGCAGCGACATCCTGTCGCCGTTGGCGGCGCGCACCGAGGCCCAACGCGATGCGCTGCAGGCCGCGCTCGATGCCATCATCCCCGGCCGCTACCAGGTGGCGCTCGGCCTGAAGCACGCCGCGCCGATGATCGAGGACACGGTCGCCGATTTCGCCGCCCAGGGCTTCCGTCGCCTCGTCGGCCTGGTGCTGGCCCCCCACTACTCGAGCTACTCGATCGGCCAGTACATCGACCGCGCGCGCACCGCCGCCGAACCGCACGGTATCGAGGTGGTGGGGGTCGACAGTTGGGCGACAGAGCCCGCCTACATCGACTTCCTCGCCGACGACCTCCGCGGTCGGCTGGCCGACATGCCGGCCGACACCAAGGTGCTGTTCACGGCGCACTCGCTGCCCCAGCGCATCATCGACACCGGCGACCCGTATCCCGACGAACTGCGCGCCACCGCCGAGGCCGTCGCCGCCCGCGTGGGTCTGGCCGAATGGAGCCAGTGGGCCATCGCGTGGCAGTCGGCTGGCCGCACCCCCGAGCCGTGGCTCGGGCCCGACATCCTGCAGGTCATCGACGATCTGGCCGCCAGCGAGTCGAGCGCTACCGAGCGCGGCGTCGTGGTGAGCGCCTGCGGGTTCGTGGCCGACCACCTCGAAGTGCTGTACGACCTCGACATCGAGGCGGCCCACCGCGCTCGCGGGCACGGCCTCGCGTTCGACCGCACCGCCTGCGTGAACGACGACCCCACCGTGATGGCGGCCCTCGCCCGGCGAGTCGTCGCGGCCTGAGGGCCAGCGCCATGCGAGCCGCAGCCCGCCCCTCGCGTGTCACGGTTGTCGGCGGCGGCATCAGCGGCCTTGCGACTGCACATCGATTGCTCACCCTGGCCGCCGAGGCCGGCGAGCCGATCGAGGTGACCGTCCGCGAACGCGAGCAGGCGCTCGGCGGCAAGATCCGCACCACCCCGTTTGCCGGTCTGCCTGCGGTCGACGAGGGTGCCGATGCCTTCCTCGCCCGAGTGCCGTGGGCCGTAGCCCTGGCGCGCGAGGTGGGGCTGGGAGATCAGATGGTGTCGCCCGCCACGGGTAGCGCGGCGGTGTGGTGGAAGGGTCTGCAACCCATCCCGGCCGGCCTGCTGCTGGGCATGCCCACCGACCTCCTGCAGTTGGCCCGCACCCGGCTCATCAGTTGGCCCGGCAAACTGCGCGCAGCCACCGAGATGCTGTGCCCCCGCACGCCCATCGACCACGGCCCAGGCGCCGACTCGATCGGGGCCTATGTGCGTGCTCGTTTCGGTGACGAGGTGCACGAACGGCTGGTCGACCCCCTGGTAGGCAGCATCTACGCAGCCGACACCGACCGCTTCAGCCTGACCGCAGTGGCCCAGATCCACGATCTCGCTGCAACGCATCGCAGCGTGCTGCTCGCCGCCCGGCGCCGACCCCCGGCACCCGAAGGGCCGGTGTTCTTCGCCCCGGCGTACGGCATGGGCCAGTTCGTCGCGGCCACTGCACAGGCGGTGCATTCGCTGGGCGGCACCATCCGCTGCAACGATCCGGTGGGCTCGGTCACGATCGACGGCCCCGGATGGCGCGTCGACGACGAGCACGCCGATGCGGTCGTCCTAGCCGGTCCCGCAGCGGCGTCGGCCGACCTGCTCGCCACAGCGCTGCCCGAGGTGGCCGCCGGGCTCGCGGCAGTCGAGTACGCCGACGTGGTGATGGTCACCATCGCCGTTCCCACCCACACCTGGCCCGACCGGTTGCAGAACCTGAGTGGCTACCTGGTCCCGAAGCCAGCCCAGCGGCTGGTGACGGCGGTGTCGTTCGGCTCGCAGAAGTGGGCCCACTGGCGCACCCCCGACATGGTCGTGCTCCGCATCTCGCTCGGCCGCGACGGCCTACCCGTGCTGCACCTGTCCGACGAACAACTCGTCGAGGCGGCGCTGCGCGACACCGGTGAGCATCTGGGCCTCGTGCTCGAGCCCACGGCGGTGCGTGTCACCCGATGGGCTGGCGCATTCCCCCAGTACCGACCCGGCCACGCCGGCAGGGTGGCTGGGCTCGAACGGGCACTGCCCGCCGGGCTCGCCCTGGCCGGCGCGAGCCACCACGGCATCGGCATCCCTGCCTGTGTGCACTCGGGGCAGCGAGCTGCTGCCGCGACGCTCGACTCGGTCGCGAATCGGCGACAATGACCGCCATGGTGGAGCACGGCCGATCGACGTCTCGCAGGTGGGCCGTGGCGGCGCTCATCGTCCTGCTCGCTGCCTGCGGCGGCGCCGAGCCCACAGCCACGGTCGACGACTATCCGGTGTTCCAGGTACCGACCACCCCCGCTGCACCGACCCTGCCAGCGACCCTCCCCGCGATACTGCCAGCGACCAGCGCAGCACCGGCCACCGCCGTGCCCGTCACCGAAGCTCCCACCACGACGGCACCGGTGACCGCAGTGCCCACGACCCCCGCAGCCGACACCACTGCCCCGGCGGGTCCGGCTGCAGCCGATCCAGGTTCGGCCTTCACCCCGAACACGGTGCTGCTCCCCCAGCCGCAGCCTCCGCCCGATCCGGCCGCTCCTGAGCCGCGCGTCGACATCGGCCGGATCGAGATCCCCCGGATCGGCCTCGACACGTCGATGTTCGAAGGGGTCAGCCTCGCCACCCTTGACAACGGCCCCGGGCACTGGCCCGGCACCGCGATGCC
Source organism: Ilumatobacteraceae bacterium (assembly GCA_044359565.1). Taxonomy (GTDB): domain Bacteria; phylum Actinomycetota; class Acidimicrobiia; order Acidimicrobiales; family Ilumatobacteraceae; genus VFMC01. The sequence goes on from JBIKLX010000001.1 coordinate 34,550, forward strand.
GGGCCAGATCGGCAACGTGGTGATCGCCGGACACCGGGTGAGCCACACGCGACCCTTCCGGCACATCGACCAACTCGAGGTCGGTGACGAGGTGATCCTCACCACTGCCGATGGCCGGTTCGTGTACGTCGTGGCCGGTGCCGAGATCGTCGGCCCCGACGCGCTGCGCATCGTCGACCAGACCGCTGAGCCCACCGCAACGCTGTTTGCCTGCCATCCCCCCGGGTCGACACGACAGCGCTATGTCGTCCATCTCGTACTGCGGGTCGATGACTAGGGTGGCTCTCGCCCTCGGGGCCGGTTTCTGCGTTGCGCTGTCACTCCCTCCATGGGGGTTCTGGCCGCTCGCCTTCGTCGGGATTGTCTTGTTCGAAGTGGCGCTCGGCGAGTCACCGACAGGACGCGAGCGCTTCGTACGCGGCCTCGTGTTCGGTGTCGGTTGGCTGTTCCCCGGTATGGGCTGGATGTGGTTCCTCACCGCGCCGGGGTACATCCTGGCTGGGTTGCTGTTCGCTGCGCTGCACGGCCTCGCCGCAGTAGTGGCTCCGATCGGCCCGTGGCGTGTGATCGGGCGGCCCGCTGCGCATGCCGTGGTCGAGGCACTTCGTCTCGCCGTCCCGTTCGGTGGGGTTCCGCTCGCCACGATCGCCATCGGCCAGGCCGGTGGACCACTGCTCGGCGTCGCTCGGGTGGGCGGCGTGATCCTGCTGTCGTGGCTGGTGCTGCAGGTGGGTTTCGCCCTTGCAGGCCCTTCGCCCTACGTGCCTGCAATGGTGCGGCGCAACCGGGCGAGCGCGCTGCACGGGGCCGTCGGGCTCGGCGTGGCCGCGCTGGTCGTGGTGCTCGCTGCGATCGCCCCCAGCGGCAGCGAACGTGGACGCCTGCTCCGGGTGGCCGCCGTGCAGGGTGGCGGGCCGCAGGGCACGCTCGCCATCAACTCGAACAGCCGCACGGTGGTCGAGCGACATCTCGCCGCCACGGCCACCATCCCGGCCGGATCGGCCGACCTGGTGGTGTGGCCCGAGAACGTCATCGACGTGGAGGTGTTCGCCGACAGCCGCGAGCGCACCGAGGTTGCTGCCGAGGCGGCACGCATCGGGGCCCCCTTTGCCGTGGGCATCACCGAGGATGTGGCCCCCGGCGAGTTGGGCACCGACCCCGATGGCCGCGGCGGATTCCTGAACGCGCAGGTGGTGGTCACCCCCGACGGCGAGGTGACGAGCCGCTACGACAAGGTGCGCCGCGTGCCGTTCGGCGAGTACATGCCCATGCGCGACCTGCTCGCCAGCATCGGCGCACCGGTCGACCAGGTGCCGCGCGATGCAGTGGCAGGTACGGGCCCGGCGGTGCTCGACCTGCCCGACGGCACCCGGATGGCCGTGGTCATCTCGTGGGAGGTGTTCTTCGGTAGCCGAGCGCGCGACGGCGTGCGCAACGGCGGCGAACTGGTGCTGAACCCCACCAACGGGTCGAGCTACACGGGCACCATCCTGCAGAGCCAGCAGGTGGCCTCCAGTCGGTTGCGCGCCGTCGAGTCGGGCCGCTGGGTGGTGCAGGTGTCTCCCACCGGCTTCAGCGCGTTCGTCGGACCCGACGGCACGGTGTACGACCGCACTGCGGTCAGTGAGCAGGCAGTCATCACCCACACCGTCGCCCTGCGCTCGGGCCGCACCTGGTACACAGCGCTCGGCAACCTACCGTTCCTGCTGGCCGCCCTCGGTGTGCTCGCCCTGTCGCTGGCAGCGGCGCGACGGTTCAGAGTTCCAGCATCACCGTGACCGGGCCGTCGTTCACCAGGCTCACCAGCATCTCGGTGCGGAACCGGCCGGTTGCCACCGTGGCGCCCTGCTCGCGCAGGCGAGCCACGACGGCCTCCACCAGTGGTTCGGCGTGCTCGGGGCGGGCGGCAGCGATCCAGCTCGGCCGACGGCCGGCCGAGGTGTCGCCGTAGAGGGTGAACTGGCTCACCACCAGCACCGCTGCCTCCTCGCCTGCGGCCGCTCGATCTGCCAGCGACCGGTTCATCACCCCGGCCTCGTCGTCGAGGACGCGCAGGGTGAACACCTTGTCGGCCAACTTACGCGCCGTCGCCTCGGTGTCGGTGTGGGTGACGCCCACCAGCACGCACAGGCCCGGACCGATGGCACCCACCTGCTCGCCGGCCACCGTCACCGCTGCCTGTGTCACCCGCTGCACCAGTCCTCGCACGAGCACCGATCCTGTCAGGTGCGCCAGACTGAGCAGATGATCGAACTGGCAGCAGGCTCCGCCACGGCCACCATCAGCCCCGTCGACGGCGGCCGAATCGCTTCGCTGCGCATCGACGGGCGCGAGGTGCTGGTCACCGGCGACTCGTCGTCGAACCCGTTGCACTGGGGCAGCTACCCGATGGTGCCGTACGCCGGCCGCATCCGCCGTGGACGGTTCACGTTCGCCGGACGCGAGCACCACCTGCCCATCAGCCTCGCCCCCCATGCCATCCACGGCTCAGGGTTCACCAGCCGGTGGGAGGTGCTCGATGCCGGTCTCGACCACGCCGAGCTCGAGACCGATCTCACCTGGTCGCTCGGTGGGCGTGCCCACCAGCACCTGCAGCTCACCCCCGACGCCATCGTGTGCGTGCTCACCGTGATGGCCGCGGGCGAGGCGATGCCGGTCACCATCGGCTGGCACCCCTGGTTCGTGAAGCCCGCCGACGACCGCCTCGTCTGTGCGGCCATGTACCAACGCGACGCCGACGGCATCCCCACCGGCGAACTCGTCGAGCCGCCCGCACGACCGTGGGACGACTGTTTCGTGCGGCCGATCCGACCGTTGCAGTTGCACTATTCCGCGCCGGACCGTGGGCGCGACCGCTCACCCGGCCTCACCGTCACCGTGTCGAGCGACTGCGACCACTGGGTCATCTACGACCAGCCCGAGCACGCCACCTGCGTCGAGCCGCAGTCCGGACCCCCCGACGCCGCAAACCTGGGACTGGCCACGGTGCTGCAACCCGGCGAGTTCCTGCAGCGCTCCATGACCATCAGTTGGCTACCCGGCGGTAGCCTCTGAACCCATGTCCGACCGCCCCTCCGGCTCGTCATCCGCCCGGGCGCGGGTCCTCGATCCCGATGCTCCGCTGCGCATCGCCTACCTCACCTACCGCGGCAAACCCCATGTCGGCGGCCAGGGTGTGTACACCCGGCATCTCACCAAGGCGCTCGCCGATCTCGGCCACGAGGTGGAGGTGTACGGCGGTCAGCCGTACCCGGTGCTCGACCCACGCATCACGATGCACCAGCTGCCCAGCCTCGACCTGTGGAACGACTACTACCCGGGCCGCATGCCGGCCTACTGGGAGCTGAAGTCGAAAGCCGACTGGGTAGAGACCCTGCAACACGTAAAGGGCACCTTCGGCGAGCCGCGGGCGTTCAGCATCCGTGCCCGCGAGCAGCTCAAGCGGCGCACCCGCGACTTCGACCTGGTGCACGACAACCAATGCCTCGGGTACGGCATCCTCGACATCGAGAAGCTCATCCCCACCATCGTCACGCTGCACCACCCCATCACCCGCGACCGGGCACTCGAGATGGAGCACACCAAGAAGCGCCGCAAGCGCCGCAGCATCGGCCGCTGGTACTCGTTCGTCAACATGCAGGGCAAGGTGGCCAGCCAGATGCCGCGCATCGTGGTGGTCAGCGAGAACAGCATCAAAGACATCCACGCCGATATGAAGGTCAGCCTCGACCGGATGCGCCTCGTGCCGGTCGGCGTCGACCCACAGCTGTTCACACCGCTCCCGAACATCGCTCGTACCCCCGGCCGACTCATCACCACCGCGTCGGCCGATGTGGCGCTGAAGGGCCTCAGCTACCTGCTCGAGGCGATGGCCAAGCTGCGCACCGAGCGCGACGTCACGCTCACCATCATCGGCAAGCCCAAGGCCGGCGCCAGCGCCGACCTCATCGACCAGCTCGGTCTGCGACCACACATCCAGTTCGTGTCGGGTGTGCCCGACGAGCGCATCGTCGAGCTGTACGCCGAGGCCGAACTGGCCGTGGTGCCCAGCCTGTACGAGGGATTCAGCCTGCCCGCCATCGAGGCGATGAGCACCGGCATCTGCCTGGTGGCCACCGACGGCGGCGCCCTGCCCGAGGTAACCGGCACCGACGGCGACACCGTGCTGCAGTGCAAGGCGGGCGACGCCGACGCACTGGCCGCAGCGCTGCGCCGCGGTCTCGACGACGCCGACCTGCGGGCCCGTGTGGGTGAGGCCGGACGCCAACGCGTGGTCGAGCGGTGGAGCTGGCGGCACTGCGCCCAGTTGACGGTCGACCAGTACCGCGAGGTGCTGGCGATGCCGCACAACATCGACAAGCTCCGCCGCAACGGCAGGATCTGAGGCGTGCTCACCATCCGTTTCGACCGGCTGGGCGTGCGCCCTGGCGACCTGGTGCTCGATGCAGGCGCCGGCTTCGGACGTCATGCGTTCGAGTTGGCGCGCCTCGGGGCCGAGGTCGTGGCGCTCGACTACGCGGCCGACGAGGTGGTGGCCACCCGCGGCACGTTCGGGGCGATGGTCGAGGCAGGCGAGATCCCCGTCGAGCGCTACGTGGGCGTGATGCGCGGCGACGCCACCCGGCTCGCCTTCGCCGACAACTCCTTCGACCGGGTCATCACCAGCGAGGTGCTCGAGCACATCCAGGCCGATGTCGACGCCATCGCCGAGTTCGTACGGGTGCTGAAGCCCGGCGGCACGTTCGCCGCCACGGTGCCGACGTGGTATCCGGAGAAGATCAACTGGATGCTCAGCGACGAGTACCACGCGCCCAAGAGCGTGGGTGGCCACGTACGCATCTACACGGCCACCGAACTGAAGGCGAAGCTGCGCAGTGCCGGCCTCACCGTCACCGGGTCGCATCACGCCCACGCGCTCCACTCGCCCTACTGGTGGCTGAAGTGCGCGGTGGGCCCGCGCCGCAACGATGTACGCGCGGTGAACGCCTACCAGCGCTTGCTCGAGTGGGAGATCATGAATCGCCCCCGATCGATGGCGCTGCTCGAGCGTGGGCTCGCCCCGGTGCTCGGCAAGAGCTTCATCGTCTACGGAGTGAAGCGTTGAGCCGGCGTGCCCAGGTGGCGGTGCCCGATATCGCCGGGGTGCTCAGCGCCGACGAGGTCGTCGAGAGCGCCGAGTGGATCGCCGGGTTGCAGGTGCCATCGGGCATGATCCCGTGGTGGCCGGGCGGTCACTGCGACCCGTGGAACCACGTCGAGACCGCTATGGCGCTCGATGTGGCCGGCTTCCATGTCGAGGCCGAGCGGGCCTACGACTGGTTGGCCGACATGCAACGCGACGACGGCAGTTGGTGGAACTACTACCTGCCCGACGGTTCGGTGGAAGAGGCCAAGCTCGACACCAACGTGTGTGCCTATGTGGCCACCGGCGTGTGGCACCACTGGCTGTGCACCCGCGACCGGGCGTTCGTCGACCATCTCTGGCCGGTGGTCGAGCGGGCGATCGACTGGGTGCTCGGCATGCGCCGACCCGACGGCACCGTGCTGTGGGCCTGCACCGAGTTCGAGCGGCCGTGGGACTACGCCCTGCTCACCGGCTCGGCCAGTATCGCCCACGCACTCGAGTGCGCCGTGCAGTTGGCCGATCTCGCCCTGGCGCCTCGGCCCGACTGGGCCGACGCAGCCGATGTGCTCACCCTCGCCGTCACCGATCGGCCCGGGGCGTTCGAGCCCAAGCAGCGGTGGGCGATGGACTGGTACTACCCGGTGCTCACCGGCGCGCTCAGCGGCGAGGCCGCCACGGCGCACCTGGCCGAACGCTGGGACGAGTTCGTGATGGACGGCCGCGGGGTGCGCTGCGTGAACGACGAGCCGTGGATCACGGCATCGGAGACGGCCGAATGCGCCATCGCCCATGCAGCCATCGGCAACCTGTCCACCGCTACCGACCTGCTCGCCTGGACCCGGTCACACCGCCTGCCGAGCGGCGCCTACTGGACCGGCATCGTGTACCCCACGATGGAGCGCTTTCCGTTCGACGAGACCAGTGCCTACACCGCGGCGGCCGTCATCCTGGCCGCCGACGCCATCACCCACGCATCGCCGGCTGGGCATCTGTTCGCGCCTCGCGCTGCCCGGCACGGGTGAACTGCATCACGCCGTCGTCGAGCGGCGACTTGCGGAACATCGTCTTGTCGCGGCCGTAGTCCTGTGGGTTGATCCACGGCTCGCGGTCGCCCTGCTTCGGGAAGCGATGCATCTCGCGCTGCATGTAGCCGGCCGAGAAGTCACCGATCCACGGGCGGGCGGGCATCGAGCGATCGCCCGAGCGCAGGCGCGGCGTGCACTGCTGGGTACCGGTGGCGCGCAGGTGGTTCAGCAGGCGGCAGACGTACTCGCAGGTGAGGTCGGCACGCAGCGTCCACGACGCGTTGATGTACCCGAACGAACTCGCCAGGTTGGGCACGTCGCTGTAGGCGAACCCCTTGTAGGTCCATGTGTCGGCGAAGTCGACCGCCGCGCCGTCGACGCCGAACTGCACCTCGCCGAGGGTGACCATCTGCAGGCCGGTGGCGGTGACGATGATGTCGGCGTCGAGGTGTTCGCCCGACTCGAGCTCGATACCGGTCTCGTCGAACGTACGGATGTGGTCGGTCACCACCGAGGCGGTGCCCGCCGAGATGGACTTGAACAGGTCGCCGTTGGGCACCAGGCACAGTCGCTGGTCCCACGGGTTGTAGCTGGGTGTGAAGTGCTTGTCGACGTCGAACCCGGCTGGCAGTTCCTTGCGGGCCTTGTCGATCAGGTACTGCTTCACCTTCTCGGGCTTGGTGCGGGTGCGGCGGTAGATGAGTTGTTGCATCCGCACGTTCTTCGCGCGGGTGACCGCGTACGCGGTGCGATCGGGCAGCACCTTGCGCAGCAGGTGGTTCACCTTGTCGACGTCGGGGCCGCTGGCCACGTACGTGGGTGAGCGCTGCAGCATCGTGACGTGCGCTGCGGTGCGGGCCATGGCGGGCACGAGGGTCATCGCCGTCGCTCCGGAACCGATCACCACCACACGCTTGCCTGCGTAGTCGAGGTCGTCGGGCCACTCCTGCGGGTGCACGATCTGGCCCTGGAAGCGGTCGCGGCCGGGGAACTCGGGGGTGAAGCCGCCCTTGTACGAGTAGTAGCCCGAGCACATGAACAGGTAGCCGCAGGTGAACACGACGGTGTCGCCGGTGTCGGCCCGCTGCACGGTGACGGTCCAGCGCGCGTCGTCGGTGCTCCACTCGGCGGTGCGCACGAGATGCTGGAAGCGGATGTGCCGGTCGATGCCGAACTCGGCCACGGTCTCGCGCAGGTACTCCATGATCGAGGGGCCGTCGGCGATCGACTTGTCGGCCTTCCACGGCTTGAACGAGTAGCCGAGCGTGTGCATGTCGCTGTCGGATCGCACCCCGGGGTATCGGAACAGGTCCCAGGTGCCGCCGATGTCGGCGCGCCCTTCGAGGATGAGGTAGCGCCGGTCGGGGCACAGCGTCTGCAGGTGATACCCGGCGCCGATACCGGAGATACCGGCACCGACCACGATCACATCGAAGTGCTCTGCGGGGTGTTCTGCGGAGGGTTCCATGGCCTCGCACCGTAGCCGTGCCGCCCGCCCTCCATCCCAGCGCGTGTCGAGTCCGGGCCCGCCACCGGCCGCAACTCGACACGCACCAACCCTCCACCCCGGCGCGTGTCGAGTCCGGGCCCGCCACCGGCCGCAACTCGACACGCACCGGGCTGGCATCATGGCCGCATGTCCTTGCCCACCACCGCCCACCTCCGCTCGCTCGCCGACGCCGCGCTCGTCGCGTGCGGCGCGGCGCCCCTCGGCACAGGGCCGCTCACGGCCCGCACACCCATCACCGGAACGACGCTCGGTGGTGTGTCGGCAGCGGTCGAGGTCGATCTGGCCATCGAGCGAGCCGACGCCGCGTTCCGCACATGGCGAACCGTGCCGGGGCCGGTGCGCGGCGAACTGGTGCGTCGCTTCGGCGAGGAACTGCGGCGGCACAAGGACGACCTGGCCACCCTGGTGCAGCTCGAGGCGGGCAAGATCCGCAGCGAGGCGCTGGGTGAGGTGCAGGAGATGATCGACATCTGCGACTTCGCCGTCGGCCTGAGCCGCCAGTTGCACGGACTCACCATCGCCAGCGAGCGGCCCGACCACCGGCTGATGGAGCAGTGGCACCCCTACGGCCCGGTGGCCGTCATCACCGCGTTCAACTTCCCCGTCGCCGTGTGGAGTTGGAATGCGGCACTGGCCGTGGTGTGCGGCAACAGCGTGATCTGGAAGCCGAGCGACCTCACCCCGCTCACCGCGCTCGCCACTCAGGCGATGTTCGACCGGGCAGCCGCGTCGATGGACGCCCCCGCTCATCTGGCGCAGGTGGTGTTGGGCGATGCGTCGGTGGGCGCGGCGCTGGCCGCCAGCCACCACGTGCCGCTCGTCAGCGCCACCGGCTCCACGGCGATGGGCGCCAAGGTGGCCCCGGTGGTGGCCGCCCGCTTCGGCCGCGCCATCCTCGAACTCGGTGGCAACAACGCAGCCATCGTGGCCCCGTCGGCATCGCTCGACCTGGCGGTGCGCGGCATCACGTTCGCCGCTGCGGGCACTGCCGGGCAGCGCTGCACCACACTGCGCCGCCTCATCGTGCACCGCAGCCTCCACGACGAACTGGTGGGTCGCCTCGGTACCGCCTTCGGTTCGCTCCCGGTGGGCAGTCCGCTCGAGGCGAGCACCCTGGTGGGGCCGCTCGTCACCACCGCCGCGTACCAGCGCATGGCCGATGCACTCGCCACGGCACAGGCCGACGGCGGCGCGGTGCTGGTGGGCGGCGAGCGCTTGCTGGCCGATGCGGCACCCGAGGCGGCCTACACCCGGCCCGCCGTGGTCGCCATGCCCGCGCAGACCGAGATCGTCCGCACCGAGACGTTCGCTCCCGTGCTGTATGTGCTCGGCTACGACGACTTCGACGAGGCGGTCGCCCTGCAGAACGGGGTTCCCCAGGGCCTGGCCAGCAGCATCTTCACCAACGATCTGCGCGAGGCCGAGCGCTTCCTCGCCGCCGACGGCAGCGATTGTGGCATCGCCAACGTCAACATCGGCCCCAGTGGCGCCGAGATCGGCGGGGCCTTCGGTGGCGAGAAGTCGACCGGTGGCGGCCGCGAGAGCGGCAGCGACGCCTGGAAGGCCTACATGCGCCGGGCCACCAACACGATCAACTACGGCACCTCCCTCCCCCTCGCCCAAGGCGTCGAGTTCGGCTGACCCCCGGCTTCGTGCGCCCCGCCACCCACCGGCCCGGTCTACGCGCACGGATCTCTGGGCTTCGTGCGTCGAGCCCGGCGCCACACCGGTCCACGCTCACGGACGGCTCACGGACGGGCGGGCCGGAGGGGCGTCGAGTTCGGCTGATCGCTCAGTCGACGCGGCGGAGGATGCGCAGGCTGCCCGTGGCGCTCTCGAGGCGGAATCGGCCGCTCTGCAGCGCGGGCAGGAAGATTTGCTCGTAGGGCGGGCGGCCGCCATCGGCCGGGTCGGGGAACACATCGTGGATGGCGAGGATGCCCCCCATCGTGATGTGCGGTGTCCAGCCCTCGTAGTCGAGCCGGGCCGGCATCTCGCCGTGGCCACCGTCGATGAAGCAGAACGACAGCGGCGTGGTCCAGTGCCGGGCGACGGTGGGCGACTGGCCCACCACCGCGATCACCTCGTCCTCGAGGCCCGCTTCGTAGACGGTGAAGCGGAACACGGGCAGCGTGTCCATCCGCCCGAGCCGCGGGTCGACCAGCGATGTGTCGTGGTGCTCCCATCCGGCCTGGTTCTCTTCGCTACCGCGGTGGTGGTCGACAGCGAACACCACGGTGCGGCACTGGCGCGCCGCGGCCCCCAGCCACACCGTCGAACGGCCGCAGTAGGAACCGACCTCCAGGAAGGGAAGCCCGGGCAGCAACGTTCCGGCCGCCAACGCAGCGTCGTAGAGCGCGTCGCCCTCGTCGGGCGGCATGAACCCCCTGGCGGAAACCGCCTGGGCGCGCAGGAACGGGTCGATGCCGGGATGACCGGCGGTCACCAGCCGTCCCAGTGGATGATCGTGTCGGCCGGCGGGCGCACGGCCGGCTTGAAGTCGGTGCCCTTGGTGTAGGCGAGCGGGCTCATGCAGATCTGCTGCACCTGGTCGAACGGGATGCCCAGCACATCGGCGGCGGCCTGCTCCATCATCAGGTGCACCGTGGTCCAGCAGGTGCCGAGGCCGCGGGCGCGCGCAGCGAGCATGAAACTCCACATCGCCGGCATCACGTTGGCACCGATGGAGGCGCTCATCATCGCGGGCGCGTTGTCGATGCGGCCGAAGGTGCAGGGGATGACGATGGCCGGTGCGTCGCCCATGTGCTCGCCGAGGAAGTCGGCCGAGTCGGCGCTGCGCTGCTGCTGGGCGTTGGCATCGGCTTCGCCCTTGTCGATCGAGCGGATGTAGATGCCGTCCATCGACGAGTAGATGCCGTAGCACTGGCGGTAGATCTCGCCGAGTGCCTTGCGCTTGGCCTCGTCGCGCACGATGACGAACTGCATCGTCATGTTGTTCGAGCCGCTGGGCGACTGCATCGCCATGTCGACGCATTCGCGGATGACCTGATCCTCGACCGGGCGGTCGAAGTCGAGCCGTTTGCGCACGGCGCGGGTGGTGGACAGCAGATCGTCGGGTGACAGCGGGAGCAGGGCCATGGGCCGAAACCCTACTGCTGACGCAATCGACCGTGCGCATGGTGCTCGCCGGATGCGAGACTGCAGCCATGCAGAGCGCGCTCGACGACCTGATGGCCCTGCTCGACCTCGAGGTGATCGAGGTGAACCTGTTCCGCGGGCGCTCGCCCGACGAGAACCGCCAGCGGGTGTTCGGTGGCCAGGTAGCGGGCCAGGCGCTGGTGGCCGCCACCCGCACCGTCGAGAGCGACCGGCTGGTGCATTCGCTGCACGCCTACTTCCTGCGGCCCGGCGACCCGACCACGCCCATCTTGTACGAGGTCGACCGCATCCGCGACGGCAAGAGCTTCACCACCCGACGCGTGGTGGCCATCCAGCACGGCAAGGCGATCTTCAACCTGCAGGCCAGTTTCCACGTCGCCGAGGTGGGCCCCGACCACCAGATGTCGATGCCCGACGATGTCCCGCCGCCCGACAGCCTGCCCGACTTCAAGACCCGCATGGCCCCCTACAAAGAGCAGATGGGCGATTGGTACGACCGCCCACGGCCGATCGACTTGCGTCATGTCGACGGCGATCCGTTCAGCCGGCGGGGCAAGCCCTCGACCAACCAGAAGGTGTGGATGCGCGCCGACGGCGTCTTGCCCGACGACCCCACCCTGCACGCCTGCATCGTCACCTATGCCAGCGACATGTCGCTGCTCGACACCACCGTGATGCCGTTCGGCATGAGCTGGGACACCCCTGGCATGCAGATGGCGAGCCTCGACCACGCGATGTGGTTCCACCGCCCGTTCCGCGCCGACGATTGGCTGTTGTACGACCAGAGCGCCATCTCCACCGGCAGCGCCCGCGGGTTGGCAGGTGGCGCCATCTTCACGATCGACGGCACACTCGCCGTCACGGTGGTGCAAGAGGGCCTCGTGCGGGTCGGCCAGGGCCGCGCGTGACCCGTCGACACCTGGCGCTGGTGGCCGCAATCGCACTGGTGGCTGCGGCGTGCGGCAGCGAGGGCGAACCCATCGCCACCGGCCCGGCCGTCACGTTCGCCACCTCGAGCACGGCTGCTCCGACGAGCGGGCCCACCACAGGACCCGTCAGTGCACCGGACACCACAGGACCCGCCACCACACCCGTCGCCACCGAGGCACCCACCACGGTGCCGTTGGGCGACCCATCCGTGGGCCTGGCCGCGGTGGGCGCCTTCGACCAACCCGTTGATCTCGCCTGGCGGTTCGACGACCCGACGTTGTACGTCGTCGAGCGCACTGGCCGCGTCGTGCCCGTACGTGACGGGGTCGCGGGTGCAGCGGTGCTCGTCATCACCGACCTCACCGAGGGCCAGGGCGAGCAGGGGTTGCTCGGCCTCACCTTCTCGCCCGACGGCAAAGCGGCCTACGTGAACCACACCGACAAGGGCGGTGACACCATCGTCGCCGAGTACGCGGTGGGCGCCGACGGAACCTTCGATCCCGCCAGCCGCCGGGTGCTGCTCACCATCGAGCAGCCGTTCCCCAACCACAACGGCGGCAACGTCACCATCGGACCCGACGGCATGCTGTACATCGGCATGGGCGACGGTGGCGCAGCCGACGACCCGCAGCGCACCTCGCTGAACGTGAGCAGCCTGCTGGGCAAGATCCTGCGCATCGACCCGGCCCCCAGCGGCGACCAGCCCTACGGCATTCCGGCCGACAACCCGTTCGTGGGCGTCGACGGTGCCCGCCCCGAGATCTGGGCGGTGGGGGTGCGCAATCCGTGGCGGTTCTCGTTCGACAGCGCCACGGGCGACCTGTGGATCGCCGATGTGGGCCAGAACGTGCTCGAGGAGATCGACGTCGCCTGGGCCGCCGACGGAGGCGGACGGGGTATGAACTTCGGCTGGAGCGCCTGGGAGGGCAGCCAGCGCTACAACACCGACCAGCCGGCCGACGGTGCCACGCCGCCGATCTACGAGTACGAGCACGGCGATGCCGGCTGTTCGGTCAGCGGCGGCGAGGTGTATCGCGGCGCCGCCGTCCCGGCACTTGTGGGCTGGTACGTGTTCGCCGACTTCTGCAGCGGCATCGTCACCGGTCTGCGCATCGCCGACCGGGCCGTAGCCTCCTCGCTCACCCTGGGCCAGGTGCCGTCGGCAGCAGCGGTGCGCAGCGGACCCGACGGCGAGCTCTACGTCGTGTCGATCGAGGGCCCGGTCAGTCGGCTCGTCCCGAGCTGACCCGCTCGAAGCGCACCAGCCGCCGCTCGGGCGACGTCTCGACCAGCCGCACCTGCACGGTGTCGCCCGGCTCCACACCATCGGTGGCCACGCGAGCGACCACGGCCACGTCGCACAACTGGATGCGCGCGCCGCGCTCGTCGAGGTCGGTGACCACGGCGTCGAACACCTCACCCACCCGCTCCTGCAGCACCACGGCCTCGACCAGGTCGAGCACGGTGCGGTCGAGGCGGTTACCGGTGGCGTCGGCGCGTTCCATCACGGCCGGCAGGGCGGCGAATGCCTCCTGCACATCGTCGGGCACCGGTCGGCCGTTGGCCACGGCCAGCGCGGCCAGCACCACGGCGCGGTCGGCCAGTCGGCGCAGCGGCGCGGTGGCGTGCACGTAGGTGGCGGCCATGGCTGCGTGCCAGGGCACCTCGCCCTCCTCGTACGGCACGTAGCGAGCTGCGCCACCAGCCCGGCGGATGGCCAGCATGAACGCTGCATGGCGCGGATCGTCGGCATGCAGCGTGCGCTCGACATCGGCCAACGACGACGACCGCGGCCAGTCGATGCGCAGTGCCCGGGCCGTGTGGCGCAGGCGACGGATGCGCCGCTCGTCGGGCGCGTCGAGCACCCGGTACAGCCCGGTGCGCGCCTCGTACAGCGCTGCCGCCACGGCAAGGTTGGTGGCCAGCGAGAGCGATGCGTTGTGCGCCTCCACCGCTGCCTTCGGGCGATAGGCGATTCGGTACCCGCCGTCGGCGCGCACCACCTCCTGCTCGGGTGGCTCGACGCGAGCCGCGCCGCGGCGTGCATCGCCTTCGGCCATACGGCGCGCGAATTCGGCGAGCTCGACCGGCAGGTCGGCAGCGGCGACCGTCTCGTAACCGAGCTTGGCGCGGCTGTGCACCATCGCCCGCTCGACACCGTCGAGTCGCGGGATGCCGGTGTCGTCGAGTCGCACGATGAACACCACCGCGGGCCGCGGCCCGTCGGGCAGCAGGCTCGCTGCGCCCTCCGACAACTCGGGAGGGTAGAGCGGCGTCTTGCCGTCGGGCGCGTACATCGTGGTGCCCCGCTGCCAGGCCTCACGGTCGAGCAGGTCGCCCGACTGCACGAACCAGCCGACGTCGGCAATGGCGTACCGCAGCACGAGGTCGGCGCCGCTGGTCTCGATGCAGAAAGCCTGGTCGAGGTCGGTGGAACGGGCCGGATCGAGGGTGATGAACGGCAGGTCGGTGCGGTCGATGTGCTCGCTGCCCACTGCGAGATGCCGCGCCCGCGTCGCCGCGGCGAGCACCTCGGCGGGGAACCGTTCGGGAATGCCCAACTCCAGTCGCAGCCGCGCGATGCCCTCGTCGATCTCGCGTGAGTGCGCCGCCGACGTGAGCATCAACGTCCCTCGAACACCGGCGGTCGCTTCTCGAGGAACGCCCGCACACCTTCACGGTGGTCGGCGGTGGTGAACAGGTTCGCCAGCGTGGCGCTGACCCACGCACCGAGATCGTGCCAGTCGGGGTCGACCGCGCGCCGCAGACCGACCTTCAACTGCTGCACCGCCAACGGCGGATTGGCAGCGATGCGGGCAGCGAGGGCGTGGGCGGTGGGCAGCAGGTCGTCGTGGGCCACCACCCGGCTCACCAGACCCGCAGTGTGGGCGCTTGCAGCGTCGATCACGTCGCCGGTGAACAACAGCTCGGCCGCCCGCTCGCGGCCCACCAACTGGGCGAGGCGGCCGATGCCGGCGACATCGCTCACCAGCCCGCGCAACACGAACAGTTCGCCGAACTTGGCGCGCTCGCTGGCCACCCTGATGTCGGCCATCATCGCCAGTTCCATGCCCCAGCCGACGGCAGCACCGTTCACCGCCGCCACGACGGGCAGGTCGCAGTGCAGCAGCGCATCGGCAGCGGGCGTGAGACGGGGCCTGCGCTCGGCGGTGCTGAGCGGCGCCTTGCCCTCGGCGCCGCCACCCATCACCTGACGCACGTCGTCGCCGCTGCAGAACGCAGGGTCGGCGCCGGTGACGACGAGGCACCGTGCACCGGTGGCCGGTGCCTCGCGCACCAGCCGTTCGAGGTCGGCGTACATGCTCCAGGTGAGTGCGTTGCGGGCCTCGGGACGGTTGAGGGTGATGGTGCCGACGTGGTCGTCGCCGAGATGCCACAGGACGTCGCTCATGGGCGGCGACCCTAGCGGTGATGCCGCTTCGGTCGCTCCACAGCGCCGCGCCACGCTCGCTTCGCGTCGAGCAGTGGTACGAGAGACTCGGCACAGCGATCTGCTGCGTCGTCGCTGCGGGCAGCGAGCCACCCCAGGGCGAACCAGGCGTGCGGTTGCTCGCCGACCAGGCGTCGGTACACCCCCTGGGCCACTGCCACGTCGTTCGAGGTGCCCAGTGCCTCCTGCGCCGGGGTGAGCGCCGCCAGGTACTCGCTCACCCGCTTGCGCTTGAACAGCGGGGCAGCGAGTTCGACGAGATACCGCAGCCGCTTCACCCGCCGGCGCAACCGATGGCGCTCGGCGGCTGCGAGATCGCCGAACTGCCTGCCGTGCGTCACCACGTCGTGGTGAAGATGATCGAGACGAACCACCACCGTCGCCACAAGACCGTCGCTCTCGTCGGCCGCTTCCTCGGCCGGATCACCGTGCACATACGCAAGCAGATCGAGCAGCAACTCGGTGAACTCCCTGCCGCGCAGCAACTCGACTCCATCGACGTCGCCGGCCGCCGGCAGGTCGACCGACGGTGCGCCCGCAGCGGCCAGGTCGTCGGCCCAACGGGCCAGCACCACCTCGCGGTCACGCACCGCACCCAGATGGCTGAACACCTCGCCGAGGCGCTCGCCGAACAACGGGTCGACACCGGTGGCCGGTCCGAGCTCGCGCAACACGGTGCGCAACTTGCGGATGCCCACCCGCACCTGGTGAACGTGCTCGTGACCGCCACCCGCCGCCACGCCCGAGGCGGCGGCACCGGCATTGCCGACCACCTGCACCAGGCACACACGCACCATCTCGCGGGTGGCGGCATCGACCGACATCGCCGCATCGAGGTGGGCCCGTGGCGCGCGCACCAGGGCGGTACCGTCGGCACCGGCGTCGCCGTCGAACCAGAGGCCATGGCGCACCACCCATCGCCGGGCGAGCGCGATCACAGCACGAGGCGTGCCCCGAACCAGGGTGATGCGCAGCAGCGCTACATCGGCCCGTCGTTCGCACGACAGGCAGACCACCGCGCCACGAACCCGACTCGTCCGCGTCCGACGCCACACGCCGTCGATCAGATCGGCCTCGGGCTGGTTCCGCCCCGCCACCTGCCGATCGACCGCATCGACACGTGACGGAGAGATCCGCAGGACGATCTCGAACGAGGCGTCGTGCGGCGCAGCCATCAGAGCGACCGGGCTGCGTTCAGCGACGGGCTCCCATGAACATGCCCTTCAGCGCGTCGTAGTGCTCGATGCAGTGTCCGGCACCGAGCACCACCGCTTCGAGCGGCATGTTCGACATCTTCACCGGCACCTGGGTCTCGCGTTCGATGCGTGCGGCCAGGCCGCGCAACAGCCCGCCACCGCCCACGAGGTACATACCGCGCACCAGGAAGTCCTGCGCCAGTTCGGGCGGCGCCTTGGCCAGGCAGCGCACCACCGACGACACGATGCTGCTGACCACGTCGTCGATCGCGAACCGGATCTCTTCGGGGGTGAGCACCACCGTCTTCGGCAGGCCGGTCATCAGGTCGCGACCACGCACTTCGGCCTGGTTCTCGTCCTCCATCGGCTCGGCCGAACCGATGGCCATCTTCACTTCCTCTGCGGTGCGTTCACCCACGGCGATGCCGTGCTCGCGACGAACGTAGCTCTGGATGGCAGCGTCGATGTCGAAGCTGCCCACGCGCACGGCTTCGAGTGCGACGATGCCGCCGAGGCTGATGACCGCGGTTTCGCTGGTGCCGCCGCCGATGTCGATGACCATGTTGCCGACCGGTTCGTCGATGGGCAGGTCGGCGCCGATGGCGGCTGCCATGGGCTGCTCGAGCAGTTGCGCATCGGCGGCACCGGCCCGGCGGGCAGCGTCGGTAACTGCACGCCGCTCGACCTCGGTGATGGCCGAGGGAACGCAGATGACCACCTTCGGGCGGGTGAAGCGGCTCACGCCGACGCGCTGTAACAGCAGGCGGATCATCCGCTCGGTGATCTCGAAGTCGGTGATGGCGCCGCCACGAAGGGGGCGCACGGCGACGATGTAGCCGGGCGTGCGGCCGATCATCTGCCAGGCCTCGCGGCCGGTGGCGAGCACCTCTCCGGTCTGACGGTTGAGGGCGATGACCGAGGGCTCGTTCAGCACGATGCCCTTGCCCTTCATGTAGACGAGCGTGTTGGCGGTGCCGAGGTCGATGGCGAGGTCGCGGGCCATCAGTTGCGTTCCTGCTCGTGCCGGCGGGCCCGGTCCATCACGTCGCGGCGCGCCTCGGGCGACAGCGCGTCGATGTGGCGGCGGAACGTGGCCATGCCTTCATCCTGACGCGGACGACGACTGAGTCCCAACAGCAGCCCCGCACCAATGACGAGCAGCACCACAACGACGATGCCCACGATCACGAGGCGGTGCTCGACGCTGAGGCCGCCGGAGCTGAGGTGGCCGGCGCTGAGGGCGCCGTGGGCACGGTGGCGGGGTCGACCAGGTCGTGGGCACCGGTGCCCCAACCCGATCCGGCGCCCTGATGGCCGCCCGCCCAAGTCTCGTGCTTCCAGATGGGCGTGCCGGCTTTCAGCGCATCGATGGCGTAGCGCGCAGCTTCGAAGGCTTCGGGCCGGTGCGGCGCGCTGACGACCGCGATGACCGAGCTCTCGCCCAGTTCGAGCTGGCCGGTGCGGTGCAACAGCGCGACGCGGCCGGTGTGTGGCCAGCGGTGACGCACCTCTGCGGCGATGGCCTCGAACGAGGCGACGGCCTGCTCGGTGTAGGCCTCGTACACCAGATGCTGCACGTCGTCGCGCAGCACGCCCGTCTCGTCGACCGCGTGGTCGCGCACGGTGCCGCTGAACAGCACCACGGCACCGCAGCGGGGCACGACGGCCCACTCGTACGCTGCGCCCACCGGCAGCGGTTCGGCGGTGAGCCCGACCCAGGTGTCGGCGTGGTCGGGAGGAGTCACGACCTGCATCGTAGCCGCCAGTCGTCACGACCGGGGAGGGGCGACCGGGGAGGGGCGACCTCCCTTCGGCGAGGGCCATGACTACTCTCGCGCCTTCGTGGAGCGAGGCGATGAGAGCGACGACCCCTGGGGCGACGACCCCCACGGGTCCGGCGACCCGACGGCGGCCTATCCGTCGGCACCGCTGCCGGCCCATGAACGCGTCTGGCGTCACCCCTCCGAACTCGGCCAGGCCCAGTGGGCGATGTCGGAACCACCCCTCGTGGTGGGCCGCGGCCTGCTCGCGGCCACTGGGGCCATCGGCGCGGTGCTCGGCCTGACGGTGTTGTGGATGCTGGTGCCCGCCGGTTTCGACAGCGGGCGAGACCAACCGACGGCCGGGCCCGACGTCACCCGCTCGGTGCAGGCGCTCGCCGTCGTCACGACGGCGACTCCCCCCGCTGATAGGGCCGGCGGCGGCGGCAGTGCATCCGTAGCCACACTGCCGGCCGAGAGCGTGCCGCCCAACACCCTTCGTCTGTCGGCATCGCCGCCACGCGGGTCGGTCGAACCGGCCACCGCATCGGCACCGACAGCTATCGCGGTGATGGTCAACGGCACGGGCCTGCTGCTCACCACAGCGGCTGCCGTGAAGACGTTCGCCGAGGTGGCCGTGGCCGACCAACACGACGAGCCCCTCATCGCTCAGGTCGTCGCCGTCGAGCAGGGTGTCGCGCTGCTCGCCCCATCCGACCTCGGCGACACACCGCTCGACGTCATCGGGTTCGATCGAATCGCCACCGCCGACGTGGGTGACCAGGTGATGGTGCTGGGCGACAGCGACCTCGAGGTCACGTTCCCGGCCGCGGGTGAGGCGCTCGACTTCGGCCCGGCCAGTGCCGCTGAGTCGAACCCGGCGACCGATCTCGTCGAGGGCACGCCGGTGGTCGACGCCGAGGGCGCCCTCGTCGGGCTGTGCACCATGGTCGCCACCGGCGCCGGCGGCACCGCGGTGCACGTCGTCTCCATCGCTGCGCTGTTGGGCACCGACTCCACCACCTCGTCGCCCGTACCGGGTGACGAGCCGAGCGAACCCGGCGCCACGTCCACCACCGATGCATCGGGTGCCCCCGATCGCGCGGGCTGGCTGGGCGTGCAACTCGTGCATGAAGCCGACCACATCGGTGCACTCATCGATGCGGTCATGCCGCGGAGCCCCGCCGACACCGCCGGACTGCGCGTGGGCGAGGTCATCGTCGCCATCGACGGACGGATGGTCGCCAGCGTGAACGACCTCCTCGCGGCCATCGCTGTCCATCAGGTGGGCGACGTGGTGGTGCTCACCGTCATCGAACCGGCCGACGTGAACTCCGTGGCATCGGGCCGTCTGGTCAGCGTGCTGCTCGGTGCCGTTGCGCCCAGCGCATGACCCGCGCCAACGCGAGCACAGCGACCAGTCCACCCATCACCAGCGCTCCCAACGCCAACTCCTGGCGGCGCTTGGGCGTGATCATCGTCCACCACCGTTCGTCGGTGCCCTCCACGTAGGCCTGCTCGTTGGTGACGGTCGGCGCCCACCCTTCGCCGCGCAGGCGGTCGTTGGCCACCAGCCAGGGTGCTCGGGTGTAGCCCAACAGTCCCGGGGGGATCGGGCCGCGCTGGAAGCGCCAGCGCAACGAGGCGACGAGGTCGGCGAAGCGATCGGGCAGCTTCAGTCGCGGCCCCACGCCCGACAGGGCACGCACCGAAGTCGCCGGGATGAACCCGTCCGGGGCCACGTTGAACACACCGTCGAGGCAGCGGACGACACCAAGTTCGACGGCGGCGGCGAGGTCGTCGAGGTGAACGAACTGCGCGGGCGGATCGTCGACGGCGAGTCGTTGTCCCGTACCCCACGCCAATGCACGGGCGAGCCCGCTGGTGCCGTTCGCGGCCATCGGCACCGCCGGACGCAGCACGGTGACGGTGCGCCCAGGGGCGGCTTGACGCCAGGCCTCGGCCAGTTGCTCGACCGCCGCCACCTGCGATGCGTAGGCGAATTCGTTCCCCGGCCGCAGCACGGCATCCTCGGTGATCGGCACCGGGTTGTTGTCCCAGGCGCCGTACACCATGGCCGACGACACCACCACCAGATGGCGGGCGGCCGCCACCGTGTCGAGCATCGCCGCAGCGCCGGCGGTGATGCTCTCGCGTCGCCGCGATCGCGAGTCGGGGTCGGCGGCACCGAGGTAGACGGCGATCTCGCCGGTACCGGCCTCCACGCTGTCGATGCCGTCGATCACCGCCAGACGACCGAGCACACGGGTACCCAGCGCACTGTCGGCATCGCTCACCCACACTCCGGTCATGGCACGACGCTATCCGAGGCGCCGTTGCCGCACGCCCCGGCACCCCTAGCATGCACTCATGGCAGCCGACGACGCAGCCGACCCCGGCCAGGGCGACAACCCGTTCGCCAACCTGCCCATGTTCGGCGATCTGGCCAAAGCGATGGCCGGGCAGGGCCCGCTCAACTGGGATGCCGCCCGGCAGTTCGCCGGCATGGCCGCCACCGGTGGCGCGGCCGAGGGCAACGTCGACCCGACGGTGCGCATCGCCTACGAGCACCTGCTGCCCATCGCCGAGATGCACGTCCGCGACGTCTCCGGCCTCGAGGCACCGGCAGCAACGCTCGAACTCACCACGCCCGGGGTGTGGGCGCAGCGCACGCTCGAGGCCTACCGCCCGTTGTTCACCGAACTGGCCACCTCGCTCGGACGGCCGCCTGCCGCCACCGGGTTCGGCGACGACAGCGGCACCGACCCCATGATGGCCATGTTCGCCGGCCTCAGTCAGATGATGGCGCCGGCCATGTTGGGCATGGCCCTCGGGTCGATGGTCGGCCGACTCGGTGCCCGCGCCTTCGGCCAGTACGACCTGCCCATCCCGCGGGCCACCTCCACCCTGTTGGTGGTGCCCGCCACCATCGACGCCTTCGCCGGCGACTGGAGCCTGCCGGTCGACTCGATGCGCCTGTGGGTGCTGGCCCAGGAACTCACCGGCCACGCCGTGTTCGCGCAGGCGATCGCCCGCGACACCATCACGTCGTTGGTGCAGCAGCACGTCGCCGCGTTCCGCCCCGACCCGGCCGCCGTTGCCGACAAGCTCGGGCAGCTCGACCTCGACGGAGGCGACCCGATGCAGGCGATGCAGAGGGCCCTCAGCGACCCTGAGGTGCTACTCGGTGCGGTGCGCTCTCCCGAGCAGATCGCGTTGGCACCGGTACTCGATGCGGCCACTGCAGCGGTGGTGGGCTTCGTCGACTACACGGTCGACAGTGTTGCGGCCCGCATCATCGGCGGCGACGCCCTGCGTATCGCCGAGGCCGTGCGCCGACGCCGGGTCGAGGCAGGCGCCGACGACGTGTTCATCGAGCGGCTCCTCGGCCTGCAGGTCACCCCGGCGCTCGTACAGCGCGGCAAGGCCTTCGTGGCGGGGGTGGTCGACCGCGCCGGTGAGGCCGGGCTCGCGCCGCTGTTCACCTGCGCCGGTGCGTTGCCCACGCCCGCCGAACTCGATGCGCCGGGCCTGTGGCTGGCCCGTATCGAACTCTGAGCCCGCCTCGATGACACCGCTCGAACGCGAGTACTCGCCGTCGACCCGGGTGGCGAGCCTGGCTGACGAAATCGAGCGCTACCGCGCCGACAGCACCCGCGCCGCAGCGCTCGGGCACGAGGTACTCAACTACGGGCCGCACCCCGACGAGTTCGCCGTCGTCGTGAACCCTCGCCTGATGGGCCATCTCCACGTCTTCATCCACGGTGGCTACTGGCAGGAACTGTCGGCATGGGACTCGCTCGGTCCGGCGCTGGGGTTCGCCGACCAGCCGAACACGTCGTTCGCGGCCGTGAACTACTCGTTGGCTCCGGCGGTCGACCTACCCACGATCATCACCCAGTGCCGTACCGCCCTCCACATGCTGCAGGGGCACTTCGTGCCCACCAGCGTCACGCTGTCGGGCAGCTCGGCCGGCGCACACCTCGCCGCTCACGCGGCCATCGCCGCACGGCTGCCGCTCGACCTGGTCGTGCTGCTCAGCGGCGTGTACGACCTCACCCCGCTGGTCGACACCTACGTGAACGACGCGTTGGGGCTCAGCCTCGTCACTGCGCGCGAGTACTCGGTGCCGTTCGACGTGCTGCCCGGCGCCCCGGTGGTGGTAGCGCATGGCGACAACGAGACCGCGGCGTTCATCGCACAGAGTGCAGCGCTGGCGGAGGCATGGGACGCCGAGTTGATCGAGATGCCCGACCGGAACCACTTCGACGTCGTCTTCGACCTCGCGCTGCTCGACTCCCCGACGCGTAGAGCAGCAGCGCGGCCAACGCTGTGACCGCCACGAATGCGAAGCCGTACCGGCCGGGCATCGTGAACAGCACCGGCACCACGCCGGCCGCCACCCACGCCAACTGGAAGCGCGTCTCGAACTGAGCGAATGCGCGCCCGCGGTTGGCGTCGGGGGCGTCGCGTTGCACGATGGCCTCGAACGCCAGCCGTCCCGTTGCGGCCGCGAAGTTCACCGCGCCGGCCAGCGCGATGGCCGCGAGCAAACCGCCGAACAGCGCTGCCAGCAGGCCCACTGCGGCGACGAGCACCAGTGATGCAACGAGCATGGTCTCCTCGCGCAGTCGTCGCCGGATGGTCGGCCCGAGCGCGTTGGCGGCCATCGTCATCAGGCTCGCCACGGCCACCGACACCCCGAACCACACCAGGCCAGCATCCTGGCGGCGGAACCAGAAGAACAGGTGGAAGAAGGTGAAGCCCACGGCGGCCCGCACGAACAGCATCGCCGCAGCGGCGAGCACCACGCTGTCGGCGTGCAACTCCTCGTGCTCCAGCCGGTCGGCCGGCTGCACGGCCACGGCCTCACTGGGCAGTCGCAGCGCCGCAACCAGCGCCAGCACGAACAGCACCGCCGAGTACGTGAGCGTCGCACCGGGGCCGATCGCCTTCTGCAGCAACACCGCCGGCAGCACCGCAACCGCACCCACGAGACCGGAGATGAGGCCGAGCTTCGAGTTGGCCTCCACCAGTTCGGTATCGCTCGTCACCACGCTGGGCACGAGCGCACTCTTGGAGATGGCGTAGGTCTTCTGCAGCACCATCGCCGCGAACGCGAGGGGGAACAGCAGCAGGCTGTCGACCCGACTGGCCATCGCCAACGCCAGCACCACACGGCCGAGCGCCACCAGTGCCACCACCAGCCGGCGGCCACCCTTCATCCGGTCGATCGCTGGGCCGATGAGCGGCGCGACGAACAGGAACGGCACCATGCTGATGCCCAGGAACAGCAGCACCCGGCTGCGGGCTGCGTCGGGGTCGAGGCTGAACAGCACCGAGTCGGCGAGCGCCACCACCATGGCCGCATCGCCCGCCGCCATCGCCGCATGGGTCGCGGCCAGCCGGCGGAATCGGGAAGGAACCGTCGGCGCGCGCACGGTCGTCATCGTAGGGTCGCCCCGACGGGCACCCGGTTCGATCAGCTGTTCTTCGACCGTTCGTACTTGTAGCCGAGGCCGCGGATGGTGACGATGCGCTCGGGGCTGGCCGGATCGGCCTCGAGCTTGCTGCGCAGCCGCTTCACGTGCACATCGAGGGTCTTGGTGTCGCCGACATAGTCGGTGCCCCACACCCGGTCGATCAGCGTCTCGCGCGGTAGCACCCGGCCGGCGTTGGCAAGCAGGATGTGGAGCAGCTCGAACTCCTTCAGCGGCAGCCGCATCGGCTCGCCCCGCACGGTGACCAGGTGTTCGTCGGGGTCGATGGTGACGTCGCCCACGACGATGGCACCCGGTCCCACGTCGGGTCCAGCGCCCTCACGGGCATTGCGGCGCAGCACGGCGCGCATGCGGGCCACCAGTTCACGGATGCGGTACGGCTTGGTGACGTAGTCGTCGGCGCCCACCTCGAGGCCCACCACGGTGTCGATCTCGGCGCTCTTCGCCGTGACCATGATGATGGGCACCTGCGACCGCTTGCGCAGTTGCCGGCAGACGTCGATGCCGCTGATGCGAGGAAGCATCACGTCGAGGATGACGATATCGGGCCGCACGACGTCGAACCGGTCGAGCGCCTCGAACCCGTCGCGCGCCACCTCCACCCGGAAGCCTTCGCGCTTCAGGCCCACCTGGAGCGCCTCGACGTAGCTCTCCTCGTCTTCGACGAGTAGGACGACGGGAATGGTCACGGTGCCTCCGGGATGCTGAGTATGAATGTGCTGCCTTCGCCCTCGACGGACTGAACAGTGACTTCACCCTCGTGGTTGTTGGCGACGTGGCGGACGATGGCGAGGCCGAGGCCGGTGCCACCGGTGTCGCGGCTGCGGGCGCGGTCGACGCGGTAGAAGCGTTCGAACACCCGGTCGAGGTCGCGTGTCGGGATGCCGACACCGAAGTCGGTCACCACCAGGCCGACGAATCCGTTGGCGCGGCGGGTGCTGATGCGCACCTCGGTGCTGCTCTCGCTGTACTTCACCGCGTTGTCGATGAGGTTGCTGACGGCCGACACCAGTTGGCGACGGTCGCCCAGCACAGCCGAGGGATCGGTCGGTTCCTCGAGGTCGAGCCGGATGTCGCGCTGCTCGGCGGCGGCGAGCGATCGCACCACGGCGTCGCGTAGCACACCGGCCACGCTCACCCGGTCGCGCACGGCACGGCCGTCGAGTTCGATGCGCGACAGTTCGAGCAGGTCGTCGATCGACGTCGCTGCCCGGTGGGCTTCGTCGACCATCTTGTTCGCCAGGCGACGCACCACCTCGAGGTCGTCCTCGTCGACGATGGTCTCGGCCAGCAGGGCGATCGCTCCGACCGGCGTCTTCAATTCATGACTGATGTTCGCGACGAAGTCGGTACGCACGGCGTCGAGCCGGGCCCGCTCGCTGATGTCTTCCACCGTCACCAACACCCCGCCGTCGGCCAGCAGCGCGGCCTGCACCTGGACCACGCGCTTCGGCGGACCGAACAACTGCACATCGACACGGCCCGGCCGGCCCTCGCGGGCCTGTTCGAGTTGACGGTCGACGGCCTCGGCCACCAGCACCCCGGCATGGCCTGCGCCCAGCAGCGTGCCCGCCACGGCGTTGCGGTTCACGATGTTGCCGTCGGGGTCGACCAGCACCACGCCGACGGCCAGGCCATCGAGGGCTGCCTGAGCACGTGCCGACTC
Source organism: Ilumatobacteraceae bacterium (assembly GCA_044359565.1). Taxonomy (GTDB): domain Bacteria; phylum Actinomycetota; class Acidimicrobiia; order Acidimicrobiales; family Ilumatobacteraceae; genus VFMC01. The sequence continues at coordinate 59,834 of JBIKLX010000001.1, forward strand.
GATCCGCAGCCGTTCGATCTCGGCCCGCGCGTCGGCCAGGTCGGCGGCCGTGGTGTCGTCGGTCGTCTCTCGGCGGCGCTGGAGCAGACCCATGGCGCTACTGCTCAGACCAGGTTCTCACCGGTGATGATGAACTGCACGCGCTCGCCGATGTTCACGGCGTGGTCGCCGATGCGCTCGTAGAACCGGGCCACCACGGCCAGTTGCACCGCCACCTGCAGGTCGATGCGCCCACCGGCATGGCTCTCGAAGATGGCCTGCACGAACTGCTTCTGCAGGCCGTCGAGGAACGAGTCCATATCGTCGAGTGCCGCCGCCTTGGCGGCATCGTTCTCGACGAACGAGGCGATAGCGGCCTCGTACAACTGCTCGGCCTGCTCGCCCATGCGGCTGATGATGCCGCGCAGCTTCGGGTCGAGATCGTGCCCGTAGATGCGCCGGGCTGCCTTGCAGATGTTGCACAGCAGATCGGCGCTGCGCTCGACTTCGGCGGCCATCCGGAGCAGCGCGACGACCTGGCGGAGATCGGCCGCAACGGGTGCCTGCAGGGCGAGGATCCGGTAGCAGTGCTCCTCGAGTTCGAGCGTTCGGTTGTTGATCGCTTCGTCGGCACGGATGAGGTAGTCGGCCCCCTCGAGGTCGCCGTCGAGCAGTACGGCCGTGGCCCGGGGGATGGTCTCGGTCACCTGAGCCGCAAGGCGCACCAGTTCGTTCTTCGCCTCGGCGAGGTCGGTGTGGAACCCGCGTCGCAACTCGTCCATCAGCCGAACCTGCCGGTGACGTACTGCTCGGTACGCTGATCGCTCGGGGTGGAGAACATCTTCGTGGTGCGGTCGAACTCGACCAGCACCCCGGTGCGGCGGTCGCTCTCGGTGTTAACCTCGGTGGTGAAGAACGCCGTGCGATCACTCACTCGTGCTGCCTGCTGCATGTTGTGGGTGACGATGAGGATGGTGTAGCGCTGCTTCATGTCCTGCATCAGGTCTTCGATGCGGGCGGTGGCGATGGGGTCGAGCGCAGAGCACGGCTCGTCCATCAAGATCACGTCGGGCTCGACAGCGATGGCCCGGGCGATGCACAGACGCTGCTGCTGACCCCCCGACAGGCTGAGGCCCGATGCCTTCAGGCGGTCCTTCACCTCGTCCCACAGGGCGGCACCGCGTAGCGACCGTTCGACGACGTCGTCGAGTTCGGCCTTCTTCTTCATGCCCTCGAGCCGCGGCCCGTAGGCGACGTTTTCGTAGATGCTCTTCGGGAACGGATTCGGCTTCTGGAACACCATGCCGATACGCCGACGCACCTCGGTCGAGTTCACCTGCGGGTCGTAGAGGTTCACCCCGTGGTACTTGACAGATCCCTCCACGCGAGCGGTCTCGATGAAGTCGTTCATGCGGTTGAAGCAACGCAGCACCGTGGTCTTGCCACACCCCGACGGACCGATGAATGCGGTGATCTCGTGCGGCCGGATGGTGAGGGTGACGTTGCGCACAGCGCGGAACGCCCCGTAGTAGACGCTCAGGTCGCTGACATCGAACACCAGCGACTCGTGCGGATCCGGCGTCAGCTCAGTGGTCATGGCCTCGCTACTCCTCGTCGTCACGACAATACCAGTGGTCATGGTTGGCTCCTCGGGGTTGGTCATGTGCCGGACCGGACCTTTTCGAAGCGGTTCCGGAGCAGGATTGCAGCAAGGTTGAACAAGAAGACGATGATCAACAGCACCAGACCCGCGGCCGCGGCCGCACTCGACCAGCCGTACTCGGCCCCCGGCGTGTCGGGACGTCCCGACCAGTTGTAGATCAGCATCGGGATTGCGGTGAACTTGCCCGTCAGGCTCGCCTGCGGCAGCAGCCCGGTGATGGCCCCGATCATGATGAGTGGTGCTGCCTCGCCGAGCGCGCGGGCCAGCGAGAGCATCGTGCCGGTGAGAATGCCCGGCGCTGCATAGGGCAACACGTGATCGCGAGTGACCTCCCACTTCGAGGCACCGACACCGTATCCGGCATCGCGAAGCCCCTGCGGCACGGCCCGGATCGCCTCCATCGAGGTGATGATCACGATCGGCAGCACCAGTGTGGCGAGCGTCAGCCCGGCGGCGATCACGCTCTCGCCGCCCGTGACCGGGCGCAGCCAGCCGACGAAGATGATCAGACCGAGCACGCCGTAGATCACGGCAGGCACACCGGCAAGGTTGCGAACATTCACCATCAAGAACCGGGTCAGGCGGTTCTGATGGGCGTACTCCTCGAGGTAGATCGCTGCGGCGACGCCGAGTGGGATGGCGAGCACGAGCACGCCGAGACCGATGAACACCGAGCCAAAGATGCCTGGCCCGATGCCGACCTTGGTGGGGTTCGAGCCGATCGTGTCGGTGAGGAACGCGGTGCCGCGGTCGCTGAGCACAGGCATCGCGCTGGTGAGGACCTGGCCGACGAGCGTGAACAGGATCAGCAGCGTGACGGAGACCGTGATGAGCAGCAGCGTCGCCAGCAGGAAGCCGGTGATGTCGCGATCGCGGCGGGTGAGCGAGGCTCGAACCGCGTCGGCACCGTGGGCGCCGGCGGCTCCGGGGGTCATGAGTGCCACGAGTTCGCTCCTAGTACTTCTGACGAACTCGGTGTACGAACCGGTCGCCGATGAGGTTGAGCAGGACAGTGATGAGGAAGAGCAGGAAGCCGACGAAGAAGAGCACTTCGAACGCCGCCCCGCTCTTCACCTGGTCGGTGCCACCAGCCGCGTTGGTCATTGCGGCCGTCATCGTCAGGCCGGGGTTCAGCGGCGACAGGCCGTTGTACGGGCCGCTGCCGTCGTAGCCACCGGCCATCGTGGCCACCATCGTCTCGCCGATCGCTCGCGATGTGGCGATGACGAACGCTGCCACCAAGCCCGACACTGCGGCTGGCACCACGACGCGCAGCGTCGTGCTCACCTTGCGGGCACCGATGCCGTAACTGGCCTCTCGCAGCGACGGCGGTACTGCACGTAGCGCGTCTTCACTGACCGATGCCATGATCGGGATCACCAGGATCCCGATGCCGAGACCTGCGACCATCATGTTCCGAGGCTGCTCGGGGTCGAACAGTCGGCTGACGACGTCGGGCGCAATGAACTTCAGCGCGAAGTAGCCGACGACCACCGACGGGATGCCTGCGAGCACCTCGATCACGGGCTTCACGATCCGCCGCACCCGTGTCGGTGCATATTCGGACAGGTAGATCGCTGCTCCGAGTCCGAACGGCACGGCGACGAGCATCGCCACCGAGCCGATGACGATGCTGCCGACCACGATGGTGCGCAGGTCGAAGCGTTCTCGACGCGGGAACCACCCGGTGTCGGTGAGCATTCCCAGGTCCCAGTCGATCGCACGCATGAAGTTGAAGGCCCCACGCACCAGCACGAACAGGATCAACACGCTCACGAGGATCGAGAACAACGCAGCTGACTGCATCAACCGTCGCATCAACTGTTCGCGGCGACGACGCTTCGGGTCGCCCCCGAGGTCGGCGACGGTGAGTCCGACACCACTGCCGTGCACCTGGTTCGCCGGGATGCTGCTTGCCACCTGGAGGTCCTTCGATAGGAGGAATGGGAAACGCCTCCGGGGCCGGCCGACTGGGGGGAAGTCGGCCGGCCCCGAGGGCTAGGAGGGTTGACTCAGCGAGCGGCCCAGGCGTCGACAGAGGCCTGGATGCGCTCTGCCGGCAGGTCGACGTAGCCAGCGGCGGCCACCTGGGCGAGCCCGGCCTCCGACAGGTACAGGTCGACGAACGACGCAACGGCCGGGTTCTCAGCAGCAGCGTTCTTGCTCACGTAGATGTAGAGGCTGCGCGAGAACGGGTAGCTGCCGTCGGCGATCGCCTCGACGGTGGGAGCGACACAGCCGTCGCCGGCGTCGATGGCAATGCCCTTCATCCGCTCGGCCTCGGCCTGGTAGTAGGCGAAGCCCACCCAGCCAAGGCTGGTGTCGCTGCCCTCGATGCCCTCGACGATCAGGTTGTCGTTGGGGCTCGACGAGTAGTCGGCGCGCGTGGCCTCGTCGGCGCCGCGCTCCTCGGCGAAGTCGGCGATCGCGAACTCGACGAAGGTGTCGTAGGTGCCGCTCTCCTCACCGGGGCCGAACACGCTCAGCGGCGCATCGGGAAGGGGCCCCACGGTCGAGCCCAGCTCGGTGGCGAGGGTGTTGGCGTCGGCCCAGCTGGCGAAACCTTCGCTCTCGGGTCCGATCAGGGCGTAGAGCGCCGGGATGTCGAGGCACTCGACGGCAGTGTTCGCCGGGCTGGTGGCGACGGTCAGACCATCGATCGCCACCTCGATCTCGACGTACTCGATGCCGGCCTCTGCGCACAGTGCGGCCTCTTCGTCCTTGATCTTGCGCGAGGCGTCGCTGATGTCGGCCTCACCGGCGCAGAACTTCTTGAAGCCGTCGCCGGTGCCAGGACCCTCGACGGTGACCTTCAGTTCGCCGCCGGACTGCTCGAGGGCGAGTTCGCCGACCTTGATCGAGATGGGCTCAACGGTCGACGAACCCGTCACGAATACCTCACCGGCAGCGAGGTCGCCCTCGCCACCCATGGTGGTCTCGGGCGCCATCGAGGTCTCAGGGGCCATGGTGGTCTCGGCCGCAGCCGTGGTCTCCGGGGCAACGGTCGTCTCTGCCGCAGCCGTGGTCTCGGCCGACTCCTTGTCGTCGCCGCATGCGGCGCCGAGCAGACCGAGAGTGATGACGCCGGCCAGTGCCAGACGCCGCTTCGAGGTGTTCACGCTGATGTCTCCTTCAGATGGGTTGAGGTAGGGGGAACAACCGTCCGGCATCGTAAGCAGACCAGGTGTCGTTCATCCCCCGTTCAGATGAACGACGGGTGAACGGACGTCGAAGTGACCGTGAAGTCGGGCCGGGCGACCGTGGCGCGGGCTCAGCGCTTCTGGGTCTTGGCCACCCAGTGGTAGAACCGCTCCTGGGCATCGCCGTCGGCGAAGTGTTCGGGACCGCGACGGTGCCATGTGCCGTCGGATTCCAGTTCCCAACGCACCGAATCGTCGGCGAGCGACATCTCGAAAACCGTGTCGAGCCAGGCGCGATGCTTGGGATGGGTGACCGGCACCAGCACCTCGATGCGTCGATCGAGATTGCGCTCCATCCAGTCTGCCGAACCGATGAGGTACAGCGGCCTGGTCCCACCCTCGGTGCCGGTCTGCTCACCATGAGCGAAGCAAACGATACGTGAATGCTCGAGGTACCGACCGAGTTGCGACCGCACCCGGATGGTTTCGCTCTGGCCGGCCACACCCGGCACCAGACAGCAGATACCGCGCACCACGAGGTCGATCCGCACCCCCGCGCGGCTGGCGTCGTAGAGCGCCTCGATGAGCATCGGGTCGACCAGCGAGTTGAGCTTGACGGTGATACGCCCGTCAGCGCCGAACGACGACTCGTGTTCGATCAGGTCGAGGAGATGGCCGCGCAGCTCGCGCGGCGCCACCAGCAGGTTGCGGTACCGATGGGCACGGCTGTAGCCGGTGAGGTGGTTGAACAACTGCGAGATGTCGTCGCCCACGTCGGGGTCGCAGGTGATGTAGGCAACGTCTTCGTACAGGCGCGCCGTCTTGGAGTTGTAGTTGCCCGTGCCGATATGGCAGTAGCGGCGCAGACCATCGTCGTCGTTGCGCACCACCAGCACGCACTTGGCATGGGTCTTCAACCCCACGAGGCCGTACACCACGTGCACACCCGCGCGCTCGAGTGCCTTGGCCCAGCCGACGTTGGTGGCCTCATCGAAGCGGGCCTTCAACTCCACGAGTACCGCCACCTGCACCCCACGCTCGGCCGCCCGGATGAGGCTGCGGGCGATGGGGCTGTCGCCGCCGGCGCGGTACAGGGTCATCTTGATCGACTGCACCTTGGGGTCGTCGGCAGCCTGGGCGATGAAGCTCTCGGTGCTGCTGGCAAAACTCTCGTACGGGTGGTGCACCAACAGTGCCCGCTCGCGCACCACCGAAAAGATGCTGCGCCCGGCATCGTCGGCGGCCACGATGCGACCCGCCGTGACCGGCGGCCACGGCGTGTCGCGCAGATCGGGTCGGTCGAGCGACGCAAGTTGGAACAGACAGGTGAGATCGAGCAGCGTCTCGTGGTAACTCACGTCGGCGACCTCGAGGTCGAGTTCGCGGGTGAGCAACTCGACCAGCTCGTCGCTCATTCCTTGCTGCACCTCGAGGCGCACGGCACGACCGAACCGCCGACGGCGCAGCTCCAGTTCCACCGCTGCCAGCAGGTCGTCGGCGTCCTCCTCTTCGAGGGTGAGATCGACGTTGCGAGTGACGCGGAACGGCCAGCAGTCCTCCACCACCATGCCCGAGAACAGCAGGTGCAGGTGAGCGGTGATGATCTGCTCGACGGGCACGTACCGCGTGCCATCGCTCAACGCGATGAGCCGCGGGAACACGTTGGGCACCTTCACCCGCGCAAAGCGCCGCTCGCCGGTCTCGGGATCCGACACCATGGCCGCCAGGCTGAGTGCCAGGTTGGAGATGTACGGGAACGGGTGGGCAGGGTCGACCGCCAGCGGTGTGAGCACGGGGAAGATCCGGCGTTCGAACACCTCGGTCAATTCGATCCGGTCGGCGACGTCGAGGTCGTGCCACCCGAGCACGTTCACACCCACCTCGGCAAGGGCCGGCACGAGTGTGGATCGCCAGAGTTGCTCCTGGCGGGCCACCATCACCGACACCGCGTCGCCAACCACCGCCAGTTGCTCGGCGGGCGTGAGGCCGTCGGCCGAGCGGACGGTCAGGCCGACGGCGCGCTGGTCCTTCAGCGCGGCGACGCGTACCTGGAAGAATTCGTCGAGGTTGCTCGAGCAGATGGCGACGAACTTCACCCGCTCGAGCAACGGGATGCCCGGTTCGGCGGCCAGTGACAGAACACGGTCGTTGAAGGCCAGCCAGCTCAGTTCACGGTTGAACAGCCGGCCGCTCATCGGCCGTGCCGCTCAGGAGTTGCTCTCGGGATGCCCGAGGTCCCACTCCACCGAGACCTGCTCGCGCTCGCCGTCGCGCATGATGCGCTCGCGGTTACGGCGGAACTGGGGGTCTTGCGGCGGCAGCAGCACCAGGCGAGCGAGTGCCCGGGTGCGGAACTCCTCGACCACGGTACGGTCGCCATAGTCGCCGTAGACCTCCCAGTGCGGTGCAACAGGCCCAAGGTAGACGATGCGGACGTGCGCTCGGGGCGCTTCCATCGTGGTGTCGGTCATCAGTCGATCAGCTTTCCTCGTGCCTCGAACGGCTCACATGGGGCGGCCCAAGTGTACCGGGATGGGGGAAAGGCTGTGCCAGGTCGAAGCACGCTGGTAGCGTCGAGGTTTCCGGGAACCAATCCTCACGCTGCGACGTCAAAGACAGTGAACGATCGTGTCGTGTGGTTCGGCGGGAGCCTCTCGGGGCTGGTGCGGGCGCACAACAAGGTCGGTCCATCGGCCGGAAGGAGACGCCATGCAACCCCACGAATCCCCCCTCACTCTCGAAACACCAGTCGCCATCCCCGCGCCTCGGCCGAGCGACGACGAGTCGGTCACGGCCTGGATGGCGATGGGCAACTGCCGCAACTATCCGCCGGCCGTGTTCTTCCCCAGCGACGGCGTCGGCGTCGACAGGGCCCGCAAGATCTGTGCTGATTGCCCCGTCTCGGCCACCTGCCTCGAGTACGCACTCGCTGAGCGCATCGAGCACGGGGTGTGGGGAGGCTGCAGCGAGCGCGAGCGGCGCCGCATCCTGAAGCGCCGCCGCGACGCCAGCACCCGCTGACCGCACCAGCAACTCGACAGACCCCCAGACGCGACAACGGCGCCGTCTCCTCCGAGCGGAGGGGGCGGCGCCCGTTGCGTACTGAGCGATCAGTTGCCCGAGTCGGACTTCGTCTCGGTCTTGTCGGCTTCCTTCTGACCATCGGCCAGGCCGGACTTGAACTCCTGCTGGGCCTTGCCCAGGTTCTTGGCCAGCTTCGGCAACTGCGAGCCGCCGAAGAGCACCAGGACGACGACGATGATCAGGATGATCTCAGGCGGATCGAGGAAAGAGAGCATGGGGTCAGGCTAGCACGGTGTGGTGGAGACGCGCCTGCGGCTCAGGCCGTGACGCGACGAGTTGCAAGGGCGCGCTGGCGTCGCAGGCGCCGACGTTCGCGCTCGGACAGGCCGCCCCAGATGCCGAACTTCTCGCCGTTGGCGAGCGCGTACTCGAGGCAGTCCATGCGCACCACGCAACCGCGGCACACCTCTTTGGCCTCACGCGTGGAAGCGCCGCGCTCGGGGAAGAACAGATCGGGATCAACACCCAAACAGTTGGCCTGGTCTTGCCAACTGCGCTCATCGTTCGCGTGCTCGGAATCCATTCGGACCTCCCCTACTCGTGCCGTATCGCTGATGAACTGCCTACGGCCTACCACCGCTGTAATTACAGCGATGTCATTGTTCACGAAACGATCACGTTCGCGCAAGAGGGAATCGTGAAGAACTCCTCAAATCGGTCATGACGCATGACATCCGTACCAGGAATCAGGGCGTTCAGCCTGCTCGGCGGGCGCCCTGACCACGAGCGAGCTGGCGCTTGTGCTCGATGAAGTCGACCAACACGTAGTCGCCGAGGGTCTCGTTGTTGGTGAAGAACGCCCGGCCGCGGTTGATCGAGGTGAGCTTCTCGACGAACGACCTGAGCCCGTGGTCGGCGTCGAGCATGAAGGTGTTGATGCGGATGTTCTCGCGGGTGCAGCGCAGCGCCTCGCGCAAGGTGGCCTCGACGGTCTCGTACACCGGCGGGTAGTTGAAGAACACCTGCCCGTTGCTCATGATGTGCGCCGTCGGCTCGCCGTCGGTGATCATGATGATCTGCTTGGTGCCGCTCTGGCGGGCCAGCAGTTGGCGGGCCAGGGTGAACGCGTGGTGCATGTTCGTGCCGTAGGCGTAGTCCCAGCTCACCTCGGGCAGTTGCTCGGGGTTCAGCACCCGGGCGGTCTCGCCGAAGCCGATGAGGCCGAGGTAATCGCGCGGGTACTGCGACGAGATGAGCGAGTGCAGCGCCATGGCCACCTTCTTGGCCGGCAGGAAGTTGTCGCGCATCGGCATGCTCATCGACAAGTCGAGCATCAGCACCGTCGACGACCGGGTGAGGTGCTCGGTGCGCTCGATCTCGAAGTCCTCGGGGTCGAGGCGTACTGGCGTGCCCGAACCCTGGCGACGCACGGCGTTGCGGATGGTGCGCTGTAGGTCGAGGTTGAACGGGTCGCCGTACTCGTACTGCTTGGTGTCGTAGGTGCGCTCGTGGCCCTGGCCCAGCCGGTTCAACTGGTGCTGGCCACCGGCGTCCTTGGTGAGCTTCTCGAACAGATCCTTCAGCGCGTTGGCGCCGATCTTGCGGAGGCCCTTCGGGGTGAGCTCGAGGCGGCCTTCCTTGTTGTCGATGAGGCCGGCGTCCTGGAGCATCTTGGTGAGCTCGGCCAGCCGTTCGAGCGAGCGGGCCGCATCGTCGCCCAACAGGTCGCGCACCCGGTCCATGTCGGCCTCGGCCAGCGCGGCCGGATTGGTGGCGTTGCGCATCAGGTTCTCGAGCCGGTCGAGGTCGCCGAGCTCCTGCATGGTCTGCATCGCCTGGCTCATGCCCATCGGGTCGGAGCCCTCGAACTCGTAGCTCTGGCCCCAGTTCATCTGCGGGTACATCGAGCGCAGGTTCTGGCCCAGCTGATCCATCTGCCAGCGCAGGTCCATGTCGTCGAGCAACTGGTCGCTCAGTTGCTGCAACTGGGCCCGCTGCTCGGGGGTCATCGAGTTGAGCATCGCCTGCATCGCCGCCATGCGCTGGGCCATCTGCTCGAGCAACTCGTCGAGGTTCTGCGGGTTCTCGGGGAAGAAGTCGCCGAACTGCTCCATGAACTGCTCGAACTGCTCGTCCTCACCGTTGGCGCGGCGTTCGATCATCTCGTTCAGCGACGCCATCATGTCCTTCATGCGCTGCATGGCCTCGGGGGTCATGTTCTGCATCGCACTGCTCATCTGGTCGACGGTCTGCTGCATCAGCTGCTGGCGGAGCTGGTCCATCAACTGTTCGAACCGCTGGGCGGCCTCAGCCGACTCGAAGTCGTAGGCCGACAGTTCGCGCACCTTGCCGGCGAGGTCGTCGGGCAGCATGTCGAGCCGGAAGTTGCGGTCGTCGGCGGCGTTGCGGGCGGCCTCGGCGCGACGTTCGTCGCCGCTGCGCTCGGCGTCGCGGGTGGCGTTCTCGATGGCGTGGCGTTCTTCGTCGACGATGTCGTCGAGGGCGTCGGCGATCTCCTGGTACACACCGCCGAGATCGGACCGGTCGAGTCGCTCCTGACGCTGCTGACGCAACCGCTCCATCAGTTCCTTCAGGCCCTGCATGCGCTCGCCGTTGCGGTCGGTCATGCCCTGTTGCAGCAGACGGCGGAGCGCGCTGTTGATGTCGCCGTGGTAGAGCAGGTCGTCGGTGAGCTCTTCGAACAGTGAGTCGGCGTCGAGGTCGAAGCCCTTCTGGGTGCCGTCCCAACGCGAGTAGGTGAACCGGGCTGCCATGTGGGCACCCTAGTCGCGCGATCGTTCCGGCCGTACTGGCGAATCTGCGAAAACGATCGTACGTGCACGCCCCGTCGCTGTCGCGCAGGTACTCTCTGTGGCGATGCGTGTCCCCCGCACGTTCTCCTTCGTCGACCTCTCCGGGTTCACGAACTACACCGCGGCCTTTGGCGACGACGCCGCCGGGCGCATCCTCGGCGCGTTCCGCACCCTGGTGCGCCAGACCGCCAGCGAGCGCGGGGTGCGCATCGCCAAGTGGCTCGGCGACGGCTGCATGATCGTCTCGGTCGACCAGCCCAGTGCCATCTCGTTCGCGCTCGACCTCGAGCACCGTTCGGCCGACGTGTGCGCGCCCCTGTCGCTGCGTGTCGGCATCGCCTCGGGCTACGCCCTGTTGTTCGAGGGTGACGACTACATCGGCTCGGCCGTCAACATGGCCTCGCGGCTGTGCGATGCCGCCGGTCCGTTCGAGGT
>JBIKLX010000173.1:0-6725 GCA_044359565.1 Ilumatobacteraceae bacterium
CGGCACTGTTCGGCCAGGAGTGGGTGTGCATCGGCCGAGGCGACGAGATCGCCCGGGTCGGCGACACGATGCCGTTCCAACTGTGCGACGAACCGCTCGTCGCTGTACGAGGAGATGACGGACGGGTGCGCGTGCTCTCGAACGTGTGCCGCCACCGTGGAGCGATCATCGTCGCCGAGCGCACCCAGGGGTCGCATCTGCTGTGCCCCTACCACCACTGGTCGTACGGTCTCGACGGGGCGCTCGCCCGTGCTCCGCGCCTCGACGAGCACACGACGTTCGACGCTGCCGCCTGCCGTCTGCCGGAAGTGGCCTGCGAGGAGTGGCTCGGGTTCCTGTTCGTGTCGTTGGCCGACCAGCCGGCACCTCTGGCGCCGCGGCTCGCCGGGCTCGAAGCGCTCGTCGGCAACTACCACCTCGAGCAGATGACCACCCGCTTCGTGGCCGACGAGGTGTGGCACACCAACTGGAAGTGCTTCGTCGAGAACTTCATGGAGGGCTACCACCTCACCCCGCTGCACCGAACCACGCTGCACCCGGTGAACCCCACCCGGCTGTGCCGGCACTACGAACCCGGCGACGCCTATTTCGGCTATCACGCCGGCTTCTCGCCCGATCTGCCGCGCAGCGAGCGCGGCCACCCGGACCTGACGCCGGCCGAGGTCGACAACTGCGTGATGTTCGCCATCCCGCCCGGCCTGGTGTCGGGATGCGCGGGCGACTACAGCTCGTTCATCTGCATCCAGCCCGAAAGCGTCGACCGGGTGCGGTTGAAGTTGGGGCTGCAGTTCTTCGGCGACCACTGGACCGACGAACTCGTCGAGCATGCCGCAGTGTTGTTCCAGGAAACGAACGCCGAGGACCGTGAGGTGCTCGACGGCATCACCCGCGCCTACCGTTCGCGGCACCATCGGCCGGGGCCACTCGCCCCGGCCGCCTTCGAAGGACCGATCCACGACTTCCACCAGTACCTGGCCAGGCGGCTGGTACCGGCGCTGAGCGCCTGATCAGGCGCGCATCCGCAGACCCTCGGGGTCGAGCACCGGATCGTGCTGCAGCGTCGCTGGGCGGCGACGGCCCATGATCTCGATCTCGAAACCCGACTCGGCCGTGGCGATCTCGGTGGGGACGTAGCCGAGGGCCAGCGACACCGCCGAGTAGTGGGCGTAGCCACCGCTGGTGATCCAGCCGACCACCTCGTCGTTGTGCCACACCGGCTCGTCGCCGATGACGTCGGCGGGGGCGTCGGGGTCGACGTCGACACGGAACATCACGAGCTTGCGCTTCGGGCCCCCGGCGGCGATCTCGGCCTCGACGGCCTCGCGGCCGATGAAGTCGTGGTCGAACTTCAACGAACGGTCCATGCCCGCCTCGAGCGGCGTGTAGATGGGACGGTACTCGCGGTACCAGGTGCCGAAGTTCTTCTCGAGACGCATCGTGATGAGCGCACGGAAGCCGAACAGGCGCATGTCGAATTCCTGGCCGGCCTCCCAGATGAGGTCGAACAGGTAGCGCTGGTACTCGGGCTCCATCCAGATCTCGTAGCCGAGATCGCCCGAGTAGGTCATCCGGCTCAGCCACACCGGCGCCATGCCGAGGTTCACCTTGCGGAACGCCATGAACGGGAAGTCCTTCGTGGCGAGCGAGGTGTCGGTGAGCTTCTGCAGCACGTCGCGCGACAGCGGACCGGCCACGGTGAGACCCACCATCGACAGACGGAGGTTCTCGAAGCGGATGGGGCTGCCCTCGGGCAGATGACTCAGGAACCAGCGCGGGTGGTGCACCTCGGCGGCCTGCGAGCCGAACAGGAAGAACTCGTCGTCGCCGATGCGGCTGACCGAGAACTCGCCCTCGATGCGGCCCTGCGGGTTCAGCATGGCGGTGAGGTTGGTGCGGCCGATCTTCGGCAGGCTGTTGGTGAACAGGCCCTGCAGCCACTCGGCAGCGCCGGGGCCGCTGACGTGGTACTTGGCGAAGTTCGACGCCTCGCTGAAGCCCACCCGCTCGCGCACCGCGCGGCTCTCCTCGGCCACCACGTCGAACGCGTTCGAGCGCAGGAAGGTGATGTTCTCGTGCGGCTCGAGGCCCGGCTTCTGGAACCACAGCGGGTGCTCGAGACCCATCGCCGCACCCCACACCGCGTTGTGCGCGGTGAGACGGTCGTAGATGGGGGTGGTGAGCAGCGGACGGGCCGCCGGCAGTTCCTCGTTCGGGAACGTGATGCGGAAGCGCCGCGAGTAGTTCTCGCGTACCTTCGAGTTGGTGAACGCGAGCGTGGCGAAGTCGCCGTAGCGGGCCACGTCCATACCCCAGATGTCGGCGCCCGGGTCGCCGTTCACCATCCACTCGGCGAGGCTGAGGCCCACGCCGCCGCCCTGCGACAGACCGGCCATCACGGCGCACGCCGACCACATGCCGCGCATGCCCTTGATGGGGCCCACCAGCGGGTTGCCGTCGGGGCTGAACGTGAACGGACCGTTCACGAACCGCTGGATACCGGCGCGGCCGACCGCGGGGAAGTGCTCGAAGGCACGCTCGAGTTCGGGCGAGATGCGGTCGAGGTCGTGGGGCAGCAGCTGCGATACGAAGTCCCACGGGGTCTGCTTGGCCGACCACACCCGGTTCTCCTGCTCGTAGGTGCCGAGCAGGATGCTCTGGCCTTCCTGGCGGGCGTAGATCTCGCCAGCGAAGTCGATCATGTGGGGCAGTTCGCGACCGTTCGTCTGGTTGTACTCGATCACCTCCGGCATCGGCTCGGTCATCAGGTAGTGGTGCTCCATCGCCAGCACCGGCAGCTCGAGGCCGCACATCCGGCCCACTTCACGGGCCCACAGGCCGCCCGCGTTGACGACGTGCTCGGTGTGGATGACGCCCTTGTCGTCGCCGCTCGACGGGTCGTAGCAGTGCACGTCCCAGGTGCCGTCGGCACGCTGGCTGAGCTTGTTTACCCAGGTGTGCTGGTAGGTCTCGGCGCCACGGTTGCGGGCGCAGATGAGGTAGGCGTTGGTGACGCCGGTGGGGTCGACGCTGCCCTCGTCCTCGTCGTACATCGCACCCACGAAGAACCGCTCCTCGAGCAGCGGGTTCAGCTCCTTGGCTTCCTTCATCGACATCATCTCGGTCTTCATACCGAGGTAACGGCCACGGGCGTGCGCCATGCGCAGCCAGTCGAGGCGCTCGGGTGTGTCGGCCAACTGCAGGCCGCCGGGCAGGTGGATACCGCAGTTCTGGCCGCTCTCGGCCTCGATCTCGCGGTACAGGTTCACCGTGTACTGCTGCAGGCGTGCCACGTTGGGATCGCCGTTCAGCGTGTGCATGCCACCCGCGGCATGCCACGTGCTGCCCGAGGTGTACGTCGCCTTTTCGACGAGGACGACATCGGACCAGCCGGCCTTGGTGAGGTGGTACAGCACGCTGGCGCCGACCACACCTCCACCGATGACGACGACCTGAGTTGAGGTTTTCATGCGGTACTCCTGGACTGAAGGTGGCTGAGCTGCCGGATTGACTGGTACGGGAACGAGTGATCGAGAACGAGTGATCGAGAAACGGTCAGTAGTCGGTGGCCACGCCGCCCTCGGCCACGCGTCGGGCGACGAACTCGTCGAGTTCCTGACGCTGCTGGGCGGGCATGACGGGCGGTTCGTAGGCGTCGAGGAACTTGGCGGCGAGCTGCTTGGCCTTGCCGTCGGCGGTGGGCGAACCGGCTTCCTCCCAGCTCTCGTAGTTGCGCCAGTCGCTGAGGAGGGGGCGGTAGAAGGCGTCGCGGAAGCGGGCCTGGGTGTGGGCCGTACCGAAGAAGTGGCCGCCCGGGCCGACCTCTTCGATGGTGTCGATGGCAAGCGTGTCGGCATCGACGATGACGGGTTCCATCATCTTGGTGACCATCTGCAACAGGTCGGCGTCGAGCACCATCTTCTCGAGGCTCGAGTGGAGGCCACCCTCCATCCAGCCGGCGCCATGCATCATGAAGTTCACGCCCCCCATGACAGCGCCCCACAACGCGAAGACGCTCTCGTACGCGGCCTGGGCGTCGAGCGCATTGGCGGCGCACACGTTCGAGCTGCGGTAGGGGATGCCGTAGCGACGGGCCAGTTGGCCACCGATCATGGCGGTGCGCACGTACTCGGGGGTGCCGAACGCCGGAGCACCGCTCTGCATGTCGACGTTCGACGTGAACCCGCCGTACATCGCGGGCGCGCCGGGGTTGACGATCTGCAGGAAGGCGATGCCAGCGAGCGCCTCGGCGTTCTGCTGCGCCAGGGCACCGGCCAGGGTGATGGGGGCCATGGCACCGGCGAGCGTGAAGGGGGTGACCACGACGGGCTGGTTGTGGAGGGCGAACTCGATCATGCCCTGGGCCATCGGGATGTCGAGGCGCAGCGGCGAGTTGGTGTTCACCACGGTGATGAGCGACGGTTCGCGGTCGATGGTGGCCTGGTCGACACCACGGGCGATGCGGGTCATCTCGATGCAGTCGATGTTGCGCTGGCGACCGAGGCTGTAGCAGTACATGCCCTTGTCGGTCATCGTGAGGATGTCGTGCGAGGCCTCGAGGTGGCGCACCGAGTGGTGGATGTCGATCGGCTCGACCGGGTAGCCCGGCACGTAGTGGATGACGTTCAGCATCTGCGCCAGCTTCAGCAGATCGCGGAAACCTTCACGGTCGCCCGTGCGGCGCACACCGTTGCGGTCGATGTAGTGCGGGGTGCTGGCCACGGTGCCGAACGTGAGCCAGCGACCGCCGATTCGAACGTTGTGATCGGGGTTCCAGCTGTGCAGCGTGAACTCGCTCGGTGCCGTCGTGATGCTCGATTCGATGAGCTCGCGTGGGAACCGGACGCGGTGGTTGCTCTCGTCGACATCGGCGCCGGCAGCCTTCATGATGCTGCGCGACTCGGGGCACATGAACTCCATGCCGATGCGCTCGAGGATCGTCAGCGATGCCTGGTGGATCGATTCGAGTTCGTCGGCCGACACCACCTCGGTGTGGTTGAGGCGCATCTGCGGTTGCTTGAAGGGCAACTGCTCGGGCAGCCGAGAACGGGTGCCCTCGGCGCGGTCGCGGCCACGTCGACGGGTAGAGGTTCCGCCGTCTGGTCCGCTGGTGGGGCCGGTGTCGGGAGCGGTGTCGGTCACGAGAAGCGACACTACACCGGCCTGGGGCATTCCTTGTACGGTTGTCTGGCGAATGACCGCGGCGGCCGTGGCCACTCGATGTGGCCCTGTGGGACCTGGCGGGCCAGATCCGTCAGCAACCGGTGTGGTCGATACTCGGCGGCGAGCGCTTCGGCGACGTTCTCCTGATCCGCCCTGGTTAGCCTCGGCGCCGTGTCCAACATCGCCAGCATCGTCGCCACCCCGGTCAACGTGCCGATGGTGGCGCCGTACCGGTTCTCGTTCGGCACCCTCGCCAGCTTCACCACCACCATCGTCGAGGTCACCGACAGCGATGGCGTGATCGGTATCGGCGAGACCCCGCACGGCGACCTGTCGGCGCTCATCAACCAGATGGGTTCACGACTCGCCGGTTGCTCGATCGACGACTTGAACGGGTGCGAGGCCCGCTGTGTCGCCCGCACCGGCTTCAGCCTGTGGGACGACTCGGCCAACGAGCGACGAGCGTTCGGTGGTATCGAGATGGCGCTGTGGGATCTGCGCGCCAAGCGGGCCGGGGTGCCCTTGGTCGACCTGCTGGGCGGACGAGTGCGCGACAGCGTTGCGTTCACCGAGTACTTCGCCTTGCGAGTGGGCCGCGACGAGACTCCTGCCGAGGTGGTGCGGTACTGCGAGCAGATGGCCGCCGACTTCGACTCGCCCTGGTTCGAGGGCAAGCTCGGGGTGCTCGACGTCGAGGCCGAGATGGCCATGGTGGCCGACCTCGTACGGGCCCTCGGGCCCGGCCGCGTGCAGCGTCTCGACGCGAACGGTGTGTACACCGTGCCCACCGCGCGGCAGGTTGTCCGTCGCCTCGCCGATCTGGGAGTGGGCTGGCTGGAAGACCCCTGCCGCACCCACGACGAGACGGCTCGACTGCGCGCCGACGGGGCACCGATCTCGTTCAGCACCCATCAGGTCGACCTCGCCCGGGCCGCGCGCGCAGGAGTCCCCGATGCGTTCTGCATCGATGCCACCGAGATGGGCGGGCTGCGTCGCACCCAGGACTTCCTCCGCGCGTGCGCCGCGCTCGGCATCGACTTCTGGTGCTACAGCGGCGATGCGGGTGTGATGACTGCCGCCTATCTGCACCTCACGGCTGCCGAACCGACGATGATCCGCCCGCATCAGAGCCTGTTCCGCTTCACCGCCGATGTCGTCATCGAACAGGGCCATTGTTCGCCGCGCGGCGGGGTGCTGCCCGTTCCAGACGCGCCCGGCCTCGGGGTGAGCATCGATCGTGCGGCGCTCGCTCGGCTGCACGAACGGTTCTGCACCGAGGGCACGATGGCCGCTGCCGACGGCGACAGCGGCTATCGCCAGCAGTTCCGGCAGCAGTGACGGGCTTCGTCCGCCACCGGTAGTGTTCCGCCCGTGGCGCGGACACCAGATCTCGAGCGTCGGCAGGAACTGCTCGACCGCATCGTCGATCACCTCGCCGAACACGGCTTGGCGCAAACCACACTGCGCCCCCTTGCCGCAGCACTGGGCGTCAGCATCAACCGCCTCGTGCACCACTTCGGCACCAAGGAAGAACTCATCGCCACCGCGCTGCGACGCGCCGTCGA